>JAFMCK010000304.1 GCA_017857825.1 Rhodospirillales bacterium
CCACGCAGCACTTGCCCGCGAGTGCCAAGTGCCGCACACCATCGTCAACGAAAACGGCGGCATGATCCGCTTGGCGCCTGGCGATCCGCAAGTGATCGACCAAGTGCCGTCAGGCCGCTTGGTTTATGACGGCAACCGGATGATCCCGTACAACGGCGAAGCAATCCGGTCGCGCGTGCAAACACTGTGGAACGGCACCGCCGTGGTCAGCATGGTCGTCGACGCTGACGGCAAGCCCGCAGCCGACTTGATGATTACCACCACCGGCATGTTGGAGCCTGAGGACGAAGACGCGGTTTTAGATGCAGTCACGGATGATATCTTCGATGCGCTTGAGCGGATGAAGGCCCGTGATCTAAAATCTGATGACGCGATTTCCGAAACCGTGCGTCTTGCCGCCCGCAAATCGTTCCGCCGCTTACTTGACAAGAAGCCGGTGACGGATGTTCATCTCATTCGGATTTGATGCAGTTACCGAGACGCCGAAAGACCAGAGTAGGGAGCACACCATGATCGGACGATTGAACCACGTTGCCATTGCCGTCCCCGACTTGGAAAAGGCCACCGCGATGTACCGCGACACCTTGGGCGCCAAGGTATCTGACCCTATTGACGAGCCCGATCACGGCGTCACCGTCGTGTTCGTTGAATTGCCCAATACCAAGGTCGAACTTCTGCATCCGCTCGGCGACAAATCACCGATCCAGGGTTACCTGGATAAGAATCCAGGCGGCGGCATGCATCACGTGTGCTACGAGGTCGACGATATTATGATGGCCCGTGACCGCATGAAAGCCGAGGGCGCACGCGTGCTAGGCGATGGCGAACCGAAAATCGGCGCGCACGGCAAGCCGGTGCTGTTTCTGCATCCGAAAGACTTTTGCGGCACCTTGGTCGAGCTCGAGCAAGCGTAAATGATTTTGATTCGTTATTTGAACGGGCCTAGGAGCCGCAAACATCATGGATAACTGGATAACCATTATTGCTGTATTCGTCGTCGTCTGGTGGCTAATCCTGTTCATGGTGTTGCCGTTCGGCGTGCGCCCACCGACCGAGGAAGAAATGGAGCCCGGCCAAGAAGCGGGCGCGCCGGTCAAACCGATGGTATGGCGGAAAATGGGCATAACAACCTTCATCACTGTCGTGCTTTGTGTGATCTTCTATTACCTGAGCGATTCCGGCCTGATCAGTTTTCGCCCGGATTAAGCCGTGTCGATTGACCTGTCACAGATCATCGCTATCAATCGAGGCCGTCTTGGCCTTGATCCGATAGACACGGCACGCGATCAAAAATTTTCCTTAGAAAGCGGAGCTTCGCATCGGCTTTGTGTCTATGGCCTGATGGGGCCGGACGGTCCTGATGCACATATATTGCAACCCTATGGCGGTACCTGGGCCAAAGTCACGTTTCCAGGCTATATTCAAAATGCCGGGGCATGCCTGATCAACGGGGAATGTCCCGGACTGGCGTGGACGCCGACCGGCGAACAAAACAATGGCCACCTGTTGGACGCCGCCGCCCTCATCGACGCCTGGTCGAAATTAGACTCACACGAAGGCAAGGACCTGGTCCGACTTCTGACGCCGGTGCAACCGAACGGGGCAGGGGATGCGTTGGTCGCCAACATCTATGGGTCCCGCGATGCCAGCCGTGCGCAGTTGCTGATGCTGGACGGCATGAACGTTCACGACGATGCAGATTTCAGGGTATGAGCAGCTATTGCGATTACGCGCCAGACGATCCTGTGCATGCGTCCTATCACGATACCGAATACGGCTTTCCGGTGACCGACGAATCCGCGCTTTTGGAACGCTTGGCCATGGAAATATTCCAAGCTGGCCTATCATGGGGCCTGATCCTCAAAAAACGTGACGGCATGAATGCTGCGTTTCGGGGTTTTGATGTCGACGTTGTTGCGGCATTTGGCGACGATGATGTTGCGCGGCTGTTGGCCGATGCCGGCATCATTCGAAACCGCCTCAAAGTTGCTGCGATCATCGAAAATGCCAAGCGCATTCAGGCGATGGGGGACAGTCATGGCGGATTTGCCGCATGGCTAAACGCGCAGCATCCGCTGCACAAAAATGACTGGGTGAAGTTGTTCAAAAAGACCTTCAAATTCACCGGCGGCGAAATCACTGGGGAATTTTTGATGAGCACGGGATATTTGCCCGGCACGCACCGCGAAAGCTGCCCTGTATTTGCGAAAATCGTTACGCTGTCGCCACCTTGGCTCGTGGTTGAGCAGACAACGCCAGGCTTTTATAGCACTGAAAAATAAGCAAAAAAAATGGCAAGGCTTAGTGCCTTGCCTTTAATTTTTGTTTGTTTTTGTTTCCTCCCGCACTCGGGCCGAATTGAGATTTTACCCTCATTCCCGAAAGCGTGCAGATTGTATACAGGACCATTACTGAGATGTCATTATAAAAATTGACATATTCGTACGGTTTTTCCATCTTTTACGCACCTTTATTGCAACTGCTCACTTTTGCTGCACCCGCTAAATCAACGCGAACTTGACGACAAATAAAGCCGCAATCACATACACCGCGACCGGCACATCCGATGCTTTGCCGGCCAGCGGCTTAATCACTGCATATGCGATAAACCCAAGCCCCAATCCGGTTGCAATCGAGAACGTCAACGGCATCGCAATTGCCGTCAGCACCGCCGGCACCGACTCCGTGATGTCATCCCAGTCGATCTCCGCCAAGCCACGCGTCATGATACACGCAACAAACAGCAGCGCCGGCGCCGTTGCATACGCAGGCACCGTACCGGCAAGCGGCGAGAAAAAGAGCGCCAGCAAAAACAATACTCCCACGGTGACCGCGGTCAGCCCGGTACGCCCTCCGGCTTTGATTCCCGCAGCACTCTCGATGTAGCTGGTCGTGGTCGAGGTTCCTAGCGCAGCACCGGCAATCGTCGCCGTGGAGTCGGCCATCAGCGCACGCTTGAGCCGCGGCAGGCGACCGTCTTTGTCCAAAAGGTTGCCCCGATGGGCGAGGCCAACCAACGTGCCGGCGGTATCGAACAAATCGACGAACAGGAACGCGAAGATAATCGACACAAGGCCAATACTGAGTGCGCCCGCGATATCCATCTGCATAAACGTCGGCATCAACGACGGCGGCATCGACATAAATCCACCGGCCGGAGACACGCCGAGCGCAATACCGCCTGCCGTAACCGCCAAGATCGAAATAATGATCGCGCCCGGTATGCGCCTGGCATCCAGCACCGCGATCAGCAAAAAGCCAGCCGCCGCCAGCAACGCCGGCGCAGAGCCGATATCGCCCAACGTCACCAGTGTCGCCGGGTGATCGACAACCCAGCCTGCGTTCTTCAAGGCGATGATCGCCAAGAACAAACCAATGCCCGCTGAAATTGCGCGCTTCAAACCGTCGGGGATCGCATTGATGATCCATTCCCGCACCGGCAACAGG
>JAFMCK010000305.1 GCA_017857825.1 Rhodospirillales bacterium
AACTGGGTGCTGATTGAGGGGCATTTTGGATTTGATGCGATGGGCGCTGCGGGCGCGGCGTGGGCGACGACTGTGTCCAGATGGTTTATGGCGATCTCGCTCGGATGCCTGGTTTGGACGATGCGCGATCATGCGACGTTTGCGATCCGGGCGCCGCTTGAGGGCGGTTTCAAAGCGTGGCAGGAACTACGGCGCATCGGCTATGCCATCGGGCTCAGTGTCGGTGTAGAGAGTCTTGCGTTTGCAGCGCTCAATGCGTTTGCAGGCTGGCTCGGTAAAATTCCGTTGGCAGCATACGGCATGACGCTGAATTTGATGGCTTTGGCATTTATGCTGGCACTGGGGATCGGGGCTGCGACGGCAGTGCGGGTTGGTATTGCATACGGGCGGGGCGACGGTCCGGATACCGCGTTGGCGGGGTGGACCGGTCTTGCGCTAGCAACGTTGGTGATGGCTGTGTGCGGCGTCGCCACGTACTTTTTTCCAGGGCCCTTTGCCGGAATTTATTCAGAAGACCCGGCGTTGCTGGCCGAAGTGGTGATCACGGTTGGCTTTATCACGTGGGTGTTTGTGCCCGATGGTGGGCAGGCGGTGATGGCGAATGCGCTGCGCGGCCGCAAAGACGTGTGCGCGCCCAGTGTTATACAAACCGCCAGCTTCTTCGGCGTGATGGTTCCGGTCGGCTATGTATCGGCGTTCGTGATGGGCAACGGTGTGGTTGGTTTATTTCACGGCATCATGGTCGGCACGCTTGTCTCGCTGATCTGGTTGAGCATCCGTTTTCAGCGATTGGTGATGCGCGATATCCGCGACATGAAAGCAGAGCAGCCGGCGACTTAGACCGGCGTCGCGTTTTGGCGTCGATGACGCAGGCGGACACTCCATTTGTGCAACTCCTCGACCGCTAATAGCACCATCGCGACGCAGAATATCGTGCCCCATTGGGCAGGGCTGACCCGGTACAGGCCAAGCACGTCTTTGAGACCTGGTACGTATGCTGCCGCGATATGGGTCAGTTGGGCGAGGGGAACGGCCATCGCCAGAAACGGATTCGCAAAGAAGCGAATGCGAAACAGCGATGTCCGTTCAGAACGGCTGCTGAGCGCGTGGATATTGCCTAACATAATCATCAGCATCAGCATCAAACTGCGTGCTTCATTTTCGTGCATGCCGCTGTCGATAATCCACGCATAACTTGCGAATGCCAGCGCGCCCATGGCGCCGCCCACCACTAAAACGTGCTCGATGATATGGCGCTCGAAGATCGGCTCATCCGGGTTGCGGGGCGGAAAGTCGAGCTCGTCGCCTTCTTTCGGCTCAAACGCCAGTGCCACGTCTTGCAGGCCGTTGGCAATCAGATTGAGCCAAAGCAGCTGCACCGCCAAAAGCGGCATCGGCAAGCCGGCGAAGACGGTCAAAAAGAATAGGAGCAAGGCAGAAAAGCCGGTCGCGATCAGCAAGGCGATGACTTTGCGGATGTTGTTATAGACGATGCGGCCTTCTTCAATGCCTTTTACGATGGATGAAAAGCTATCGTCGGTGACGATCAGATCAGCGGTCTCTTTGGCAACGTCGGTGCCGGACTTACCCATGGCGACGCCTGCGTTGGCGGCGCGCATCGCGGGCGCATCGTTGACGCCGTCCCCGGTCACGGCCACAAAATGCCCTTGGCGCATGAAGCTCGCGACGATATCGCGCTTTTGCAGGGGCGCAATTCTTGCGAACACGCGGGCATCTTTGACCAGGGCATCCAGGGCAATCGGCCCTTGGTCTTTGGCGCGTTGAAGATCATCACCTGTGACCACTTTTTCATCGGTGCTACCGATTCCGATGTCGGCGGCGATGGCGCGTGCCGTTGCCGGGTGATCGCCGGTCACCATCGCCACTTCAATCCCACCGCGTCGACACATGGCGACGGCCTCATAGGCTTCGCCGCGCACCGGATCAATCATCGCCACCATGCCTAAAAACGTCATATTGCTCATATCGATATTTGACCCTGCGTCATCGAGGGCCCGATGTGCGAGGGCAATGATCCGGTACCCCTTGGCAGCGAGGGCGTTGAATTGCGCAGTGATCGCTGCTTCGTCAATTGGCACCGTGCCGGCGTGGGTCAGCATATGTGAGCACGCCGCAATCACCTTTTCAGGGCTGCCTTTGATATGCAGCCACGCTTTGCCGTCCCGCAGATTGACGCTGCCGGAATAGGCGCGCTCGGACTCATAGGGGATCAGTTGCTTGCGGACCTGCTCGGTGCGAATTTCGCTCAGCGACAGGCCGACCTTTTTGGCCATCACCAAAAAGGCAACGTCGACGATGTCACCGTCGGACACCCAATCGCCGCCGGCATAGTCCAAAAAACTCTCATTGGCCAATACGCCGGTGATGCAGATATCGCGAAGCCTGGGGATCATTTGCTCGTCAGGAATATCGCAGACAGCAATATTGCCAGGCCCGACGCCTTCGCCATCAAAGCGACAACTGTTGCCGCCCGGCAATACGACTTCTTGAATGGTCAGTTGATTGACCGTCAAGGTGCCGGTTTTGTCCGAGCAGATGAACGTGCACGATCCAAGTGATTCCACGGCGGCTAATTGGCGGATGATGACATTGCGCTTCGACATGCGCGACATACCGATGGCGAGTGCAACGGTCACGGCGGCGGGGAGGCCTTCGGGAATGGCCGAGACTGCGAGCCCTATGGACATCAACGCCATGTCCGCCGGCGCATAGCCGCCTTGCAGCATCATCAAGCCAACCAGCAGGGCGATGGCGATGACAATACCGGCCGCAACTTGATAGGTGAACCGGCGGATGCGGATGATCAGGGGCGGCTCGGAAACGCGCTCTCTATTCACTTCGCGGGCGATGCCGCCGATGGTGGTGGCATAGCCCGTTGCCGTGACGATACCGATACCGCGCCCATGCGTGACCACCGAGCCTGCAAAGCAGCGCCCGACTTTTTCGTCAGTATTGTCTTTGGATGCTCTTGTCTTTGTGACGGCGAGCGACTCACCGCTCAGCATCGATTCGTCGATGGCCAAGTCGTCGGTCGAACGCAAGGTCATGTCTGCTGGCACCTTGTCGCCCGAAGACAGCATAACAAGATCACCAGGCACAATGGTTTCGACGTCGACCGCTTGCGGCGCACCTTCGCGGATCACTCGGGCTTTCCCTTTGACCATACCTCGTAAGGCAACGGCGGCTTTTTGCGCGGAAAATTCTTGCAACGTGCCAATCAACGCATTGATCAACAGCACAGCGATAATGAAAATCGCGCTGGAAACCTGACCGATGCTCAAAGATGCGACGGCGGCAATGATCAGAATATAGATAAATGGGCTTAGGAATTGGCGTAAGAACAGCGCCACCACGCCCGCCAATTTTGGTGGCGGCAAGGTGTTGGGGCCGATACTTTTAAGACGTGCTTCTGCCTCGGTCTCGGTG
>JAFMCK010000042.1 GCA_017857825.1 Rhodospirillales bacterium
TGCGGCCCTAAAAGGTCTGCCATACGCGCATGCAGCGCTGAAACCAGAGCGGGCCGACCTGGCGCGGGCACGGTACCGGTCAAGGTGAAGTGCGGTCGGTATGCGTCCATCACATAGGGATAGCCCCAGCGCATCAATAGCGCATCCTGGCGCGGGGTTAAGCCGGCGCGACGACGGCGGGCTAATTCGTCCGGCGTCAGCGGCTGGCGCAAAGAATCGAGCCCCTCAACCAAATGCGCGGCAAGCGCCTGAAGTTGCGGGTTGGGCGCGGTCGGCACCAGGGCAATAAAGGCATCCAGCGCGCGCACCTGCCAGTGTTCGATTCGAATTGTTGAAAAGCCGGCAAGCAGGTCTTGAAGTGCGTCATACATATCTTGAGGCGACGCCCCATCGTTCAGCCGAAACGGCGGCTTCAGCGTCGCATGGAACCCATAGCGGGCCGGTGACGTTGTCAGACGGGCAATCTCGTCCGCGCTGTACCCATCCAGCCCAGGCCGCGCCAGGACACCGCACGCTGCCGGATCACGCCCCAACCAAGCATTGCCGAACTGCCCCAGCGGGCTCTCCGCCGGCGGTGCCAGATATACGGCATATCGCATAAAATTTTGAATGACGTTAGCAAGTTCAATCATGCGTCATTGTGCGCAATCATTATACGTTCTGCCAATTTACAGATTTATGAAAAGTGTGTCTCTGCAAGACCCTAATTCTCTATAGAAACGGGCCTAATTTAACAACCCGGCGACGATCGTTACCTATCAGACGGTAGGTTTAGCGTCTGTCCTAATACTCCGAGCTTTCCATCAATTTATAGCCATATTCCGAAAGGTAAACTGGTAGGTTTTGCAAAGATGTTCCAATTTTTTAAGAGAAATAGGTAGTGATGGCGGCGGCAAACGCTGACCAGCGTATCCTAACCAGCTTTAAGGAAGCGGCAGCGTTGAACTACACTCGCGCTGTTATTTGGATTTTTGATCTCCAAAATCACCAAATTTGGTGGGCGAATGATCAAGCAGTCAGGTTTTGGTGCGCATCAAGCCTTAAAGATTTAATTTCACGTGATTTTTCTACAGATACGCCGACCGTAAGAAAACGCCTGCAACAGATCGTAGAATTTGCGCCACCGAACGGTTCCGTTCAAGAAACTTGGACGCTTTATCCCAATGGCTCCCCCGTGACGACGGTCGTGGAAATAACACCGATCCGAATTGCCCATGACGCGCGTCATGGGCTTCTCATTGAAGCCACAAAATTTGATAGAGAAGGTGCGGCATTATCAGATATCCGTATGATGGGGGCTTTGCGATACACCGATGTCATGATCAGCCATTTCGACTTGGACGGTAACCTAATTGCACTCAACGCGTCTGCCGCAGAAGCATATGGCGGTGCAATGTTTTCTAATGATGGAGACAACGCGTCTCAAAGCTCTGCCAGTTTTTTGGCACGTTTTGTGGAACCATCACATGGGACGGAGCTCATCGAAGCGTGCCGGAATGGAGAAGAGCCATCCCGTGATTGCCTGATCAAAACTGCAACCGGAAACCATTGGCACAAATTAAGGCTACGACTAGCGCGTGATCCGCTAACCGGATCATCCATCATGATTGCAGTCAAAGATAACATAACCGAGCTCAAGGAAGCTGTGATTTCCCTAAAAGTTATGAGCGAGACCTTAGAGGAACGTGTTGAGGAACGAACGGCGGAGTTGCGACAGAAAGAGGAAATATTGCGCGAGAGCGAGCGGAATTATCGTGCAGTTGTTGAAGATCAATCAGAAATGATTTGTCGTCATACCCCCGATGGCAAAAGAACTTTTGTCAATGAAGCCTATTGCCGATTTCAAAATAAATCCAAAGAGCAATTGATTGGCCGCTCTGCTTACGAAGGCATGCCTACAGAAGAGCTAGAAAGATTAAAAGAATTGTATCAAACCCTGACGCCTGAAAATCCTCATAGTTATTTTGAAGCCTCTACTCTGGGACCTGACGGCAACTTGAAATGGCAGCGATGGAGCAAACGGGTGATATTTGATAGCGATCTCAAACTGGTCGAATATCAGGCCGTTGGCCGCGACATTACGGAGCAAAAGCGCGCAGAGGAACAGAAACGACACGCTGTTCAGGAGGCATACAGAGCGAGTGCCGCCAAATCAAAATTTCTTGCCGCTTTGAGCCATGAGCTTCGTACGCCGCTCAATGCGATTATCGGGTTTTCTGACATGATCAGAAAAGAATACTTTGGCGAAATGCCACCAAAGTATAAAGACTATGCCCATGATATTCATCATAGTGGCAATTACCTTCTGGCCCTCGTCAATGACCTCCTCGACATCGCTAAAATTGATGCTGGCAAGGCGACATTGACAAAACAGGTTTCAGATCTACGCGACATTATTTTCGAGACCATCAAGATTACAGAACCGAAATCTCAACAAAAGCACCTCATAATCAAAACGGAATTTCCTGACGAGTGCCAGGAGGTCACAATCGACCCCCGGGCCATAAAGCAAGTACTGTTAAACATTATAGGCAATGCTCAGAAGTTCACGCCAGATAACGGCAAAATTATCATCCGCCTTAATCAGGAAAACGGCACCTCGCAGATTTCTATTTTGGACACAGGCGTAGGTATTCCAGAGGAGGCGATACATGAGGTGACACAACTTTTCTCACGCGGACACCGTGACCCATTCCATTCAGAAGATGGCTGGGGTTTGGGGCTCGCTATTTCAAAATCTCTCGTTGAACTGCATGGTGGTGAGTTATTTATTGAAAGTGAATTGGACAAAGGCACAAAAGTAACTTTTACGCTTCCGGTTTAATCATTCCGCAAATTCTACGTCGGTTCGCATGCAGATGTCCGTTTCACGTCAGCGCCTATGGAACAAGCTAGGCTGTTGCGTAAGACAGAAACCGGAAACACGTCAAACGGGAGCAGCTGAGGCGATCAAGGATCTCCGCCGGGCAACCCGCAAGCAGTATTCAGCGGAGGAAAAGATCCGCATTGTGCTCGATGGTTTGCGTGGCGAAGGAACCATCGCTGAACTGTGCCGCCACGAAGGCATCGCGCAGAGTATCTATTACAAATGGTCAAAGGAGCTTCTTGAGGCTGGCAAGCGGCGGCTTGCCGGTGTTACGGCGCGAGCGGCTCCTTTTGGAGCAGAGGGGATGGGTATGGCAGAGCCAACGAAGCGGTCTGGTGCGAAAAAGGTCAGAAGCAAGGGAAGCCGCGCTGGTGCTGGCGCGTCTACGAGAACGAAAGCATCATCAGCAAAAAAAACCCAGCCCGGCTGCCGAGAACCCGACAAGCAGATCGCGCAGCGCGTCATACATATCTTGAGGCGACGCGCCATCGTTCAGCCGAAACGGCGGCTTCAGCGTCGCATGGAATCTATAACGGGCCGGTGACGTTGTCAGGCGGGCAATCTCGTCCGGGCTGTAGCCGTCCAGTCCAGGCCGCGCCAGAACGCTGCGCGCTTCCGGATCACGCCCAACCAAGCATTGCCGAACTGCCCCAGCGGGCTCTCCGCTGACGGTGCCAAATACACGGCATATCGTTCAAATTCGGTTTCTTGTGAAATGGACGTAATCATGCGGCATTCTGCACAAACATCGCAGGCCCTGCCAATTGACAGATTTTTGAAAAACGTATGTAAGATTTGACCAGCAAAAACGTTTTATCTGACACTCGATACGCGTCAGAATATAAGTTCGCAACGCCGCCAAACTGATGGAGACTAAAATTGGATACGCTGAGTTTTGAGCCGTTACATTCTGATTTTGGGGTGCGCGTTACAGGATTGGATTTGAGCCAATCCCTCTCACCGGGGTCGATTCAGGAAATCAGAGAGGCGATTGATCGTCATTCATTTCTGGTATTTCCGGATCAAGACGTATCCGATGATATGCAGATTGCTTTTACGCAGCAGCTTGGCGAGCCCGAGTTTAGTCATGTGAAGTATGGCCAAGAAGGCGTCATTGAATATTTTATCACGATTGGAAATATTCAAGACGATGGCACGAAGCTTGGTAACGACCACAAAAGAACGCGATTTCTAACCGGCAACAATTTCTGGCATTCGGACTCGTCTTTTCGCGAAGTCCCCACGTTTGTATCCATTATGTGCGCGTACGAAGTGCCCGATGAAGGCGGCTTGACCGAGTTTGTTAGCCAGCGCGCCGCGTATAAACGCCTCTCATCAGACCTGCAACAAACAGTCGATCCATTAATTGCCATTCACGACTACGTCTACTCTCGCTCTAAGGTGGGCGACGATATGGTGTCATCATCGCATGCCGAGACGTTGCCGCCCGTGCGTCAAAAACTCGTTCGAAAAAACCCACTCACCGATGAAAAAAACATTTATATCGGCTCGCATGCGAAAATGATCGACGGTTGGAGTTTTGAGGAAAGCCGCGAGTTGCTCGACGAGTTGCTCGACGAAACAACGAAACCCGAACACGTTTACGCTCACGCGTGGGCACCCCGTGATTTGGTTATTTGGGACAATCGATGCCTCTTACACCGCGGCAGCGGCTACGATGCGGATAAATATCGGCGCCGCATGCGTCAAACCCGCGTCATGGGTGACGGTTCTACATTGAATGAATGAAAGAGTTTCGGATGCGACACCGCGACCTCGCCACCCTTGACCGGTGACGATGACGTCAGCCGCAAAATCGGCAACCGTCCGAGTTCATTTATCGAGTCTAAGACGTACACAGGTAAGGCTTGGGTTCGCGTCGTCGAAGCCCCAATAGCACGTCACTTAAAAATCCCGGACATCACATAAGTGACCTGTGATCGCGGCAGCGGCAGCCATGGCTGGACTGACCAAATGCGTGCGCCCCTTTGGCCCTTGGCGCCCCTTAAAGTTACGGTTCGACGTCGAGGCGCAGCGCTCACCTGGCGCGAGCTGGTCCGTATTCATGGCGACACACATTGAACATCCAGGCTCCCGCCATTCCCAGCCAGACTCGATCAGAATTTTATCAAGCCCTTCTGCTTCGGCCTGGGCCTTAACGAGACCTGACCCTGGGACCATCAACGCCTGCACACCGTCAGCCACTTTACGGCCCTTCGAGATCGTCGCCACGGCACGAATGTCTTCAATTCGGCTGTTGGTGCACGACCCAACAAATATTTTATCAATTTTAATGTCGGTCATTTTCATGCCCGGCGTCAGGCCCATATAGTCGAGCGCAAGTTTCACGGCTTCTTGCTTCGCCGGGGTGTCGAAATCTTCGAGCCTCGGCACGGTGCCGGTGATCGGCACCACGTCTTCGGGGCTGGTGCCCCAGGTAACCTGCGGCACAATGTCGGAGATATCTAATTCAACGTCTTTGTCGTAAGCCGCACCGGCATCTGACGGCAGCGATTTCCAATAGGCGACCGCCGCATCCCAGGCCGCCCCCTGCGGTGCCATCGGGCGGTCTTTAAGGTATTCGAATGTGGTCTCATCCGGCGCCACCAAGCCGGCCCTTGCGCCGGCCTCAATCGTCATGTTGCAGACGGTCATGCGTCCTTCCATGGACAGATTACGGATCGCTTCGCCCGCAAATTCTATGACGTGCCCGGTGCCACCGGCGGTGCCGATCTTGCCGATAATCGCGAGGATCAAATCTTTCGCGGTGCAGCCAAACGGAAGCGCACCGTTGATCGTAATGCGCATGTTCTTTAAGGGGCTTTGCAGCAGTGTTTGCGTCGCCAGGACGTGCTCAACCTCGGATGTGCCAATGCCGAAGGCCAAGGCACCAAAGGCACCGTGTGTTGCCGTATGACTGTCGCCGCAGACGATCGTTGTACCCGGCAGTGTGAAACCCTGTTCGGGGCCAATCACGTGGACAATACCTTGGCGCACGTCGTTCACACCGAACAATTTCACATCGAAATCAGCGCAATTTTTGACCAGCGTTTCAATTTGAATACGGCTGTCATCGTCAGCGATGACACTCCCGCGGTCTGTGGTCGACACATTGTGATCCGGGACCGCCAAGGTCAATTCCGGACGACGCAGCTTCCGCCCGGCAAGGCGCAAACCTTCAAATGCCTGCGGGCTGCTGACTTCGTGCACAAGATGACGGTCGATATAGATGAGACACGTGCCGTCCTCTTGAGTGTTTACGAGATGGTTTTCCCAGATTTTATCAAACAGCGATTTTGCTTTTGTCATTTGTCCCCCCAAGTGGTGCCAGAAGACAGATACGCACACGTCCAACAGCACCGGTATGTGTTGAGCAACTTTAGGCTTGGCTGGTCACGTCGTCAAAATCCGGATTGGATTGATGCTCCAAAACAGCCGCACGCATATTCTTCGATTGCGTGCACACAGCATTGCACCACCACGATGCTCTCGTGAAAACGCCTGCCCTTTACGGAATGAGGTGACGTTTGGCACACTGCCGAGGGAAAATTGCTGTGCTAAGGAGATAAGAGCATTGACCTCAGGCCCTGAACAAAACGTCGATATCATCGTTAAGCCGGAAGACTTTGAGCTGTCGCGCAGCGCTTTGGATTTGTTTGAAGACTATCTAGACGGTGATGCCAGTCGAACCGCGCAAGAGGTGGCTTGGGCATGCGTGTCGTTGTTTTCCAGCGTTATCAATGAAGACTTCGACGAAGAAGACGAGCGCCGATGTGCCGAGCTTATTGATCGCCTGGATGCGCAACTTGATAGTGACATCGCCAACCGCGCCGAAAAATTCCACCGGGCGATCATCGACGACGCGGTCCGCCATGTTGCGGAAGAAACCGGCACGCAATTTATCGTGCTGGAAACCATCTCAACTGAATACCATGACAGTGCACCGGTCGACATCGATGTCATCGACGGTTTGCTGTTGGCCGCCAACCGTGACGGCGAATTCATCGTGCGAAGTCGAGACGTACTCTTTGCGAAGGCTGTCGAAGCATTAAAAGTGGGGCTTGCCAGTGCCGAGGTAAGAACCACCGCGCAGCTTCACTGAGAGACATATCCTTCCGATTAGCGCGCCGATTTAAAGATTGGCCAAAATGCGAAATGTGAGATGTAATTTGGAACAGAGCCCCTTTAAATTGGAGATTTTATTTTGAGCCATCCTTTAATTTCGAATTTCGTCACTGAGCTCAAAACGATGACTTCAGAGACGCGCGACCCCGCCACGATCATCAAACAGGTCTCGCCGATCCTGCAAAGCCTGGCTGCCGACACCTCCTGGGTGAAGCCTGCGTATTACGAATGCGATGATGATCAAGGCTTCGGGATTACGATCCTCAACGAAGAACCCAACAACACGCTGCTCGTCGAAGCAATTTGTTGGCTTCCGGGTCGCGGTGTCGCACCACATGACCATCAAACCTGGGGCATGGTTGTCGGCATTGATGGCGTAGAAGTGAACGTAGATTGGACACGTCGGGACGATGGCTCAAAAGAAGGCTTCGCCGACATTGAAAACACCAAGGAAACAGACGTGACCAACGGCATCATTGTCAGCTTCATGCCCGACGATATTCACGGCGTCCGCAATGACGGAGACGTACCCTCGTTGTCACTTCATGTGTACGGCGTAACGCCCGCCAGTTTAAACCGCTCCGAGTTTGACCCGATCAACAAGACGCAAAAGCCATGCCCGCAACGCAAGCGCACGTTCGCGAGCGCATAAGCATTAGGTTTGTGGGGATAGAAGAATTGAGCGTAACGAAATGGCGGAGGGGAAGTCCGCTAATATGTAATCCAACGTGATCCAAGTAGTATATTTTATCTCATATTTTTGGTTATTTATCGTCTATCTCGTTCAATAATGTCCAATCAGGTCCTATAATAATGGGGGACTGATTGGGGGACTATGTCCCCTGCACATGAATGGATAGGCAAATGGCGATTCACAAACTCTCAGCACGCAAAGTCGAAACCGCACCAGCGGGCAAGTATGAAGACGGCGGCGGACTACGGCTGGTGGTGAGCGCCTCTGGCGCACGAAAATGGGTTTTTAGATACACGCTCTCGGGAAAGCGGCGGGAAATGGGGCTCGGGAGCTTTCCAACCGTTGAGCTGAGCGACGCTCGTACCAAGGCGGCGGAATGCCGGGCTTTGGTAGCAAGGGGAGATGACCCAATTAAAGCCCGGAGGGTTGAGTCCGAAAGAATTCCGAGTTTCGCATCCTGCGCTGCCCAATATATCCGCGCCCACAGGCGAGGCTGGAAGAATGCCAAACACGCCAGGCAATGGGTGAGTACACTAAAAACCTATGCTCGTCCGGTGGTCGGAAACATGCAAGTGGATGAGATCGGCACAGATGATGTTCTGAAGATACTCACCCCGATATGGACCGTTAAAACTGAAACAGCAAAACGGGTTCAGGGACGCATCGAGAACATACTCGACTTCGCGGCTGCACGAAAATACCGGGACCCAATCAACCCGGCGCGCTGGCGTGGTCACCTCGACAAATTGCTTCCTAAACCCTCGCGGGTCCGAACGGTCACGCACCACCCGGCAATGCCTTACGCGGACCTCCCCGACTTTATAAAAGCATTGAGGGAAAACGGCAGCATTTCAGCACAAGCCCTTGCATTCCTCATTCTGACGGCAACGAGAACCGGGGAGGTATTGAACGCTAAGTGGGATGAAATAGACCTCGACACCCGAATATGGACGATACCGGCAGTCCGGATGAAGGCGCGGCGGGAGCACCGCGTTCCACTTAGTGAAGAGGCTATCACGATCCTTTCAGGTCTATCCCGCATCGCAGGGAACCATCATGTGTTTCCCGGTTCGCGCTATGGCCGCCCATTGTCTAACATGGCCCTGCTTCAGCTGATGAGGGGCATGGGATACGGTGTGGACGGCGCGAACGGGCCTTATGTTCCGCACGGCTTTCGGTCCAGCTTTCGCGACTGGTCGGGCGAGGTATCCAGTTACCCGCGAGACGTGGCGGAGATGGCGCTGGCCCACGTCATCGAAAACAAGGTCGAAGCGGCCTATCGACGAGGGGATCTCTTCCAGAAGCGGGCGAAGATGATGGAAGCCTGGGCGACTTATTTGTTTACCCCCAATAGTTCCTCGAAGCTCGTCACCTTAACGCGACAGCGGCAGGGGTAGGGTTAGTGCGACTGTCCAATCAATGCGTAGAAGACATTATAACAAACCACATGTGTTCGCACATTGCCACTTCGCCAAATCAATGTCCCAATATGGCTAGAAACGGACCAGCAAGAGGCTACAACATCGCGTCTGCTCGTAAACTGTAAGCGGACAAAATTAACCCCCTGAGTGAATTAGAACGCCGCACGAAAACAGCCAACCGAAAACGGCTGGCTGGGCAGTTCAAAACGTGGATTGATGGATAAAAGGGGAACAGTTTTTCCCTCATTTATCCATTATTTTTCCCTCACGCTGGAAAAACATAAACATATCAGAGGGTTGTGGAAGTAATGGTGCCCAGGGGCGTTATCGCTCAACCGCGTAGTTTCAAAGGCTTAGGGCATTATGAGGGAGAAAATACATGCACCAGTTATCAATGGGTTGAACGGTGTTCTCCCTCATAATTTTGCCCTATACGGATTTTAGAATGTTGGCCAAATATATGGTGGGCACTCCACTCCAGATCTCCTGAATGCAACCATCCTTCTTGCTGCAACAACCAGAATAACCCCTCTTCAACGCCTACAGTTCCAATCCCTTTGATGGGGATCAGCGGAGCAAAAGACTGTTTTGGATATTTAATATCGGATTTCGCGATAACTTTATCGCCTTCGACGCGAACATACCCGCGACGAACTGTTGACCATCGCCAAGGCCGTCGGCGCCAATCTCGACCGCGATCTCTATTTCGGCGAAAGGGCGACGGAGAAAACCGTCAAGGGCTTCGATTTCGAGCCTTATAGGGTGATCTCGTTCGCGACGCACGGATTGATCCCGGGCGACCTCAACGGGCTGTACGAACCGGTGCTCGCCCTCACCAATCCGATCGTCAGCGGCGAAAAAGAAGACGGGCTGCTGACGATGACCAAAGTGCTGGGGCTGAAACTCAACGCCGATCTAGCGATCTTATCCGCCTGCAACACGGCCGCCGCAGAGGGCAAGGGCTCGGAAGCCGTTTCCGGCCTGGGCCGCGCATTTTTGTATGCGGGCGCGGGCTCGATCATCGCATCGCATTGGCCGGTGAGTTCGTCGGCGACGACAACGATGATGGGGCATTTCTTCGATAAGCTGAGCGCCGACACAACCCTGTCGCGCGCGACGGCGTTACAACAAGCGCGGCTATACCTGATCGACGACAAGAATTTCGAATTCAACGGCGCCCCCCATTACGCCTACGCCCACCCGATATTCTGGGCCCCGTTCACACTGATCGGCGATGGCGGCACCATTCAACCCGGGGCGTAAGTAGAGCGCGTCTCCGCTGCGCACGCTCCCCTTCCACGCGGGTCTCCTTTGCCCGCTCGCCGTACCTCGCATGCGTCCGCCCCTACCCGAATGAGGGCGTGAATACCCCCTAAGCGCCATAGCGCCCAAGCCCATCATCTGCTGACATATTCTTCGGTTTTCTCGCATTTGGCGCATGCATTGTGCCAAGGAAATTTACGGGGTTTTGCTGGATTTTGCTGGATTTCGTCGGCAAGGACGCGAAGGATTGGAGCATAAAAATGAAACAGATTAAGACAGTTGCGATGCTGGCGTTGGTTGCCGGTTTTCTGGCGGCCCCGGCACTGGCCGAGGAAGTGGACGTCGGCAAACAGGAATTCCGCAATAATTGTGCCGCCTGCCATGGGACGAGTGGCAAGGGTGACGGTCCGCTCGCAGGCATGATCACACAGCGCGTCGCAGACCTGACGCAGCTCGCCAAGAAAAACGACGGCGTATTTCCGTTCGATAAAGTCTACGAGGTGATCGACGGTCGGACCGTGCCCGCCCACGGCACACGCGAAATGCCGGTGTGGGGCGACAGATACAGCAGCGCCTCGCATGACTATTACATGGACTACCGGAAGCCGTACGACAGCGAGGCGTTCGTGCGTAGCCGCATTCTCATGCTCGTAGGCCATATCCACGAACTTCAGGAAAAATAGAGCTTAGAGGCTCGTACCGAAATCGGCGCAATCACTGCGCCCCCGCATAAGGAGACACGTCATGACGCGCAAGATAGGCAACGGCCTGCGACATACGACAATCGCCACCGCGATAGCAATCGCTATGATGATTGGGAGCTTGAGCGCACAAAGCGCGCAGGCGGCGGACATGGCAGACGCCAAGGCCATGGGTAAAAAACTGTACAATCAAAACTGCTCGACCTGCCACGGTGAAAACGCCGACGGCAACGGCATACTCGCGCCGTTCCTTACTGTGCAGCCGAAAGATCTGGTGACGATCAAAGAGCAAAACGACGGGCAATTCCCATTCCTGAAAGTGTTCCAAATCATCGACGGGCGGACCTTGGTGCCGTTGCACGGCGGCAACGAAATGCCGGTATGGGGCTCCGCGTTCACCGAAGAACGTGAGGGGATTTACGGCGTCTATGGCTCGGAACCCTTCGTGCGTGCGCGCATTGTCGCGCTGACCGAATACCTGCAATCCATCCAAAAATAACGCCTGCCCCCGTCTGCCCAGCGTAGACGGGGGTCCGCGTCTGCCATGCGTCCCCGCCTGCGCGGGCATGGTGTTGAGATATTATCTCACCTTAAACGTCACCCCCGCGAAGGCGGAGGCTATGTATGTCATGCTTCATACAATATCGCATCGGGCTAATCCCTTTGCGCGGCGGGGTCTCGCAAGAGTAAAGATGAAGCGTGGTGGTTCCACGGTGTTGAAAACGGAGCCGAAGACGTGGAAGAAATTGGCCCCCGCGTCGATCCGCCGCAATAACAGAAAATTCGGGCGACAGCGTCACCCGGCAAGTGTTCTCAGGGTTGTATCAGCGGGGAGAAAAATGAAACCGGCTGACATTCAGGAGTGGACCATGAACAATCCACGTGAGTTTTGACCAAGATCATCCGCAATGAAAGACGACGCAAAACATATCGCCAGCCACCTCGTTGAGGAACACGGACTAGAAGGTGCTATTCGTGCAGCGATGGAAGGTACGATTGAAGCCCAGAAAGAACGGGACAACTACGCCCTCAGTGTTTGGCGAGAAGTGAAACGGATACTGCGAGATCAGAAAGACTGATCAGCCTATATCCACCAACTTCCTCTTCGCTTCCGTATCGGCCTGAATATATCGCTGCGTGGTCGCGAGGCTTGAATGCCCAGCAAGTTCCTGAACATCTCGAAGTGAACCACCAACTAGGCTTGTGTTCTTAGCCCACCGGGTGATCGCGGTTCGCCTTCCAGAATGCGAAGAGCAACCATCAAATCCCAGATTGCCATAGAGCCGCTTGAACCAGTGCGCCACGGTATTAGCCGACATCCGCTCACCGCGCTCGCTGGCAATGACATTAGCGGCCAAATTGATCGAAAACCCGTGCTCTAATCTTTTTGCCTGTGCAAAAAGTTTTAACTCAGCCAACGAAGCTTTCACCTCTTTGTTTAATGGAATCGTTCGCCCACCATTTCCCTTGGACGCAATATCCTGAAGGTAAATGGCATCCGCAATACAGCCTTCCGGATCAGTGACCATTTGCCAAGTGACAGACGCGATCTCTTTCGCCCGAAGACCGGATTTCACAGACAGCAGAAACATTGTCTGATCCCTGACGCTGTTCCGGGTCGTGGAAAGATATTGGAGGGTCGTTCGTATTTGTGGTTCTGAAAGAACCTTTGCTTGCTTGCCTTGGGCCATCATTCTCATCATACATTACTCGTTATACGAGATATTATGGCGAGTATGCACAGGCAGTCAAATCGAAAGAGCTTGGAGGCGTTGGGTTCTATAGGCTCGACATATTTTTCATATTTAATGGCGAGAAAAAATACGGGGCCGACTAGAAATCCGAACCAGCGTGAAACCTTCTGCTTTTAGGGTCAAACCAGACCCGAAATGTTTTTGGGGACGAAGTCCGGTGATGACCCGAAGCGGCCTGTTCACATTTCCATTCAAATTAATTTCCCCTAAAACCTTAGCCGTTCGAGCAATCTAAAGGGCGAAAGATAATGGATGTTTTATGGTGGCAGTCTGCGGGCACAACCCTAACTTTGATTGCGCTCGCTGAGATAGGGGACAAAAGCCAACTGGTCTGCATGGTGTTAGCGGCACGACACAGACGGACGCGCCCAATATTACTTGGTGCGTTGGCAGCTTTCAGCCTACTCAACGCCGCCGCGGTGCTATTTGGCGCGGCTTTGGGCGCTTGGCTGCCACAGACCTGGGTGCTTGCTGCGATGGCCGTGCTTTTTGGTGTATTCGGCATACACTCTTTATTGCACGCCGAGCCCGAAGAAGATCAGGTGGAAAATGAGATCAAAGGTCACGGCCTGTTTGCTGCCACCTTTTTGATGATTTTTCTCGCCGAGATGGGCGACAAAACACAATTTGCCGTAGCTGGCCTTGCGGGTATCTACCCTGCAACTGCGGTATGGATAAGCGCGACGATTGCTCTCTTGCTTACATCTGCCGCAGGGGTGCTTGCAGGAAAAACGGTGCTGCGCCGTTTGCCGGTGGTTTGGTTACACCGCCTGGCAGGCGTTTTCTTTCTGGCGCTAGCAACATTAGCCGCTTTGCGATTAGTCCAAGGATAAAGGTACGTACGTTCTTGGTTAAAACCGGTCGCCTTTGATATCTGGAAAATCGTCTTCATCTGCCCCTAGGCGGTCTTATCCTTGAGAAAAACCAAATATAAAAAAAATATGGTTCTCCGGGAATAAACAGCGCTGCCGAGCGTTAATGGTAATGTAAGCCCGCTTCCGGGCCTCGCACCATTTTGTAAAGGAGTTCACTCACCATGAAGAAAATAGCCATTTCAATGCTGACAGCAGCTTTCGTCACCGCCTTCGGCTCAGTCGCTTTCGCGGCCAGCTGTCCGAAAGATATGAAGGCCATTGATGCTGCCCTCGGGAAAACCCCGCAACTCAGCTCTACGCAAATGACGGAGGTGTCCCAGTTGCGCGCATCGGGAGAAGTGAAGCACAAAGCCGGCGATCACGCCGGGTCCGTTGCCGACTTGCACAAAGCGATGGAGATCCTTGGGATCAAAAAATAAGATTGAGCCTACGACCGGTGCCGGCGGCCTTTGGCTGCCGGCACGGGCTGGACCCATCGGGATGAGGGATTAGGTCTCTGGACGAACTTCGCGAAAAGATGGTCACCGTCGTGCCTAGTCTGCGCCGATATGCGCGCGCGCTGCTCGGAGGGCGTGGTGATGCCGACGATCTCGTTCACGACACATTGGTCCGAGCCATGGATCGCATTCATTTATACCGGCCCGGCAGCGATATAAGAGCCTGGCTTTTTACAATTTTGCATAATCAGCACATAGACGCAGTGCGACGCAGTGCGCGGCGACCGGACTATGTAGCAATCGGGGATGAAGAAGCAACTGCACCAGCAGCCCAGGAGGGCCGTCTGGCGGTGCGTGACCTCGACCAGGCTCTTGCGCTTTTGCCCAACGAACAGCGCCAGGTAGTGTTGCTTGTCGGGCTGGAAGGTCTTGCTTACACCGAGGTGGCGGCCGTGCTTGATGTGCCACTGGGCACTGTGATGTCGCGCCTAAACCGAGGGCGTCAGAGACTACGTAGTTTAATGGAACAGGGTCCGGCAAAATCGATCAGGAGGATCAAGTGAAGACACCTGACAGCGAGCGCGATGCGGATCTACATGCCGCCGTTGATGGTCAGATTGACCAGGCCGAACAGACAAGGATCGATGCCTGGCTTGCGGACAACCCGGAGGATGCGGCGACCGTACATGCGTATCGGTTGCAGAACGCGCGTCTGCATGATCGTTATGATGACGTGCTCAACGAGACCTTACCGCCGCACTTGCTGGGGGTGATTGAAAGCCCGTCAGTATACGCGCGCCGCGGCTGGACTGGCCGGTTGACGGGGATACGTCGACTGGCGGCGTCACTGGCCTTTCTGATCGCAGGCGGAGCCGGCGGCTGGATGCTGCATGGCCAGATGGTGCCGTCTGCTTCGCCCGTCGCCACCGCGGCGGCCACCGGCTTTGCCGACAAAGCGATCGGCGCGCACAAGGTATTCGTTGCCGAGGTCCGTCATCCGGTGGAGGTGCCCGCCTCGGATGAACCACACCTTGTCGCCTGGCTATCCAAACGCCTGGGCACCACGCTTCGCGCGCCGGATATGAATGATGTGGGGTTTTCGTTGGTCGGTGGTCGATTGCTTGCTGACCTAAACCTGCCCGTCGCTCAGTTCATGTACCAGGACGACAACGGGCGACGGCTGACCTTGTACGTTAGATCTACGGACGAGACTGGCCGCGGCGATGCAATTGTACCCCAAGATGCAGCCGAACTGACCAGCTCGAAGGTAAAAACAGCATTCCACTTTGTTAAACACGGCGGCGTTTCCGCATTTTATTGGATCGATAATGCGTTCTCCTATGCGCTCGTTGCGCCACTCGACCGACCCGGTTTGTTGGCAATCGCCATCAAGGTCTATACGGAACTCGACAACTGAACGGAATTGTTCACGTGTTGCCCAAATGCGATAGGCGACTTCCGTAAATGGCTAGAAGGAGACGTTGCGGGCGCAGCTGTTTCCTATCCGCTTTGAGCCGCAAAGCCGACTAATTCAAAGCACATGATTACTTTGATGTGCGCCGAGCAACCTCCTGCAAGATCGCGTCCATAGGGACGTTCGCCAGCTCGGCATGAGCCGCGCCAATCTTTGCTATGACTTGGAACTGCTCATCGACCGATAGATCGCCATAGGCATTATATGTCGTCATTGCGTGCTCATGGCCGAGGTTCTGGCTTAAAGCCTTGAACTCAAGCTGCGAACAGTTCTGCTGCGCCCATTTAACAACCGTCTTCCGGAAAAGGTGAGGGTGATAGTAAGGTTGCCCCACGCGCTGGAATGCAACTTTGAACACTTCTCGGACCGGCTGGGCATTCGCCCAGTGTTCTCGCGATAACCCGTTGGCCCTGAAAGCCATTGTCGAAGCGTCATTCTCAACCAAAGTCTTTGGGAACAACGGTTCATTCGGCTTTAGCCCCAGGACACCCTGAGCATACTTTAACCAGTCCAGAACGATCTCTTCCGCCTCCGGCATGACCTGACTGACGAACCGCGTATTGATGCCTTTTCGCCTTTTCGTCCTTACGTGTTTCGGGTCTTGCCAGACTGTTTTCCGTTGAGCATCAACATCCTTCATTTTGAGCGAAACCAGAGCATCGTCGCGGACGCATGTGATCACGGTGAAGGCGAACAGAGCACGGTCGCGCTTTTCAATGTCCGTGTCGGACGGCATCGCGGTCAGGGCCTTTGATAGTTCCTGCAAAGTAGGCGGCACCTTCTCGCGAGAAGCGCGACCGGCCCGATTGGCGTTGTCGGATAGCCGCAAGTATTGAACCGCCCTGCCATCTACTTTCCGGATGTATTGTGGATGGATCGCCAGCCATTCAAAGAACTCTCGGAGGCTTTGAAGGGTCGAACGCATTGTCGCGATGCTGAGACTGTCGCCATTTTTATTCACCTTCTTCTCCAGCCAAGCCTTGAAGGCTTTGGCCTGATCCGCATCGAGCGTCCGAAAATCAGCGTATCGCGTAAATTCCTCGAACAAGTTTATGCTGTTCCAAACAGCTTTCACCGTCTTCGGATCACGACATTTGCCGTGCAGAAGAGCGTCCTCGTATTGCTTCTTCGCAACCTCGTTTTTTGGGTTGTATTCAGGCATCACTAATCCCCTTCTGAAGTTTGACAATTACGGGGCCACCCGTTCCCCCCACTATGTTCGATGGCAGGTGCGTTCTTGTTCGGAAAAAGGGGGTGTATCTCGGACCAATCCCTGCCGCTGACGACCTTGAATTGACCTGTGCCGCATTCGCCGCATTTTGCTTTTACTCGGATGGTTCCGTTCGGCAGGTTCTTTGCCTGGAGAGTGTCCATAGACGGCTTTCGTGGCACCCTGCACTTGCAGCAATAGATCTCATTTGCGCCGCAGGGTTTCTTGTTCCGCGTGTTCAGCCTCTGAAGGAACCGACGGAGATCGCTACTGTGGACGTAGTATTTCTTGAACCCCGGAAGACGTTTTAGGCCCTCGTCCCTGATCCAGCGAAATACGGTGTGAGAGGCGATGCCATAAAGTTTGGCCACTTCTTCCACGGTGTAGGTGTAGTTCCCACGGACCCGGGCCAGCGAATACCTGTTCCGGCGCGCCACGTTATTGCGCCCCTTTCTCGGCTATCAGGGCCTTGATGTCGTCGACCCGCCAGGCTGTAACCTTCGGGCCCAGCTTCACCGGTTGAGGATAAACTTTTGCTTTCACGCCAGCCCACCAAGTGGACTTGCTGACGGGAAATATCTTCAGGATTGTCGAAAGCCGGACGAAACCGGTTTCAGGAAGAATGGGGTCGTGCATTTCAGTTCGCCTTCGGTTGTTTTGAACCGAGGTGAACCTATGCGGTCTCGTTTCGGGATAGGCCGAACTCGGTTAAGCGCAAACCGAATTCGGTTTAGCCGGATTCATCGTTTGGCAAACTCGGCAGCAGTTCCGCCGCCTCTTTCAGCCACTTGCGGACAGTATCGACGTCCATCGGCATACCCCGTTCAGCGAGATCATCTGCTATCTGCTGCGGGATTGGCGAACGCTTTGCCTTCGGGTCGTAGCCATAACCAGCAATCGCCATCACAATCACCAACTTGAGGAGGGAGTCCTTCTCTCTAGTCCCAAGCGCCTTTTTGAGGGGAGCCTGAGCAACCAATCCCGCAATTTCAGCGTCCTTATTGGAAATAATATCATTGGCTATCTGGACATTGTTGTTATTTTTTTCCAGAAGCTCATCGTACATATTCTTCCAATCGACCAATGCCCCAGACCGCGACACAACCTTCTCAACCAACTCGTCAGAAATGGGGATATTGTTGTCTTTCGCCCATTTGATGAAAAGAGTCGGCAATACCGGATCAAACAACTTTTTCCATGGGATTGCTCGATTGGCCAATTCGAGCGTCTTGTTGTACTCTTCCGCGAATGGCGATAGCCAGGTTTGCATCGAAGACAAGCTCTTCTTGTTGACGACGGCAGGTGACTTCCCGAACGACAGCGCTACTGCCTCATCCAGTGTCCAATGCGCCATTTTGGACCAATAGTCGAAATCGGCATCTGCTGAAGGCTGGTTGAAAAAGCGCTCCTTATCGTCTTCTGCTAATTTCTTTTTTCGCTCATCCTCGTATAAATGCCTAAGTTCATCATCCGTCAGTTTTTCCAGTTCCTCCCGATACCTCTGAACCGTCGCGACGTATTTCGACATTTTCTGGCCGGGATCAGTCTTACCTTTGGACTGAGGCTTCTTTGATTTTTGGTCTGAACTGGCAGTGATTGAAGAGCCTTTTCGATAGTGTCCCATCCCGTGGTGTATGAGGCGGCCTAACGCCTGTCTCCGACGG
>JAFMCK010000043.1 GCA_017857825.1 Rhodospirillales bacterium
GAAAATCCTACAAACCGTGTGGGGCGGCGGCTACAAATTCGAAGCCGACGTACAAACCGTATGAGCCGCTCGCCTACCTTTCTACGAAAACTGTGGCCAAGGCGCTTGCTGGGCCAAACCATCGTCTTGTTGTTGATTGCGCTTCTCAGTGCGCAGATCGTCAGCGCTTTGATCATTCGCGGCGAAACCAGATCTTTCTTCCGCGGCGCGGAACTGCGCTTTATGGCCGAGCGCATTTCACCAATCATCAAATTGATGCGAGACACCCCCGAAGGGCTTCGGCCCGGCATTGCCGATGCGGTCTCGTCCCAAAGGGCTGCATTCTGGCTATCGCAGGTGGCCGCCGTCGGCCCATTCGATATTCCACGTGGAAAATACGAAGATGACGACCGACATCGCGCCCACGAACTCGCCGACCGCATTGCCGGCGAACTCGGCGAGACCTTGGGCGATGGTGTCCGCGTACATATGCGCCGCGACCACCATGACGACGAACATGAGGATATCTATGAAGGCGGGCATCATGGCGGCTCAAAATTAGCCGACGGCATGGCCAGTGCGCCGTCGATGGCACCTGAGGCCGGCATTATCATCTCGGTACGGCTCACCGACGGACAGTGGCTAAACGCCGCCGTCCGCGCCCGCCCCCCGCGCAGATTGTTGGGACCTGAAAGCTGGATCACGTTCTTCGTCGCAGCGATTGCGATCAGCGTGATCGTCGTCATCGCACTCAGCCGTATCACCCGACCACTCAGCAGACTTTCCGCAGCCGCCGAAAAACTGGGCCGTGGTGAACGGGTAGCCGCACTCAAAGAAGAAGGACCGGAAGATGTTCGCGATGCCATCCACGCCTTTAATGACATGCAAGATCGACTACGCAAATTCGTAGCCGACCGTACCCGTATGCTGGCCGCTATCAGCCACGATCTGCGCACACCGATCACGTCCCTGCGGCTGCGCGCCGAGATGATCGAAGATGACGAGACCCGCGAGCGCATGATCGCAACGCTTGAAGAAATGCAAAAAATGACCGAGGCAACCCTCGCCTTCGTCCGCGCTGAATCCGCCGACGAAGAAACCCGCGCGACGGACATTGCGGCGCTTTTGAACAGCGTCACCGACGACCTTGCAGACATGGGGCAAAACGTCACGTTGGAGGCGCCGCAGCGCGTGATCTATCGTTGCCGCCCAGGCGCCCTCACTCGCGCGCTCAGGAATTTGATCGAAAACGCGGTTCGCTACGGCGACTGCGCACGGGTTGTGCTGTCAGGGACACCCGCCACCGGCATTCGTATCGATATCGACGACGACGGTCCCGGTATTACCGCAGAAGAACGTGAACGGGTTTTTGAGCCGTTCGTAAGACTTGAGGGCTCCCGCAGCACTGAGACCGGCGGCATCGGCCTCGGCATGGCGATTGCGCGCGACATCGTCCACCATCACGGCGGCAGCATCGGCTTGGAAAACCGGCCTGAGGGCGGACTGCGGGTATCCGTGAAGCTACCCGCTAATCCAACCTGAGGCCGTCTTTTATTAACTGAATACGCTTGGTTTTCTCAGGGGCACTCAGCCGCACCATATCCCCGGCACCCCACACCGGCCGCGGCCAGACGGCGTCCTCTTTATGTCGAGCGACAACGTGTACATGCAATTGAGACACCATATTACCGATCGCGGCGGTGTTGATTTTCTCCGCCGCAAACTCGGTTTTGAGGACGCGCCCCAGCCGCCGCACGACACGAAACGTTTTATCAAACAGCGCGTTATCCAAGTCGTGAAGTTCGGTCAGCCCTGCCACCTTCGGCACCACCAACACCCATGCAAAGCGGGCATCATCGATCAAACGGATCAAGAGATCGTCATCCTCGATAATCGGGTGACTATCTTTCTCGAGGGTCGGGTTGAATTGAAACATGGAACGCCCTTCATTGTGCAAAAATATGTTCTCATATGCATATTTTACGGAAACACCATAGTGTGCAGACAAGGCGCCCGTAAAGGTGCGCTGCTTGATGCGTCGACTTGCGCGTACCGTCCCCGTAAGCTGCGTTTATGAACACGCCGGGCCGCCCGTCAGACAGCGAATCCCCCTGGATCGGCAGCGCACTGGCCGGCCTGGCCGCAGTGTTGGTCGGCATCGGGCTCGGTCGCTTCGCATACACGCCCTTGCTCCCGGCGCTGATTGAAGCCGGATGGTTTGCCGAAACCGATGCGATCTATTTAGGTGCCGCTAATTTGGCCGGCTACCTCGCCGGCGCGATCACGGCGCGCGCCATGGCCAACACTTTCGGCACCCGGCGAACGTTACAATTGATGATGCTGAGTGCGGCGATTTCGTTCGCGGGATGTATCTTTCCGCTGGCGTTTTCGTGGTACTTCGTATGGCGGTTCATCGCCGGAGCTGCGGGCGGTGCCTTGATGGTGCTGGCAGCGTCGCACATTTTACCGGGCGTACCGTCGGCGCGACGAGGTCTGGCCGGGGGCATCATTTTTACCGGCGTCGGGCTCGGCATCTCAGCCAGCGGCACGTTGGTGCCGGCGCTGATCCGCATCGGCCTGGCAGAGACTTGGGCTGCGCTGGCAATCATATCGCTGATCGCGACCATCGCAACGTGGCGGGCGTGGCCGGCGGACACACCGCACCCGATGAGCGCGTCGACGCCGGTTTCCGCCACCAAGCGTGCCGCCTTCGCTCCAGTCTTGATTAGCCTGTATGCGGTGTATGGGCTGTGCGCCATCGGCCTCGTCGCACACATGGTGTTCCTGGTCGACTATGTGGCCCGCGGACTCGGTCAAGGAATCGACGCCGGCGCCGCGCTTTGGGTCGCTTTCGGTGCCGGTGCGCTGTTCGGCCCGATGGCCAGTGGGCGACTCGCCGATGCGGTCGGTTTCAAGACGGCCCTCAGACTTGCGCTCGCCACCCAAGCCATCGCCGTCGTTCTTGCCGTCGCCGGTGACGCAACGTGGCTTTTATATGCCTCAAGCATCCTTGTCGGTGCCGCCGTCCCCGGTATCGTGCCGTTGGTGGTCGGCCGCGCACAGCAGCTATCCGATGGCGACAGCGCTTTACAGCGCACCGCGTGGAGTTACGCGACCGTCGCCTTTTCCATCGGCCAAGCCGTCGCCGCATATGCGTTTTCGTATATGTTCGAAACCACCGGGCGCTACGATGTGCTGTTTCAAATCGGTGCGGCAGCCGCGCTCACCGCGTTGATTATCGACCTGCTTACCCCCAAAAGCGTGCACCGATGAACCTGAAAAGTGTATATTTACATGCACAATCAGGTACCATCTGTCGATACGTCATTGTGACATCGTGAGACATAATAAACGAGAAAGCCGATGAAACTTTTTAACCTGGGCAAGAAAGACGATCCTGCAAAGGCAGAACCGCGTAGCGGTGATCGTCGCCGCAGCGAAGACCCCAACTATGCGGGTTAAGAGCGCCGCCAAGAAACGGACCGACGCGGCCTATCCGTGGGCCTGAAATTTAAAACCGGCAAACCGATCGGTCCGATCGAAGAGTGGCTGAACGATAAATTTCCAGGCAGCCATCACTTCATGATCGAGTCGATGTCGGATGACCTTTACGTCAAAGAGATCAAAGTTGTCTTCTCGACAGCAGAGCAACGTGAACACTTTAAAACGTACTTGTCGGCGTATTTAAAGTCCGATTGATGGCAACGTTGTTGCACCACGGATAAATGTGGGCTTCCCGGCATTCACAGACGATAAGCTAGCGCAATTCAGCGCACGCGCGTTGGATGCGTTCGCACGCTTGAATAAGCTCATCTTCCGAAGCCGCGAAGGAAATCCGAAAGAACGGCGACAACCCATACGCCGCACCCTGCACCACCGCCACGCCTTCACTTTCTAAGAAATACATCACCAGGTCGGTGTCGTTTTCGATGACTTTGCCGTCGGGTGTTTTCTTACCGATCAGATCCGCACAGCTTGGGAACACATAGAACGCGCCCGCCGGCACCGGGCACGACAGCCCGCGCGCCTGGTTGATCATCGACACCACCAAGTCACGACGTTGACGAAAGCTTTCAGTGCGCGGCTTGACGAAATCCTGCGGGCCGGTGATCGCCGCGACCGCCGCCGCTTGCGCCACCGAGCACGTGCTGCCCGTGGTTTGCTGCTGCAACTTGACCATCTCCTTGATCAACGGTGCCGGCCCGCCGCAATAGCCGATCCGCCATCCGGTCATCGCATACACCTTGGAAACCCCGTTCACGGTAATCGTCCGGTCTTTCAGTTCGGGGGCCACCTTGGCAATCGTCGCGAAGGTCGCACCGTCATACAGAATATGCTCGTACATATCATCCGACAGCACCGCGACATGCGGATGACGTACCAGTACATCCGCGATCTCGCGCAATTCCTGGGCCGTATACACGGCACCGCTCGGGTTCGACGGCGAGTTGAGAATAAGCCAGCGCGTGCGGGGCGTGATCGCGGCCTCAAGCGCATCTGCGGTCAGCTTAAAATCGTTTTCAACCGGGCACTTTACGATCACAGGCGTGCCGCCCGCCAGCATCACCAAGTCGACGTAGGCAATCCAGTACGGCGCCGGGATGATCGCCTCGTCGCCTTCTTCAATGGTCGCGAGCATCGCGTTATAGAGGATTTGCTTGCCACCGTTACCGGTCATCACTTCGTCGTCGGCAAAATCCAAATCGTTCTCGCGTTTGAACTTCTCGATCACGGCCGCCTTCAAGGCAGGGGTCCCCGCCGCATTCGTATAGCGGGTCTCGCCGCGCCGGGCCGCGTCGAAGGCGGCTTCGATAACGTGCTCCGGTGTCGCAAAATCAGGTTCGCCCGCTGACAATGCAATGATATCACGACCTTCAGCTTTCAGGGCGCGCGCGCGTTGCGAAGCGATGGAACTCGCAGACGGCTCAACCCTAAGCAAATTTTTTGCGATTTTAATATCGGTCATCACGGCGCCCCCACCCTTGTTGCTTTCGTCCCCGCACAATATCGCCACATGCCGACAACCGCATTTTCGGGAACCTTAAATTGCCCTCAACTCATGACAAGAAAATGTCTCTGACACAAGATGTCACGTTGCTTGGAGACACGGTTCATGTTCGACGGCGATATCTATATGGAACTGTAAGAATTCGTTTTGAGAATACGCAAAACTAAGGCAGCATGGCGCGCTTAATGATAGCGCGTACATTTGCCATTTGAGTGCGTTGAGATGCGCACACGCTCGGTCAGGAGACGCCATGACAGCACCGATTCTCTCGATTTCCCGACGGACACGGGAAACCCCCTTTACATCGATGAACCGTGACGCTGCGGTCAAAGGTTATACCGTCTATAACCACATGTTGTTACCGACGGTATTTGAGAGTATCGAGGCCGATTACCATCATCTTAAACGGCACGTGCAGCTATGGGACGTCGCCTGCGAGCGACAAATCGAAATTCGCGGCCCCGACGCAGCACGGCTGATGCAGATGCTGACGCCCCGCGACCTGCGCGGCATGACACCAGGGCAATGTTATTACGTCCCCATCGTCGACGAGACCGGTGGCATGATGAACGATCCGGTGGCGCTGAAATTTTCAGATGACCGTTTCTATATCTCTATCGCCGACAGCGATTTGTTGTTCTGGGCCAAAGGCCTGGCATACGGGTTCCGGTTGGATGTCGACGTCAACGAGCCCGACGTCTTTCCGCTCGCCGTGCAGGGACCACAGGCCGACGAATTGATGGCCCGCGTGTTCGGCGACCAAGTGCGCGCGATCAAGTTTTTCCGCTTTTCAATGCTCAGTTTCGAAGGCCATGAAATGCCGGTGGCGCGGTCTGGCTACTCCAAGCAGGGTGGCTTCGAAATCTACGTGACCGGCGCCGAGATCGCGGGGCCGCTATGGGCGCGTCTGATGCAGGCCGGTGAAGACTTGCAGGTGCGCGCCGGCTGTCCCAACCTGATCGAACGGATTGAGGGACGGCTGTTGTCATACGGCAACGACATGACCCGCGAAAACACCCCGCACGAATGCGGCCTGGGCCGGTTTTGCGATACCCAGACCGCCATCGGTTGCGTCGGTCGCGATGCCTTGCTGCGGGTCGCATCCGAGGGCCCGGTGCGGCAAATTCGAAATTTTTCCATCGATGGCGACGCGGTGCCCCCGTGCACGGCGCTTTGGCCGGTGTTCGCCGACGGTGAGCGGGTCGGACGTATTTCGTCAGCCGTTTGGTCACCAGATTTCAAGACCAACGTGTCCATCGGCATGATCCGCATGACCCACTGGAAAGACGGCACCCGGGTCGAAGTCGAAACCCCAGACGGTATGCGCACCGCGACGGTGCGCGAAAAGTCGTTTACCTGAGGAAGACGTCGCAAGATAAAGCTGGATTCCCGCCTGCGCGGGAATGACGAAAATATATAAACCCGTCATTCCCGCGCAGGCGGGAATCCATCTACGCGCCAAAAACTACTGCGGCACGGCCCGCCGATTGATTTCGTCATGGGTGGCGCGGGCCTCTGCAGGCCATTCGGATTTAATATATGACAGCACGGCGATGATCTCGGCATCGGTCAGCTTGCCCTCATAAGCCGGCATGTCGCTTTGATAGTCGGGGCCTGCGACGAACTGCGGGCCGTACTTGGTGACGTTGAACAACGACGCATCATCGTGATGCCAGGTGTGCCCGGTTTCGTCATGCGGCGGTGCCGGCAAGCGGCCATTGGGCAGGCGTTGTTGCCAATTCAGCTGACCTTGCAACTGTGCCCCGTGGCACGTCGCGCACTCGGCGACGTATACTTCCTGGCCCTGGGCGACGACCGCCGCATCATCCGGCATCAGACGAATCGGCCCGGCCAAGTTTTGTTGCACCGTGTATTGATAGCCCAACAACAGGGCGACCAAGACCACCGCCGCGATCAACAGAACCTTTTTGCTCAGCAAAGCGCGTCTCCTTAACGGATAAAGTTTTCGACGTAATCAGCGCCTAAGCCGACATTTTTGAAATGTACCCGGCAGGCGTCGATGCGATCAAACACGTCCGTCGTCCCCGTCGTCTTGCCGTTTTCATCACAGTAAATGAGGGCTCCGGTGTTGTGGAACAGCGTGATCATTTCGTCGCAGTCTTCGTCGACGACAAGGGTGTGAATCTCGCCAGGCGGCTCAAACAGGTACGAGCCCGGCCCCGCCACCCAGTCATGCTCCAGATATCGCCACGATCCTTTGATCACAAAGCCATGGACCGGCGCCGGATGCTTGTGCCGCGACAGGAACCCGCCACCTTGGACCTTGGTCAGATGCACCCAATAACCTTGGCTGACGTTCAGGCACAATGGCCGGGACCAACGACCGGGCGACAATGGCACCCAAAGCCTGGGGTCATCATTGGCAAACCCGTCTTGGATAAAAATTTCAGCCAGGCCGCCCGTCACATTTGGGCCGGTATAGGGCGCCGGAATCGGAATTCTTGTAGCGTCATCCATGATTATCGATCCTTATTTTCCTGTTTCAGCATGATAGCGGGCCAAGGTTTCTTCGTTGGGCGGATACAGGCCCGGCAACGCGCGGCCTTTTTCGACCTCACCAACGATCCAGGCTTCAAGTTTTTCCTGCGCGACGGCAGCAGCCGCGACATCTTCGACGATATCCTGCGGCACCACCACCGCCCCATCGGCATCAGCGACAATGATATCACCGGGGAAAACCGCTGTCCCGCCGCAGCCGATCGGCTCCTGCCAGCCGACGAAGGCCATCGCGTGGATCGCCGCCGGTGCAGCCGTACCGGCGCACCAGATTGGCATCCCGGTCGCTTTCACACCGTCGGAATCCCGCATCACGCCATCGGTCACCAAGCCGGCGACACCGCGCTTCCGCATCCGTCCGACCAAAATATCGCCGGCGACACCTGCGGTGTCGATGCCGCGCGCATCAATCACACAAACGCAGCCCGCCGGCATTTCTTCGATGGCAGCCCGGGTCGACGTCGGCGACGTCCAGGCCGCTGGTGTCGCCAAATCTTCGCGAGCCGGAATATACCGCATCGTAAACGCCGGCCCGACAATACGGGTTTCCGCCGCCGCATAAGGCATGGTCCCGGCGAGCCACGTGGTCCGCAAGCCCCGCTTCAGCATCACCGTGGTCAACGTCGCGGTGGCAACACCGGCCAATGTCTCTTTCAGTGCCTGATCCATGCGTCCTCCCCCAAAAGGGTTGTTCAGTTGTATATGGCCCTTACAAAGACAACATAAACCGAGCACCCGAATAAAACGAGAGGCAGAAACATGTCTGAGACAACTGAAGACAACATCCAAGTCCTGTTCAAAAGCGCCCCCGACGGCTTGCCGACCGAAGACAACTTCGAAATCAAGCACACGCCGATACCCAGCATTGGCGAGGGGCAGTTTCTGCTGCGCAATCTGTATCTATCGCTCGACCCCTATCAGCGCATGCTGATGGGTGGCGGTTGGACATATTCGGGCGGCGACTTGAAGCCGGGCGACTTGATGGTCGGCAGAGTCTTGGGCGAAGTGATCGAAAGCAAGAACCCTGACTATCCGCTCGGCACGTATTGCGTCGGGCGACTCGGCTGGCAAACACACGCGGTCTCGGACGGCAGCAACCTGGATTTCACCGTGCCACGCGACAGCAAAATCCCGCTCAGCGCCTATATGGGCGCTGCGGGTTCGACCGGGGTCACGGCATGGGTCGGACTCAAAATAACCGGGCAAATGAAGCCCAGCGACACCGTGCTGATTTCAGCCGCCGCCGGCGCTGTCGGCAGTGCGGCAGGCCAGATTGCTAAAGCGAACGGCTGCAAAGTCATCGGCATCGCCGGTGGCCCCGCAAAGTGCAAGATCGTCACCGATGTGTTCGGCTTTGATGCGTGCGTTGACTACAAAGCGCCCGACTTGACCGGGCAAATCAAAGCTGCGGCGCCAGACGGCATTGATCTGTACTTTGATAACGTCGGCGGTGATGTGCTGTCGGCAGCGTTGGCCAACATGAACAAAGGCGGACGGATTCCGCTATGCGGCGTACTCGCGGCCTACAATGCCGAGGGCGAACCGCCGACCGTCGCCAACATGGGCAAGATCTTCGACAAATCGCTGCGCATCGAAGGCTTTGTGCAGACCCAATACAAAGACCGTTGGGACGAAGCCCGCGCCGAGCTGATTGATCTTATCCAAAGCGGCAAACTGGCGTACCGAGAAACCATCGCTGACGGGATCGATGCCGCACCCTCGGCGTTCATCGGCATGTTGCAAGGTGCCAACGTCGGCAAACAACTGGTGCAGCTGGCGTAACGCGTGGGCACATTCATCGCGGCCGTCTTCTTTTTACTGATCACCCCTGGCCCGGGGGTGCTCAGTGTCGCCGGCAATGGGGCTGCGTATGGGTTTCGCGCAGGCGCACCGTATCTGGTTGGTGTCGTGCTGGGCTCGCTGATCGTCATGGGGATGGTGGCGAGCGGCCTCGCCGCGCTGGTGTTCTCGGTCCCCTACGTGCGCGAAGTCTTGCTGGCGGCATCCCTCGGCTATTTGCTGTATCTGGCGTTCCGCATCGCAACGTCGGGCGGACGGATAGCGTTGATCGAAACCGCCAAGCCGCTGGGCTTTTGGAACGGCGTCACCTTATCGCTGATCAACCCCAAGGCCTATGCGGTGATGACCGCCGTGATCGGCGGCTTTAAATTCTATCCCGAAAGTGCGCCGATCGAATTCGCGATCAAACTTTGCGTGTTTTCGGCGATGTCGTTCCCGATCCACTTTTTGTGGCTGGGCCTCGGCGCATCGTTGAAGAAACTGCCGCTCAGCGGACGGCAACAACGCGTGATCAACATCGCCATGGCCGTCTCTATGCTTGTCGTCGTCGGTCTGGCGGTATTTTTTGAAGCCGGATAAACTCCAACGCCCGCTCCGTTATTCCCGCGAAGGCTGGAATGACGAGGAGTAATTATAAGGAGACAACGTCATGCGCGCCTACGGTTTTATCGTCTTGTTTTGCCTGAGCCTATTCGGCGCGCCGCCGGCGAGGGCGGCGGATGTCTTTGACCGGCTGCAGAACGAACCGGTGACGATGTTTGATTTCGGCATCAAGCGACTGCGGACGATTGTCCTTCAAGCGGCGCGTAAAATTGTCCTTTCATCGGACCCGGTGCCGCAGAGTTCAGTAGCGTTCGATTCCGAAAAGCGTGAAATCCGCATCGGCTACATCATCCGCAGCAGCGCGCCGGTGCTCGGCATGGCGACCTGCCAGGAACGCCGCGCGCTGGCGATAAAAGAAGTGTTCAACGTCGGCCTGACGGCTTACAGCGGACAGGTCAGCGAACAGCAACGGGTGATCTTGCGGCTGGGTAGAATGTTCACACGCGAGCCCGCCGAAAATCGTGACTCCGTGCTCGCCATGGGGGAGCGCCTGGCGGATTCAACAGATTTTAAAATCTCCATGAGCGGCAAAGATGGAGGCCCACCGGTGATCTGCGGCGGGCGCCTCAGCGAGACGCCGCCGCGCTGACAAAGACAGAGACTTACGCCCCCCTCACATCAGATTGCGATGTTCCTTGGGGAGTTGAACGCGCAGACCATCTAAGTCGGCGGTCATGCGGATTTGGCACCCGAGCCGTGAGGTGCGTTTCAGGCCGAACGTGAGGTCGAGCATGTCTTCTTCTTCTTCGACGGCGGGCTCAAGTTTATCGTACCAATCCGGATCAATGATCACGTGACAGGTCGAACATGCCATCGAGCCTTCGCAGGCGCCTTCGATATCGATCATATTTTTATGCGCGACTTCGAGCAGCGACAGACCTTCCGGGGCCTCGCACACCTGCTCGCGTCCATCGGTATGGACAAACGTGACTTTGTAGCTGCTCAAGAGATCAGACCGAGAAGCTTTCGCCGCATCCGCAACGGCTTTTTTCGTTCGGGTTAGAGAACGTGAAGCCGGAGCGCAATTTGCCGTCTTCGTAATCCATTTCGGCACCGGTCAGGAACATCGTCGCCATGGGGTCGATGAAAACCTTGGCGCCGTTATGCTCGACCTCTTCTTCGAACGGGCGCTTTTCTTCGGCGTATTCAAACACATACGTCAAACCCGAGCAGCCCTTGGTGGAGACACTGACGCGCAGGCCCGCGACTGGCACATCGGCATTGCCCATCAACGCACACACGTGTTCAGCGGCGGCATCGGTCAATGAGATCAGCTGTTTTTGCGGTTCGGTCATCGTCGTCTCTCCAAAATGTCTAAGACTTAGATATGCTGTATGCGTGTCCGGATCAAGTCGAGGGTAAGCCTTATCCCATATCCAAAGCGATCTTGGCATCTTCGGACATCATGCCAGGATGCCAGCCGGGTTCCCACACCAGTTTCACTTCGATTTCGCCGACGCCCTCGACCTTTTCGACGGCCTCGACCACCATGCCCGGCATGGTGCCGGCGACGGGGCAACCGGGTGCCGTCAGGGTCATTTCAACATCAACGTTGCCGTTGTCGGCGATCTCGCAGGTATAGATCAAGCCGAGATCGTAAATGTTCACCGGAATTTCCGGGTCATAGACCGTCTGCAACGCTGCCAACACGTCGTCTTTGCTGGCCGGCGCGGCCCCCTCGGCGAGCGGCTTGCCGCCGTTCGCCTTGAACTCTTCGTCGGTGTCGACAGGGTTGTAATCGAAACCCGGAATACCGCTCGGAATGCCGCTGCCCTGGCCCTGAGTAATCATGCTGGGGGGCTGAACGAATTCGTCCATCACCGGCGCAGAAACATGCGCCGTCGGCTTTTCACGCGGAATCGGTGTAATCGTATCCCGCTCAGGTGCTGTGGCTTTGCTGTCAGAACTATCGGTCACGGTGCTGTCCTTTTTCTTGAATAAGCCAAACATCACGAAAACATTTCTTTGACGACGATCAGCGCGTCATACAGCGCGTCGATCTCGGCTTTGGTGTTGTACATGCCGAACGATGCCCGTGCCGTACCGGGAATGCCGTAGCGATCCATCAACGGCTGCGCACAATGGTGGCCGACACGCACCGCGACGCCCATCCGATCGATCAGCGTCCCGATGTCGGAAATATGCGCATCGTCCATGACGAACGACACGATGGAGGCTTTGTCGTCGGCGTTGCCGATGATGTGCAGGCCGTCAATCTGCGATAATCGCTCAGTCGCATAATGCAGCAAGCCGACTTCGTGGGCGGCGATGTTGTCGAGGCCGATGCTGTCCACATAATCAATCGCAGCGCCGAAACCAATCGCTTCGATGATCGCCGGCGTGCCGGCTTCAAAGCGATGCGGCGCGTCTTGATACGTGGTCTTTTCAAACGTAACCCGGTCAATCATGTCACCACCGCCTTGATAGGGCGGCATTGCATTCAACAAATCTTCCGGCGCCCAAAGCACACCAATACCGGTCGGGCCATACAACTTGTGCGCCGAGAACACATAAAAGTCTGCGCCCAGATCCTGCACGTCGACGCGGGTATGCGGCACGGCTTGGCAGCCGTCGATCAGGACTTTCGCACCGGCGGCATGGGCCTTACGGATAATCTCTTTGACCGGCAACACGGTCCCCAACACGTTGGAGATGTGCGGTACGGCGACGAGCTTGGTTTTGTCCGACAGCAACGCCTCGAATTCATCCATCAAAAAGTGCCCGTCATCGTCAATCGGCACGATTTTTAGGATCAGGCCCTTTTCGTCGCGGAGCATCTGCCACGGCACGATATTGGCGTGGTGTTCCATCACCGTGATGATGATCTCGTCACCCGGATTCAAGAACGTCCGGCCATAGCTGGCAGCCACCAGATTGATCGCCTCGGTCGCGCCGCGCGTAAAGATAACTTCTTTATCGCTGGGTGCATGGATGAAGCCGGCCACTTTGCGCCGTGCTTCTTCATAGGCCTCAGTCGACAGTTGGCTCATCTTGTGATTGCCGCGGTGCACGTTGGCGTAATAGTGCGTCATGCAATCGGTCATCGCTTGGATCACCTGACGCGGCTTTTGCGCGCTGGCACCGTTGTCCAGAAACACCAACGGCTTACCGTGTACCTGCTCGTTGAGGATCGGAAAGTCTTCGCGCACGCGTTCAACATCGAACGCCTGCAAAGAATTGTCACCGGCTTTGGCGGAGACGGACATTAGGCACGCTCCTCAAGCTGATCGGATGTCCACTCGCCGGCGCGGTAGCAATGCGCGGGCAGCCAATGCAGGACATGAACCATGAACGCTTCACGTACGGCTTCGTCGGAGATTTCTTCCAACGCATCACCCAAGAATGACTGCACCAGCATGTTGCGGGCCAGCGCCTCGGGAATACCGCGCGAGCGCAAATAGAACAGCGCCGTTTCATCCAGCTGACCGGTGGTCGCACCGTGCGCGCACTGCACGTCGTCGGCATAGATTTCCAATTCAGGTTTGGTATCGATCTCAGCACCGTTCGACAGCAGCAACGTTTTGTTGAGCATGCGCCCATCCGCCTTTTGCGCGTCACGGGCGACATAAATCTTGCCCTGAAACACGGCCCGGCTTTCGTCGTCGAGCACGCCTTTGAAAACCTGATTGCAGGTCGTATGCGGCACCGCCATGTCGATGAACGTGGTGTTATCGCAGTGCTCTTTACCGCGCATCATATAAGCACCATGCACGCCCGCGTGCGCGCCTTCGCCGGACAGCGTAATGTTGCTTTCCGAGCGCGACAGCAGGCCACCGATTGAAAGCTGAAAGCTCTCATACGTCGCATCGCGCGCGATGTCGGCATGCAAGGTCGTGACGTGGGTCGCGTAAATGCTCTCGGCTTGCAGTTTATAGTGCTTAAAGTTTGCGCCCTGCTTCAGCGAAATTTCCGTCACCGCATTGGCGAAGTATTCACCGACGCTGTGACCAATGTGCTGTTTCACCAAGGTTGCTTGCGCGTTTTCTTCGAGCACGATCAAATTCCGTGGGAAGTAAGCGACCGCATCGTCCGTGAGCCCGCCGATGTAGATGACCTCGAGCGGCGCTTTGAGCGCAACGCCCTTGGCCACGTGCAAGATAAACCCGGAATCCATCATCGCTTCATTCAGCGCCAGCATGGCCTGTTCGCCCGTACCGCCGGCACGGACCGGCGCATCGCCCGCAACCTTGCCCATGTTCGCTTCGAGCCACGCAGGATCTTCGGCGAGCATGGTTTCCAGCGATGCAAACCGCACGCCGTCAGGCAAGTCGTCCAATTTCGACAAATCTGTGCGCAGCCGTCCATTGACGAACACAATCTTCGCCGCAGAACCGGACAGACCCGGCACCTTATCAATCTTTGCCTCGCCGGCAGCGTCGGAAACCGGTGCGAACTTGGTGTCGTCCAAGGGGCGCAGCCGCGTGTATTTCCAGCTTTCCAACTTCGGCGTCGGCAAACCCAGCGCGCCGAACCGCGCTCGCCCGGCGTCGCGCTTGGCATCCAACCAACCGAGCCCGGCACCCGGCAGCGTGCGTCCGCTGCTTTCGTCGATAAACCCGATATCGGCCATTAAGCGGCCTCCCCTTTGAAGTCCGCGTAGCCGGATTTTTCGAGCTCAAGCGCTAACTCTTTGCCGCCGGTTTTTTGGATACGGCCTTGCGCCAACACGTGCACTTTATCGGGCACGATGTAGTCGAGCAGACGCTGGTAGTGCGTAATCACCAACGCCGAGCGTTCCGGCGAGCGCATCGCATTGACGCCATCAGCGACAATTTTCAACGCATCGATATCGAGGCCGGAGTCGGTCTCGTCCAAGATCGCCAGCTTCGGCTCCAACACCGCCATCTGCAGAACCTCGTTACGCTTTTTCTCACCGCCCGAGAAGCCGACGTTCACGGCACGTTTGAGCATTTCGTCAGACATGCCGAGCTCTTTGGTCTTCGCACGCAGCATTTTAACGAACTGAATTTTGTCGAGCTCTTCCTCGCCCCGGTAACGGCGCACCGAGTTAACGGCCTCGTTCAAGAACGTGGAGTTCGGTACACCCGGAATTTCGACAGGGTATTGAAAGGCCAAGAATACGCCTTTGGCGGCGCGTTCTTCCGGTTCAAGGTCGGTCAGGTCTTCACCGCAATAGATGATCCGTCCGCCCGTGACCTCATAACCTTCGCGCCCAGCCAGCACGTAGGACAACGTCGACTTGCCCGATCCGTTCGGCCCCATGATGGCATGCACTTCGCCCGGCTTCACCGTCAGGTTAAGCCCTTTGAGGATTTCCGTTCCCTGTACGCTGGCGTGTAGGTCTTTGATCTCTAACATCTGTATTTGTCCCTAATTAACGTCACTTTGTCTCAATATTTCAATGCACCGCAAAACGTCAGCCGACACTGCCTTCAAGCGAGATGGCGACCAGTTTCTGCGCTTCAACGGCAAATTCCATCGGCAGTTGCTGCAACACATCGCGGCAGAAACCGTTAACGACCAAAGCCACGGCGTTCTCTTGCGAGATGCCGCGCTGGCGCAGATAGAACAACTGATCTTCGGAAATCGACGACGTCGTCGCCTCGTGTTCGATGATCGCTTTTTTGTTTTTGCTTTCGATATACGGCACCGTGTGCGCGCCGCACGTGTCGCCGATCAACAACGAGTCGCACTGGGTATAATTCCGCGCGCCTTCGGCCTTTGCAGAAATCTTCACGAGACCGCGATAGGTCTGGTCGGCTTTGCCTGCCGAAATCCCTTTCGAGATGATTTTTGAGCGTGTGTTTTTGCCCAGGTGAATCATCTTAGTGCCGGTATCTGCCTGCTGTGCGTTGTTGGTAATGGCGATGGAATAGAATTCACCAACCGAATTGTCGCCTTGCAGGATGCAGCTAGGGTATTTCCAGGTGATCGCTGACCCGGTTTCGACCTGGGTCCAGGAAATCTTGGAATTCTTACCCCGGCAAGCGCCGCGCTTCGTCACGAAGTTGTAGATCCCGCCCTTACCGTTCTCGTCACCCGGATACCAATTCTGCACGGTCGAGTATTTGATCTCGGCATCGTCCAGCGCCACCAGTTCGACGACCGCAGCGTGCAGTTGGTTTTCATCGCGCATCGGCGCCGTGCAGCCTTCGAGGTAGCTGACGTACGATCCCTTATCCGCGATGATCAGCGTACGCTCGAACTGACCGGTGTTCATTTCGTTGATTCGGAAATATGTCGACAATTCCATCGGGCATCTGACGCCGGGCGGGATGTAGACAAACGAGCCGTCGGTGAACACAGCCGCGTTTAGACACGCATGCTTATTGTCAGCCACCGGCACCACCGAGCCCAGATACTTGCGCACCAAATCCGGGCACCGCTCTAATGCTTCGGAGATCGGACAGAAGATCACGCCGACCTTTTCGAGCTGTTTGCGGAATGTCGTTGCCACCGAAACACTGTCGAAAACCGCATCCACGGCAATATTCTGAACGCCCGCCAGCATTTCCTGTTCGTGCAGTGGAATACCCAACTTTTTGTAGGTCTCCAGCAATTGCGGATCGACCTCATCCAAGCTTTTCGGCCCGTCGCCCTTTTGCTTCGGCGCCGAATAATAGTGATAGTCCTGATAATTGATCGCCGGGAAATCCACCTTTGCCCACTTCGGCTCGGGCATTTCCAGCCAACGGCGGTACGCCTTTAAGCGCCACTCCAGCAGCCACTCTGGATCGTTCTTTTTCGCCGAGATAAAGCGAACGATGTCTTCGCTCAGCCCTTTCGGTGCCTTGTCCGACTCAATATCGGTAACGAAGCCGTATTTGTACTTCTCGCCGGCAATTGATTTTACCTGTTCGACGGTTTCGGCTGTGGCTGCCATGGTTATGTCGTCCCTTCTAGGAGTCTACGGTCTGAATTGTGTGCACGGATAAACTGAATATTCATCCGAGCTTCCTCTCGCTTTGAGAGAGGGATTGTTCTCGTATCTGTGCAACGGCGCGTGAAATCGCCTCAATCGCGATATCAACCTCGTCCGCTGTTGTCATGCGGCCGATGCACATCCGCACCGACGCATGCGCTTCGGTATCTGACAAGCCGATGGCACGAAGCACATAAGACGGCTCGACCGACGCTGAGGTGCACGCAGAGCCGCTTGAGATCGCAACTTGATCTTTCAGCGCATCCATCAGCGCTTCGGAATCGGTGCCGGCAAAGCCGATGTTGATATTGCCGTAGATCCGTTGATCGATGCTGCCGTTCACATAGGTGTCTGAAACACGCTGCTGCAATCCTTTGAGCAATCGATCACGAAAATCACGGATGCGGGTATGGTCTGCCGTTGTTTCGTCGCTGACCAGCTTTGCCGCAGCCCCAAAACCGACGGCAAGCGGTGCCGGCACGGTGCCAGAGCGCAACGTACGTTCCTGCCCGCCACCGTCAAATAACGGTGTCAGGCGGACACGTGGCTTGCGCCGGACATACAAGGCACCGATGCCCATGGGCCCGTACATCTTGTGCGCACTCAAGCTCAGTAAATCGATGTTCATGGCGACGACGTCGATGTCGGTCTTGCCCGCGGCCTGGGCAGCATCGGTATGCAGATACACACCGTATTCGCGGCAAATCGCGCCGATCTCGGCCAGCGGTTGGATCACGCCGATCTCGTTATTGACCAGCATCACAGACACCAAGGCGGTGTCGTCGCGGATCGCCGCCTTAACGGCAAGCGGATCAACGATGCCGTCCGCCGCCACCGGCAGCCATGTGACCTCGACGCCGATTTCTTTTAGCGCCTTTGCCGACTCCAGCACACATTTATGCTCGGTGACCGGAATGACCATGTGGCGCTTGGCTTTTTGCGGCAGCTCGGCAAAAAAGCGGCCGACGCCTTTGACGGCCATGTTGTTGCTCTCGGTCGCTCCCGAGGTGAAAATGATCTCGCGTGGTTCCGCATGGATCATCTCCGCGACCTCGGCACGCGCAGCCTCGACCGCGTCGCGGGCTTCCCAGCCGAACGCGTGCGAGGTCGAATGCGGGTTGCCGAACGCTTCGGTGAAGAAAGGCAGCATGCGATCCATAACGCGCGGATCGACCGGCGTCGTCGATTGGTAATCCAAATAGATTGGGCGGGTGTGCTGTGTCATGCCGCAGCCTCCGCATGGCGCTTATACAGCATCTGCCAAGCATCAATCACGCGGGCCGCATCGGCTTCGGTATTGCCGAGCCCAAACGAGATCCGCACCGCTTCGGCGGCTTCGTCCGCGGTGGCGCCCATGGCGAGGAGCACGTGGCTCGGCTCAACCTTGCCACTGGAACACGCGGACCCGGCGCTCACCGCCAAGCCTGCCAGATCGAACGACATCACCTGCGTTTCCGCCGCCACACCCGGCATACCGACGCACAACGTGTTGACGAGCCTGGACGCACCCGCGCCGTATACCTTGGCCGTATCGGCCAACGCGGCTTCGACATGATCACGAAGTCGCGCGATGTTCGCATAGGCATCGAGACCGCTCTGCGCGTCGGCTGCCGCGGCGCCAAAGCCTGCAATCGCAATCACATTTTCC
>JAFMCK010000044.1 GCA_017857825.1 Rhodospirillales bacterium
GGCGCCGGTGACCCGGCGAAAGTATTGGGTGGCTGCGTCTTTGGGGCCATTGTAGATCGCTTTCGCGTCGTCGACGGTCATCCCTTCGACGGCTTTCCAAAGCAGCTCTTTGGCTTTCGGCGTGGCTTCCTCGGCGGCGCTGTTGATTTTAAGCTCAACATCGTCGGCCAAACTGGAGAGCCCCGCCTTGCGGAGCATACTTTGCGCATTCTTGAGGCTGTCTGGCAGCGGAATATGGATAGCGGGGTCGGCGTTGAAGCCGTCTTTGGCGCCCAATTGTGCGACTACCCGCTCAGCCCCGACACGGAGTGCCTCTTTGAGGCCCGCAATGATCTGCGACTGGCTGAGCGATGTAGCAGCGCCGGATACGCTGCCGCTGCCGCCGGATGTCCCACTGGTGGCTTCTTTCGCCGCATCTTTTAGCTTATCGAGAAAGCTTGCCTGGGCGACGGTTGTGCCGAACAGCAGCGTTATCGCGCCGACTGTGACGGTCAGGTGACGCAAGCGCATCAATGGGTCCACAAAGTTTTGCGGCCAAACGCAAAATTGTCGGAATACGCTTTTGGCTTGATGCGGCGCTTTTTCGGGTCTGAGACCTGATAGCTCAGCTTGTGCTTTTGCGCGAACGCAACTGCGTCCTCTTTGCTGGCAAAGCGCATGCGAATCTGGCCGTTGGTATCGCGCGACCCGGTCCAGCCCATCAGCGTGTCGGTTTCCTTGCGGGACCCCGGCTCGAACTCAAGCACCCACTTCTTAATGTTGGCGCGGCCCGATTGCATGGCCGTCTTGCTGGGTTGGTAGATGCGAACGTCTGGCATGGCTGCCTCCGGTACGGTGTTGTCGCGCGGCGTTTGATATTCGATGAAGATACGCAAGATTACGCCGATAGCAACGGGTTTTCGGCAGACGTCGAGGACGAAGAACAACGCCCCCTGTCAACGCTGCCGCAGATGCGATATGTCATAGCGCAACAGGTCAAAGACTCACATTTTTAGGAGAGACATGATGAAAGCCATTCAATTCAGTAAAGCCGGTGCCGCAAAACAGGTGCTTGAGATGGTCGACATCGCGCCTGTGCCCCCCGCTGCCGGCGAGGTTCAGGTGAAAATCGCGTATTCCGCTGTGAACCCGACCGATGTGAAGCGCCGGGAATCAGGCCGTGAATTGCCGAATTTCTCGCCGATCATCAGCGGCAATGACGGCGCCGGGATTATCACGGCGGTGGGTGACGGTGTTGAGGCATCGCGCGTCGGCGAGCGGGTGTGGATTTTCGGCGCGCAGGCCGGTCGCGCCTTAGGTACTGAGGCTGAATATTGCACCCTGCCCACCTGGATGGCGCCGAGACTGCCAGACGGCGCCTCGCTGGCCGACGGTGCGTGCCTGGGCGTGCCTGCGGTGACCGCGCACTATGGCGTATTTTCGGACGGCCCTGTCGAAGGGCTTTGGGTGATGGTTTCAGGCGGTGCCGGGCGTGTCGGGCGGTATGCGGTGCAGATGGCGAAGCTCGCTGGTGCCAACGTGATCGCCAGCGTCGGCAACGACGCGAAGGCGAAAATCGCCATAGACGCCGGTGCAGACCACGTCATCAATTATAAAACCGAAGATGTGCGCGCCCGCGTGCTCGAGATTACCGACGGCGCCGGTGTGAATCGCCTGTCCGAAGTCGCGTTCGGCGCCAACATCGATTTGTTCGCCGATATCATGGCGCCGAACGGTGTGATCACGACGTATAGTTCGGACGCGGTGCCGGAACCGGTGCTGCCGTATTGGCCGATCATGTTCAAAAACATCACGATCCGCCCGTACACGATCTATGCCCTGACCGAGGCCGTGAAAAAAACCACGTTCGACGGCGTCAACGCGCTGTTGGCGGCAGGTCAGCTCACGCACATGGTCTCCAAAACCTGCCCGTTCACCCTGGACGGCGTAATCGACGCCCACGAGACGATTGAATCGTCGGCCATCCAAGGAGTGTGTTTGATTAAGGTTGCTGATCTCGGCGAATAAAGGCGCCTAACCACCGATGAGCCCACTGTTCCAATCTTTGTTGTATGCGACCCTGGCCGGTGCGACGATTCCGTTGGGTGGGTATTTGGCGACGTTTCCGCCGCTGCGTCGGCACTGGCTGGAAACCGAGCTCAAACATTCCATTATTGCGTTCGGCGGGGGCACCCTGCTGGCCGCTGTCGCCTTGGTGTTGGTGCCGGAAGGCACGGCAGCGTTGAGCCCCCTGCCCGCTGCGCTGGCGTTCGGAACTGGTGGTCTCGTGTTCTTTTTTATGGACCGGCTGGTACGCCTCAAGTTCAAGGGTGGCAGATTGGCTCAGTTTATGGCGATACTGTTGGATTTCATCCCCGAAGCCATGGCCATGGGGGCGATGCTGGCGTCTGAAAGCGAGCACAGTGTCGGGCTGCTGTTGGCGCTGTTGATCGCGATGCAGAACTTGCCCGAGGGCTTTAATGCGTTCCACGAGATCATCCACGGCCACCCTGCCCGGCGCAGGCCGACACTTTGGCTGTTTTGTGCGCTGGTATTACTGGGGCCGCTGGCAGCATTCAGTGGTGACGCGCTGCTGGGGGACCAGCCTGCCATGTTGGGGGCGTTGATGCTGTTCGCGGCGGGTGGGATTATTTATCTGACGTTTCAAGACATCGCCCCCGACGCCCACGTACGTCAACGATGGGGCCCACCGTTGGGCGCGGTCTTTGGGTTTATGATGGGCATGCTTGGGCAGATGCTGCTGGCGGGCTGAGATTCGTCTCAGGGTCGCGCGTTACTTTTGGGCGACCCAGAACGTCACGCCTTCGATGCCGGCGCGTTCCGTATGCACCACATGTGCCGGGACTTCAATGGTCTCACCCGAAGCGCATTTGGTTGTCTCAACTCCATCTGAATCTTCGACTTCGAGGGTCATTTCACCCTGGGTAATTAACAGGTACAGCGCGTATTCGTGGGTGTGCGAGTCGTTGAAGCGATCCGCTTCCCACGTTTTAGAGGCGGGCTCGCGGTACTCTTTCTTCGCCAGATCGGTGCGGTAGTCATCTTCGGTCATTGGATGGGGTTTCTTACGTCACGTGCATCGGAATGCCGTATATCGTGAGCCGCTTGGGAAAAATGGTCGGGGAGACAGGATTCGAACCTGCGACCCTCTGGTCCCAAACCAGATGCGCTACCAGGCTGCGCTACTCCCCGATCCGCGCGGAACTTACGGTTTGATGAGATCATTAGCAAGCGCAGATCACAACCCAAACGTAACTTTCTACATGCGCTGAAAATACCTGATTTTATTTGTGAACTGATCAGGCACGCACCGCGTAACCTTTATATGAAACATCAGGGAGGTGCCATGATGACCGTTCGATATTTGCGCTATGCGGCGTTTGGTATATTTGCGTTGGCCTTGACCACCGTCGCCCATCCCGCGTTTGCAGGCTGTGACGCGGACGTCGCCGACGCCGATCTGGTTGTCGCCGTACCCATGACCGAAGGCGAGATTTTGTCGTTGATCGCGACGAAACGTGCGGACTTAGATCAACCTACTGAGCAGGCGCAAAGGTAAGCGCCCGGTAGACAAAATCTAAAAGCGGACATAAATAGAATTCTGACGCTGGGCTTGGGCGCCACTGCCACACACAGAAGCTCCAACCCACGTCGATAAAAGGCGGCATGGCTTTCTCCGGAGCCATGCTGTTTTTGCATGCGGGGGATGCTTAATCAGCGTTGGTGTATGCGTTAGACGCAGCGTAAAGAGGCGCGGTAAAACACACTTCACCCTTTTGACGGAGAAACGTCATGGACCATCAAATTTTCAACACCGTCATGGGCTCTTTCGTCGGTGCTGTTGCTATTCTCGCGATTGCGATGCAACTGATCTAAGGAGATCTCATGTCTTCGAACGTCTAAAACCCCGGTCAGATTGGCCGGGGTTTTTCGTTTGCGGTTTTCGCTTGTAAGGGTTGATCGCGCGTTTCCCTTTCCCTTTGCCGCGAATTTTGGCAGAGATAGCCGGCACGGCCAACAGCGGAGACATCATGTCCGATAGCAATACCCCGACCACGTCAAATGCGCCCAACGATTCCGATGCCGGAAAAATGGAGCCGCGCGACTTTATTCGCGAGATCATTCGCAAGGATCTGGCCGACGGCACCACATCGAAAGTCGTCACCCGTTTCCCGCCTGAGCCGAATGGCTATCTGCATATTGGCCATGCCAAATCTATCTTTTTGAACTTTGGCATCGCTGAAGAATTCGACGGTGCGTGTAATTTGCGCTTCGACGACACCAATCCGGCCAAAGAAGAACAAGAATTCATCGATGCCATCGAAGCCGATGTACGCTGGATGGGCTTCACGTGGGCTGGCGCACCAAAGCACGCATCCGATTATTTCGACACGCTGTATACGTGGGCCGAGAACCTGATCGAGAACGGCAAAGCCTATGTCGATGACCTTACGGCGGACGAGATTCGTGAATATCGTGGCACGCTGACCAAGCCCGGGCGCAACAGCCCTTACCGGGACCGTACCGCAGACGAAAACTTGGATCTATTTCGGCGCATGAAGGCCGGCGAGTTTGCTGATGGCGCAAAAGTGCTGCGTGCCAAGATCGACATGGCGTCCGGCAACATCAACATGCGCGATCCGGTGATCTATCGGATCGTGAAAAAGCCGCATCCACGCACCGGTGATACTTGGTGTATTTATCCGACGTACGATTTCGCACACGGTCAATCTGATGCGATTGAAGGCGTGACGCATTCGTTGTGCACGCTTGAATTCGAAGATCACCGCCCGTTGTATGACTGGTTGGTGGAAAATCTGCCGACCCCTGCCCGGCCCCGTCAGTACGAATTTGCAAAGCTTAATTTGTCGTATGCTGTGCTCTCGAAACGGCGGCTGACGCAGTTGGTCAAAGATGGCCATGTGGACGGCTGGGACGATCCGCGCATGCTGACGTTGTCAGGCCTGCGTCGGCGCGGGATTCCGGCCGTTGCGGTGCGTGATTTCGTCTCGCGTTTGGGTGTTACAAAGTCTGACAGTGTCGTTGACCCCGCATTGCTGGATCACTGTGTGCGGGAATATTTGAATAAGGTTGCGGAGCGCCGGATGGCGGTGATTCACCCGCTGAAGGTGGTGATTGAGAACTATCCCGAAGGCGAGACCGAGATGTTGGACGCGGTCAATAACCCCGAGGACGATGCTGCCGGCACCCGCCAAGTGCCCTTTGGACGAGAGTTGTATATCGAACATGATGATTTTATGGAAGACCCGCCGAAGAAATTTTTCCGCTTAGGCCCTGGCCGCGAAGTGCGGTTGCGGTGGGCGTATTTCTTGACCTGCAACGAGGTCATTAAAAATGACGCCGGAGACGTGATCGAACTGCGTTGCACTTATAATCCTGAAACCAAGGGTGGCGATGCGCCGGATGGGCGTAAGGTCAAAGGCGTTCTGCATTGGGTCTCATCTGCGCATGCGATCGACGCCGAGGTCCGGCTTTACGAGCACCTGTTCGTGGACCCAGCACCTGGGAAAGATCGCGACTTTATCGAAGCGCTCAATCCCGATAGCCGCAGCGTGCTTGAAAACTGCAAATTGGAGCCGTCGTTGGCCGATTGGCCGGTTGGCGAGGCCTTGCAGTTTGAGCGGTTGGGGTATTTTGCACCCGACCCGGACAGCACGGCAGCAAAGCCGGTGTTCAACCGCACCATGACGCTGCGCGATACCTGGGCGAAAATACAGGCGAAAACGTCTTGATGTTGTTTTGCGACCAAAACGGGTATTTTTAGCGAGTGTTAATGCTGATAGTCTGTTCGACCGATACAGTAAATATTTAAAGCTCGCTAAAAAAATGGGACCAGACAACCTGCAAAAAGACGATACGTTATTGGCTGCGGACGATGATCTAGATTTGCTTCGCGCAGAAATCGACGCGTTGCGTGTGACCTTGCGCGATCGCGAACTTGTGCTTGATACCATCGCCGAGACCACGTCAGAAATGATTTGGCGCACCGACGCCGAGCATCGATTCACGTATATGTCGAAGGCGGTTGAAAAAGCCGGTGGGGTCGAGATGGGTGCTCAAATCGGCAAAACCCGCATGGAATTAGCATGTGATGACTTTAGCAGACCGGAATGGCGCGCGCACTTAAACGACCTAATTGCGCATCGACCATTTAAGGATTTTCGCTACACCCGAAGCTGGCCGAATGGAGATGTACGGACAATCACGTCGACAGGTGAGCCTGTTTTTGATTCGGACGGCACGTTCATAGGCTATATCGGCACTGCTATGGATATTACCGATCAGATTTTGACCGAGGCGCGGATGGAGTCGGCGCAATCCAGTTTGATGGCCGCGATCGATGCATTGAACGCCCATTTTTCGATGTGGGATCGTGATGGCCGATTGATTTTGTTTAATGAAAAATTTGGTCTATTGAATGCGGAGGCGCCGGAATCATGTTGTTTAGGCGTGCTGTTCGCCGACCACATACAGCAACAAATTAAAATGGGGCAAATTCGTTCGGTGAATGGGCGAACAACCAATCTTTTAGAAGAGCGGTTGTTGCTGTTTAACAACCCTGGTCGACCGTTCGAGGTTGAACGTCAAGATGGGCGAACCGTCTTGATCAACGAAGCGAGATTGGCGGATGGTCGCACCATCGTCATGGCCAGCGAAATCACCGAGCAAAAAAAGGTTGAAAATGCCCTTCGCCAAAGTGAGCAACGTTTGCGTGATTTCGGTTCCATCGCGGCGGACTGGTTTTGGGAAATGGATTCCGATCTGAAATTTACTTATATGTCGGATACGATTGAAACGATACTGGGTGTGCCGGCAGCAGAGTTGTACGGTAAAACGCGCATTGATTTACTGCCTGAAAATTTTGATGCGGAAGCGATCGCGGCACACGAAGCGGTGCTTCTATGCCGTAAAGCATTTCAGGATTTTCGATATCATCGTCTGGATGTAAATGGTGATCAACGAGATGTGTCCATTAGCGGTAAGCCGGTATTTGACGATGTGGGAGACTTTCAGGGCTATCGCGGTGTCGGTCGCGATATCACTGAACTTGTGAGGGCGGAACGCGCGCTACGTAAAGAAAAAGAACGCGCAGAAGAGGCCAGTCGCGCAAAATCACAATTTCTTGCGCACATGAGCCACGAGTTGCGCACCCCGTTGAATGCGATTCTAGGGTTTTCAGATATCATACGTGCGCAAACACTTGGTTTCGACCGCGGTGACATTTACATGGATTACGCCAATGACATCTATGTCAGCGGTGAACACTTGCTCAGTCTAATCAACGATCTTTTGGACTTGTCCAAAATTGAGGCAGGCAAGCTTACGCTTCACGAAGAACGCCTCGATCTGCAAGAGCTTTTGGCGCAGTCCGAGAAACTATTTGTCGGTTGCTTAGGCGATCGAAATATTTCGATCAATCGCACTATCGAAGCTGAGGCGCGGTATTTATTCGCGGATCGTCGTGCGATCTCTCAAGTTTTGTATAATATCCTTTCAAACGCTGAAAAATTTAATCGCGTGGATGGTAGTATTACGACGGATATCTCTCTGCAGCACGATGGCGGTATTTGTATATGCGTTTCGGACACTGGGGCCGGCTTCGAGGTCGACGAGACAAATACGGCGATGGCACCGTTTGGTCGTATTGATAATCCGCTGACTCGCAATATTCCGGGCACAGGTCTTGGCCTGCCGATTGTGAATGCATTGGTTGAACTGCATGGTGGCAATATAACGATATCGAGTGATATCGATGTTGGCACCAAAGTGCACATTTATTTTCCGCCGTCGCGCACTTGCGCTCAAAAAGCATAACGGAATTTAAGGATCTTTCGGCAGCGACACCCGGTTGCCCTTTTTTATGCCAAGTTTTTTCGCTAGACCTGCGTTGATTTCAAGAACATAGCGGACCGGTCCGTCCGACGCGATCACTGCTGTTGAATGCGGTACGGTATCATGGGCGACATTGGTGATGATGCCGTCGCTTCGAATAAACAGCATGTCGAGCGGGATGTAGGTATTTTTCATCCACATTCGCGCAATGCCGTCAGTGCGAAAGTCGAACAGCATACCGGCATCCGCATCAAGCGCACGCCGAAACATCAGCCCACGCGCACGATCTTCTGCGCTTTGCATAACTTCGATCTGAAAGGTATGGGGCCCATTTGTCCCTTCAACCGTCAAATTAACGCGCGCATCGGCCTGCGCCCCAATGGGCAGGAGCACGAACATCAGCAGGCTTACTGGAATTGCACGCACAAATGAAGAAATTATACTGGTCACAGTGTGTTCGAGTCCCTAAATTAAATCTAACACAACCTCGTAAAGCAAAAGGCTAACCCTATAAAGGGACAAGAGGTTTCGGCGTATGCCGAGAATGAGATTGGGATGTTTCAGCGGCGTTGAGGGGGATTACGTGACACGGACACTCGGATTAGCCGCGGCGCTTGCAGCGTTTTGGGTGCTGCTTTCCGGCTACTGGCTGCCGTTGATTATTGCTCTTGGCATTGCATCGATTGCGTTGTGCGTGGTGATCGCACGGCGTTTGGATGTCTGCGATCGTGAGGGCTATCCGATCCATCTCACGGTGCCCGGAATCACCTATTTTCCATGGCTTGTAAAAGAAATCGTCGTTTCTAACATCACCGTCGCCAAGGCAATTTTGACCGGCGACGTCAATCCGCAGGTTCTGCAGGTCCGCGCCAGTCAATCGGATGCGCTGGGCCGCACCGTGTATGCGAACTCGATCACGCTGACGCCGGGTACCGTCTCGATTTCGGTCGATGAGGATGTCATCACCGTGCATGCCTTGATGGACGAAACTGCGGATGGTCTGCGCAGTGGCGAGATGAACGCTCGCGTGTGCAATTTGATGGGTGATTCCGTCCCCACAGATACAAAGCACGAGGTTGGCGCAGCATGATGTTTACCGTTGCCGCCGTCGGAGTTGTCGTGACTATGGCGATGGCGCTTGCGCGCGCCCTAATCGGGCCGTCGGTTTACAGCCGTATTCTTGCCGTCAACGTGTTCGGCACATTGGCGGTTATGCTGATCGCGATCTATGGCTTTATCGATGATCGTCCTGAGTTTTTAGATCTGTCGATCGTTTACGCGCTGATCAACTTTATCGGCACGATTGCGGTTACCAAGTACGTGACCTATGCCGATATGGGGCATGGCGATGACGGCGATCCGGCGGGAGATATTTGATGGAAGCCGCATTGGACGTTTTGAGCTGGATTTTCATCGTGACGGGCCTCGCGTTTTGCCTGATCGGCGGCTATGGCCTTCTCAAGATGCGCGACATGTTCGCACGATTGCATGCGGCGTCGCTAATCGACACGTTGGGCGTCGGCTTTGTGTTCATCGGCTTGATGTTCCAAGTTGGTTTTACGTTGGTTTTGGCAAAACTGGTGATCGTCTTACTGTTGATTTTCTTCACCGGTCCGACAGCGACGTTTGCGTTGGCGCGTGCGGCGATTAATCATAATAGCCTACCGGCAGTGGATGATGCGGATAAGAAGCTTGCCGCCGAGACCAAATCTACGGATAGGTCGCAGGGAGGAATTGGGTGATGAACCTTGAAATTCTCTCTTCAGACCTGCTGAACGTGGCAATGCTTGCTTTTATGGGCGTGACCGGCGTGGCCATAGCCCGCATCCGTAACTTGTTTGCTGTCGTGATGCTGAGCGGAATTTACAGCCTGTTGGGCGCCACGCTTTATGTGATTTTGGACGCGGTCGACGTGGCATTTACCGAGGCCGCGGTCGGTGCCGGTGCGTCAACGGTATTGATGATCGGTACGCTTGCCCTGACATCGGACCGCGAAAAGGCGATGCCAAACAGCAATGCTTGGAAAGGCTTGATTGTTTGTGCGCTTGTCGGTGCCGCGTTGGTATATGGCAGTTTGGATATGCCGTTGTTCGGCGACCCGATGGCGCCCGCGCAGCAACACGTTGCGCCGCGTTACCTGAATGACTCCATGGCTGAAATCGGCTTGCCGAATGCAGTAACATCGGTTCTCGCGAGCTATCGCGGTTACGATACCATGGGCGAAGTGTTTGTGATTTTTACCGCTGCGTGTGGTGTGATCTGTTTAATCGGACGAACGCGCCGACGCCCTGCGAAAAAAAGCGGAGGCGATAAATGACCGGTATGCGCCGTAAAATCGTTCTTCGGGTTGTCTCCAAGCTTTTGATCCCATTTATTTTATTGTTTGGGCTATACGTGCAGTGGCATGGCGATTTTGGGCCTGGTGGCGGCTTTCAGGCGGGCGTGATCTTTGCCGCTGGGTTCGTGCTTTACGGTCTGATTTTCGGCCTGGGCACACTGCGTGAGGCTTTGCCGTCGTGGTTGACGCGCGTAGTTTTGGTATTGGGCGTGTTGCTGTATGCGGGGGTCGGCGTTGTCACCATGCTGATGGGCGGCAATTTTTTGGGTTACAATGTCCTTGGCGCAACGCCCCAAGGGGGACAGCATATCGGCATCGTCTTGATTGAGTTTGGCGTCGGGATGACGGTTTTTGCTGCTGTTATGACGATATTCTGTGCCTTTGCCGGGCGCGCTGCCGCCGACGTCAACCCAGTTGATGATATCGGGGGTGACAATGGTTGATCTTAGCTTCCCAGGGCTTTTGAATTATTGGTTCGTGTTTTTGCTGATGTTGATCGGCCTTTACATCGTTATTGCTCACGAAAACCTTATCAAGAAAATCGTTGGTCTGAACGTATTCCAAGTGTCGGTGTTTGTTTTTTATATCTCTGTGGCCAAGGTCAAAGGCGGCACCGCGCCGATTTTGGCCGATGGTATCGAGGTTTATTCGAACCCCCTGCCCCACGTTTTGATTCTGACGGCGATTGTTGTCGGCCTAGCCATGACTGCGCTCGGTCTGGCTTTGGTGGTTCGTGTCCAAGAAAGCTTCGGTATCATCGAAGACGATGAGCTCCGCGCACTTGAAGACCAACAAGAAGATGAAGGTAACAACGCGTGAGCTTCATAGAGACGCATATCTCGGTTTTGGTCGTGATCGTGCCGTTGATTGCGGCGCCTTTCTGCATATTGCTACGCAATAGCGTTACGGCTTGGGCATGGGCGACCGTTGTTTGCTTGGTAACGATGGCTTTGGCCGTGCAATTACTGCAGCAGGTCTGGTTAGGTGGGACGATTTCGTATGATCTCGGCAACTGGCCTGGACCGTGGGGTATTGTTTATCGGGTCGACGAATTAGGTGCATTTGTCGTGCTTATCGTCGCTGCCTTGGCCGCCATTGTGCTGCCTTATGCAAAAACTAGCATTGAGCGTGAAATCCCAAAAGAACGCCATTATTTGGTCTATTGCATGCTTTTGCTTTGCATTGCCGGCTTGTTGGGCATGGCGGTGACCAGTGATGCATTTAACTTGTTCGTGTTCCTGGAGATTTCGTCGCTGGCGACATACGTGCTGGTCGGTATAGGCCAAGACCGTCGCGCATTGACGGCGGCGCTACGTTATCTGATTTTGGGCACGCTCGGTGCCACGTTCTATGTCATCGGTATTGGCATGCTGTATCAGATGACCGGCTCACTCAACATGACCGACTTGGCGACGCTTTTGCCGGCAGTGCAAGATACCCGCACTGTGCATGCGGCGCTGGCGTTTATCGTTGTCGGTTTTGGCCTCAAATTGGCGATGTTCCCCCTGCACTTTTGGCTGCCGAACGCTTACACCTTTGCGCCCAGCGCGGTGACCGTGTTCCTGGCCGCGACCGCAACCAAGGTGGCGATTTATTCATTGATCCGCCTGATTTTTACCGTTTTCGGCGATATCGAGCCGCTTGAGACCTACAACCTTCGCTTCGCCGTGATCATCTTGGCGGTTGCGGGCATGTTCGCGGGCTCGTTGATGGCGATCTTCCAGACCAACATAAAGCGCATGCTTGCATATTCGAGTGTCGCACAGGTCGGCTATATGATTTTAGGTATCTCGATCGGCAATGCGCTGGCGATGGCCGGCGGCATCATTCACATGTTTAACCATGCGCTGATGAAAGGTGCGCTGTTCATGGTGATGGGGTGCGTGATGTACATGCTTGGCTCTGTGAAACTTGAAGACATGGCTGGGCTTGGTAAGCGGATGCCATTTACTGCGGCGGCTTTTGTTGCCGGAGGTTTTTCGTTGATCGGCGTGCCGCTGACGGTCGGTTTCGTATCTAAATTTTATTTGGTGCAAGGCGCATTATTGGCCGGTTGGTGGCCAATTGCGTTGTTGATCATGTTGTCATCGCTTTTGGCGATAATTTATGTGTGGCGGGTGGTCGAGATGATGTACTTCCGCAGCCCGGCCATTGGTCATGGCCAGATGACCGAAGCGCCGATGACCCTGTTGATTCCGACATACGTTCTGCTGGCTGCCGTGTTTTGGTTTGGCATCGATGCGACGTTCACCGGCGATTTGGCGATGGCTGCCGCTGAGAGCCTGCTTGGTGGCTCTAAATGAGCGCTGAAACCCTGATTCTTTTGGCGCTGGGCGTGCCATTTTTGGGTTCGCTGTTCGTGCTATTTTCGGGCCCAGGCTCGGCCAACGTGCGCGACGGCATAACGGTGATTTCCGCCGTCATTTTATTTTCCATTGTCTGGACGCTGATCGGCATCGTCGACGGCGGCGCCAGACCCAGTGTCACGCTGCTGGAGATGCTGCCTGGCCTCTCGATCACATTCACGCTTGAGCCCATCGGTATGTTGTTCGCCGGAATCGCCAGCTTCCTGTGGATTTTGACGTCGTTCTACGCCTACGGCTACATGCGTGGGCATCATGAAGCCAATCAGACAAGGTTCTTCTTCTGCTTCGCGATTGCCATCATGTCGGCGATTGGTATCGCCTTTGCCGGCAACATGCTGACGCTGTTCGTATTCTACGAAATCCTGACGATTTCGACATTTCCGTTGGTGGCCCATTCCGGTACCGACGAAGCGCGGCGCGCCGGTCGCGTGTATTTGGGTATTTTGCTTTCGACATCGATTACGTTCCTGCTCACCGCTATTATCTGGACGTACGTTGAAGCCGGCACGCTTGATTTCCGGGAAGGCGGTATTCTCGCCGGCAACGCGCCCGTCGGGGTGATCGGGGTGCTGTTCGGGCTGTATATTTACGGCATCGGTAAAGCCGCCTTGATGCCGTTCCATCGATGGCTGCCCGCCGCCATGGTCGCGCCGACGCCGGTCAGCGCTTTGCTTCATGCCGTCGCCGTTGTGAAGGCCGGTGTTTTCTCTGTGATCAAAGTCAGCGTCTATATCTTTGGCATCGATACCCTTGCCACTACCGGCGTATCGACATGGTTGGCATATGTTGCTGCGGCAACGATCTTGCTGGCGAGCCTTGTCGCCATGCGCAAAGACAACCTGAAAGCGCGACTTGCGTATTCGACGGTCAGCCAGCTCAGTTATATCGTTCTCGGCGCCATGTTGGCGTCGAACATTGGTGCCATGGGGTCGACCATGCATATTGTTATGCACGCGTTCGGTAAGATCACCCTATTCTTCTGTGCCGGGGCAATCATCGTCTTTGCGCATAAGACCGAGATATCCGATATGCACGGTCTCGGCCGCAAGATGCCGGTGACGTTCTTCTGTTTCTTTATAGCCTCATTATCGATTATCGGCTTGCCGCCATTGGGGGGCGTATGGTCGAAGTGGTATCTGGCAATGGCCGCAGTGGAAACGGAACAACTGATCTTTGTCGCTGTGCTGATGATCTCGTCTTTGTTGAATATAGCATATTTGATGCCGGTTGTACTTTACGGCTTTTTCGGCAAGGAGAAGTCCGCGGCTGTGCATGCGCATGATGGCCATGACGATCACCATGCGCCGCCGGATCATCCAATGCTGAAGCATCTGACGTTCGGCATTAAGGGCGTCAAGGAAGCGCCGGTGATGTGTTTGGCGCCCATTGTGTTGACGACGTTCGGCTGTTTTGCGTTGTTTTTCTATGCCGACCGCATCCGCCTATTCCTAGCACCGGTCTTCGGAGGCTGATATGAGCGAACATGAAACCAAGTTCCACGATCCGCGCAAATATTGGCTTGATGACTCTAAGAACGTCAAAAAGGTTATTGGGTTCGTGGTCGTCGCGTGCATGGTGTTGTTTGCTGCCGAGGCGTTTTATCATAAGCATCCGTATTTCGCCGCTGAGTCGCTGTTCGGGTTTTATGCGATCTATGGCTTCGTGATTTGCGTCGGACTGGTGCTGGTCACCAAATTGATGCGTGTGATCTTGATGCGGGACGAGGAGTACTACGACAAAAATGAGTAGTCTCAACCCCGGCCTTATTCTCATCATCGGTGCCGTCTTGGTGCCGTTAATGCCCCATGCGCTCAGGCGCTGGTACTTGTTGGTGCTGCCGCTTATCGGTCTGGCCCACGTGTACGGCTTGGAAAACGGCACCTCGGTGACGATGGATGCGTTCGGCATGACGCTTGAACTGTTGCGTGTCGATGCGCTCGCAAAGGTTTGGGGCTACATCTTCAATATTGCGGCTTACCTGGCAATGCTATTCGCCTGGCATGACAAAGACATCATGCAACAGGTCTCAGCGCCAATTTATGCAGGCGCGGCCATTGGTGCCGTGTTTGCTGGAGATTTGGTGACGCTGTTCGTGTATTGGGAACTGACCGCTATTTCATCGGTTTTCCTGATCTGGGCAACGCGGACCGAGCGTGCGTTCAAAACCGGGATGCGCTATTTGCTTATTCAGGTGGGCTCAGGCGTTATCCTGCTATCGGGCGTGCTGGTATGGTATCATGATACCGGTTCAATCTCGTTCGGTCACATCGGCATTGAGAGCTTGGCCGGTAAACTGATCTTATTGGCCTTCGGCATTAAATGTGCATTCCCGCTATTGCACAACTGGCTGCAAGACTCATACCCCGAAGCCACGATCACTGGCACGGTGGTGCTGAGTGCATTTACGACCAAGCTTGCCGTGTATGCCCTGGCACGTGGTTATGCCGGCACCGAGATCTTGATTTATATCGGCGCCACCATGGCTGCGTTCCCGATCTTTTATGCGGTGATTGAGAACGATCTGCGCAAGGTATTGGCGTATTCATTGAATAACCAGCTCGGCTTTATGGTCGTCGGCATCGGTGTCGGCACCGAACTGGCGTTGAACGGTGCAGCAGCGCATGCGTTCAATCATATTCTTTATAAAGCGCTGCTATTCATGTCGATTGGCGCTGTGTTGTATCGCACCGGCACCTGTAAGGCTTCGGATTTGGGTGGTTTGTACAAGTCGATGCCTTGGACAACTGGGTTTTGCGTGGTCGGCGCGGCGTCCATCTCAGCATTCCCTCTGTTTGCCGGCTTCGTGTCTAAATCGATGATTTTGTCTGCGGTCGCGGGCGACGGTCGCTGGTTCGTCTGGGGCGTTTTGCTGTTCGCATCGGCCAGCGTGTTTCACTACGTCGGCATCAAGGTCCCCTACTTCGCCTTTTTCGCAAAAGATAGCGGACGTCGGGTTCAAGAAGCGCCATGGAATATGTTGGCGGCGATGGCGATCACAGCGTTCTTGTGTATTTTTGTTGGCGTTTATCCGAAGGCGCTTTATGACATTTTGCCGTTCCCGGTCGATTACGCGCCGTACACGGTCGCACACGTCATTACGCAGATGCAGATGCTGATGTTCTCTGCTTTGGCGTTTATCATCCTGACTATCTACAAGATTTACCCGACACCCATAAAATCTATCAACTTGGATACGGATTGGTTTTATCGTCGCTTGGCGCCCGCGGTGATCCGTGTGCTTGGCCGTTGGATCGGCGAGATTGATCGAATGTTGCGGGTTGAGACCTTGAGCGTGCTACGGGATATTATTGCGTCGGTTGAGCGGCAATACGGCGCACGCTCAAACATGTCAGGCACGCTGCAGGTTGGCACTATGGTGTTGATTGTTGCTGGCGTCTTGCTGTTGTTTTTGTTGGCGTCGTTTTTCTAACGCGCACAGGCTGCTAACATCTTTACTTTTAAAGCACGGGTACCACGTCAAAAGCGATGGATATCCGATGCTGATCCGACGTAAATGGGATCGTGCGGTGATAGAAATACGATGGGAACAGCACCATCAACCCCTCGCGCGGCTTGATCAGATGAACTTCCGGTGCCTGTGAGCCGAAATAATGGTCCGTGGTGCGTCCGAATTCGATCCATCCCTCGTGCGCTGGATCATCGTCGGCGATGACGTCCGGTAATTTCGGATAATACACGCCGCTCAACCAACCCGATGGATGAATATGGCTGAGTTGATGGCCTTGAGAGTCCATCACCACCGACCAGCCGACCAATTTCGTCTTATCGGGGCGCTGAGCGAGCCAAGGATGGCCTGGATCAACCGGGACAGTCTTTCGATAGCGATCTACTGCTGCGCCGATCACGCGCACGAAATCGCGCATTGGGCCTTCGGGCATCGTCATCAATTCAGATGTGTGTCGACCGTTCATGGTCGAATAGGACGCGGGTGCCATGATCAACGTCGGATGGTTCAGCACAAAGTCGCTGAGCGCGGCGTTGAAGGTGGTCATATCCGTATACCCATTCGGGGCGTCGATTTGCATCGGCTGTACGATCCGGTCAAAGTCGGAAAGATGTGCGAGCCCGGTACTACCGCCCGCTTCATTCAACGCCGCCGCTTTGAAGGCCAGCATCGTGATATCACCCGGATGCGCCGCCAAGAAGTCGTCGGCAATCGCCAACGCCGCATCGCACTCGCCAAGCTTCAAATAGGTATCGCCTAAGTTGGCGAGGATAGAGGCGTCGTGCGGCGCCAATGAGACCGCTTCGGCATAAGCTGCCGCTGCGTCATCCAGTTGATCCAATTGTTTATGGCAAAAACCGATGTTGGCGAGTGGGCCGGCTTTCGTCCGGTCGTCTGCCCCCGGGGCATCTCGCGCCGTGCAATAGTTATCGATGGCGGCGATGAAATTTTCCAGTTCTTGAAGGGCAACGCCTTTAGCAAAATAGACCCCCGGAAAATCAGGGGCGCGAGCGATCACTTGGTCATAGCATGTGATTGCATCTGTCTGGCGCGACATTTCCATGTAGACACCGGCCAAGTTGCTGTACGCCATCACATGATCGGGTGCCGAGGCGATGGCTTCCCGGTAAGCCGTTTCGGCATCCGGATATAAGCCGATCTCGTCATAGGCTGTACCCAGGTTAAATTGTGCATCGGCAGATTTTAGGCTGAGCGCGGCCATTTTCTGGAACGGCTGCAACGCTGCGTTCGGGTTACCGGCGCGAAGCAGCGAGATACCTAGATTGTTCAGCGCATCGATGTTGTCAGGCTGTGCTTTAACCACCAAGGCAAATGCATCGGCTGCTTTTTGGAAGCGGCCCGCCTGAAAATGTTCAGCACCCGCTTCAAACGCGCGCGCGTCCGGCGGGCGACGGCTGGCAGCCTTCGCGGCCATCTTCTGTTGGCGGCGTTTGTCGGCGCGGTTCATGCGGTCTCCGTCGAGTTAGCAGACGTCGTCGAACCAATGCGGATCAGGCAGACTTTCAAACAGATTCTTCAAGCCTTCACCCCACAAGCGCGAGATGTTCGTGTAATACGAATCATCGACCATGATGCGATGTTCGACCCCCACTTTACAATCATCTGCGCGCACAATCAGCATATCGATCGGTGGTGCGACGGCAACATTGGACCGGATCGTTGAGTCGATGGATACCAGCGCGCATTTAGCAGCTTGCAAAAGATCCATCTGCGGTGTGACGACACGTTCCAGGATCGGTTTCCCGTACTTGGACTCACCGATCTGCATATATGGTGTATCTTCGGTCGCTTCGATGTAGTTGCCGGCGCTGTAAACCTGGAACAAGCGCATCCGTCGCCCGGCGATCTGTCCGCCGATGATGAACGTCGACGTTGCGTCAGCATCTTCAGACTTCAAATATGCCTCGTCACGGGCACGCACATTGCGAAGCGCATCGCCGACCATTTTTGCGGCCGCAGACAGTGAATCAACCTTGTAGAGCGTATCGTCTTCGGTGCCGCCGTCCAGGCCCTCTTCTAACTGTGAGATCACGGCCTGTGTGATGGCAAGATTGCCGGCGGTCAGCACACAGATGATTCGCTCGCCTGGATTTTCAAACACGAACAGTTTGCGAAATTTTGAAATGTTGTCGACCCCG
>JAFMCK010000045.1 GCA_017857825.1 Rhodospirillales bacterium
GAATGAACAGCGGGTCTTCCGCGCTCATTTCTTCGGGCTCGCATTGATCGGACGCGGCACCGGTGACGTCGTGATACCAAACGTCGCGGCCATCTTCCATGTGGATGTCGCCGCCGGTGCGCTTGGCGACGATCACCGTGTGCACGCTGTCGCATTTTTTCAGGGCGGCATCGGTGTTGGCTTTTAGCGGAATTTTCTTGCCACCGCGGACACCTTCGTCGGCGGTGATCACCGCGACACATTTGCTGTCATCGATACGTGAGCCCAGGCTGTCCGGTGAAAAGCCACCGAACACGATGGAATGCACCGCACCGATGCGTGCACACGCCAGCATGGCATAAGCGGCCTCGACGATCATCGGCATGTAGATGCAGACCCGGTCGCCTTTTTTCACGCCGCGTTCTTTCATGGCGTTGGCAAGGCGGCAGACTTCGGCATGCAGTTGTTTGTAGGTGATGGTTTTGTCGTCGGTCGGCTCGTCGCCTTCCCAAATGATCGCGGGCTGATCGCCGCGTGTTTTCAGGTGGCGGTCGATGCAGTTGGCCGACGCGTTGAGCGTGCCGTCTTCGTACCATTTGATCGAGACGTCAGGCACCATAAAGTTGACGTTTTTGACTTTGCTGTAAGGCTTGATCCAATCGAGCCGCTTGCCCTGCTCGCCCCAAAAGCCCTCGTTGTCGTCAATCGAGGCTTTGTACATTTGTTCGTATTTCGCTTTGTCCGCGTTGGCGGTTTTGGCGAATTCGGCTGGAACCGGATGGATGTGAACTTCGCTCATAACGATGTCTCTCCCTATGCCTGGGTGATTAGAACGCCCAATGCAGCGTTCTCGCTGCGTTAGTGCTGATTATCGTCAAAATTGCTGTAAAGCCAAGGGGTGTGACGTGGGGCGTCCGCGCTTAGGTGGCGATCACGAATACTTTGCCGTTGCGGACTTCGCTGGTTACCGCGCTTAAAACATCACCTGCGCAGGGCCCCGCGATGCAAACCCCGTCTTCGATTTGAAACAACGCACCATGGGTATCGCATTCGATGTGGGTTTCGTCGTCATTCAAGAAACCGCGCGCCATGGAATCCAGCGGCGATCCGATGTGCGGGCAGCTGTTTTCATAGACGAAAACCGCATCGCCCTGGCGCACCGCAAACACCGCGGCGCGGCGTTCACCAAGCGCTGTGACAAAGCCAGCGCTGCCGCCGTCGGGGATGTCGTCCAAAGCGCAAAGGGTTGTTTCATTCATGCCGTCACACCTCCCATGCCGCAGATAATATCCCATGATGTTTTGTCGACCGGTACGACCGACAGCCTTGATTGGCGTATCAGCGCCAAGTCGTGCAGCCGCTCGTCACCTTTGATGTCGGCGAAGGTCACCGGATTTGGGACCGGCTTGAGCGCTTTGACATCGACCATGCCAAAGCTGCCCGATGCATCGCTCGGGTCCGGATAATATTCCTTCACCACCTCGACGATGCCGACAATCTGCTTTTCTTTGACGGAATGATAAAAGAACGCCAGGTCGCCGATCCGCATGGCCTTCATGTTATTGGCGGCCTGATAGTTGCGCACACCATTCCATGGTTCCACGCCGACCCGCACTTGGTCGTCCCATGACCAAGATCCGGGCTCAGACTTGATCAGCCAGTAGTTCATCCGTCGGCGGGAAAGACTTTTTTCCAAGGCCGGATGTCGACGCTTTGGAACAGGCCTGCTTTGGCATACGGATCGCCTGCCGCCCAGCTTTCGGCTTCGGTGCGATCACTGAATGCCATAATCAACGTGGACCCGATCATGCCTTCGCCGTCGTCGCTCAGCAGCGGGCCGGCGGCGACGATTTTGTCGGCGTGCGCTTTCAGATATTCGACGTGCGCCGGGCGGTTTTCGGCGCGTACGTGGGCATGATCGGCTTTATCGAGGCAATGAATAACAAAGTGCATGGGTCCCCCGGACTTTTTTTGTTTTTTAAAATTCAGGCTTGAGCGGACGCTGCATCAACGCATGCATCGCCGCATCAATGTCTTGGCCTTCATGGATGATGTCGTGCACGGTCTCGCAGATCGGCATTTCGATGTTCATTTTAGCAGCCAACTGGGTGACCGAAATCGCGTTCGCAACCCCTTCGGTGACGGCTGTACGGCCGGCTAAAATATCCTGCGGATTTTGGCCTTCGCCGACCGCAAAGCCGAACGAAAAGTTGCGCGATTGCATGGCGTTGCAGGTCAAAACCAGATCGCCAAGCCCGCCCAAGCCGACCATGGTCTCCATTTCCGCACCCTTGGCTTCGCCCAGGCGCATCATTTCTGCCAAGCCGCGCGTGATCAGCGCAGCCCGCGCATTGTCGCCGAACTTGCGGCCTTCGATGATGCCGCACGCGATCGCCAACACATTTTTCACCGCGCCACCGATCTCGGCACCCACCACATCGTTGGACAGATAAACCCGGAACATCGGGCTCGCGAGGTTTTCCATCAGATGTGCGCCCAAACCTTCGTCGGCACACGCCAACGTCAAGGCGGCGGGCTGCCCCCGTGCCACTTCGGCGGCGAACGACGGGCCGGCCAAGGCGGCCAGCGGGTGGTTCGGCATCGCTTCTTCGACAACTTCGTTCATGAGCTTGAGCGATTTCTGCTCAATCCCTTTGGATGCCAAAATCACCGGCATTTCATCCGGCATTAGGTCGTTCAAGGATTCCGCGACGCCGCGCATAAACTGCGACGGCACGACCAACAGAACGGCATCCGCACCGTACACGGCGGCTTCCAGGTTTGATGTCGCGAAGATACCGTCCGGCAAGGTGACGCCGGGCAGAAACACCGCGTTCTCGCTGGTGGTGTTGATCGCCTCGACGACTTCGCTTTCGCGGGCATAAAGTTTCACGTCGTGCCCAGCGCGCCGGGCCGTTGCTGCAAGTGCTGTGCCCCAGGCGCCGGCACCAATAACCGTTACATGTCTCATGCTTCATATGTAGGGGATCATCCGCTAACTGTCACCCCACCATAGGATACCCCCGGCGATACCCCTGACGTCATCTCCACCCCGCGTCATCCTGAATCAAGTTCAGGATGACGCGGGGTGCTAGGCCTTGACGCCGGCAAACGCCGCTGCCGGTGCGTCGGGATCAAGTGGCCAGCGGGGGCGGGCTTTGAAGTCTAGGGGGTCGGAAAGGCCTAAGCGAAAACGCTCTAACCCGGCCCAGGCGATCATGGCGCCGTTATCGGTGCACAGCGCCGGTGATGGAACGATGCATCGCAGGCCATTTTTTTCGGCGAGTGACCGCAGCGCATCGCCGATGGCGGTGTTGGCGGCGACGCCACCGGCAACCACCAAATGCGCCAGCCCTGGGTGCGCGTCCTGAGCTGTGCGGATTGCGTTCTTGGTGCGTCCAACCAAACTGTCCGCAACGGCGGCCTGAAACGAGGCGGCGATATCGGTTACGTCTTGGTCGTTGGGCGGATGACCCAAGGTCTCGACACAGCGGCGCACGCTGGTCTTCAGGCCCGAGAACGAAAAATCACAGCCGGGCTTGCCGCTCATCGGGCGCGGCAGCGCAAATCGTTTCGCATCCCCATCAAGTGCGGCGCGTTCAATTTTCGGGCCGCCGGGATAGCCGAGGCCCAACAGCTTGGCGGTTTTATCGAACGCTTCGCCCGCCGCATCGTCGATGGTGGTGCCAAGCCGGGTATAGCGCCCGACACCTTCACAGATCAGCAATTGGCAGTGCCCGCCAGACACCAATAACAATAGATACGGAAACGGAATGTCGTCGGTGAGCCGGGCGGTGAGCGCGTGGCCTTCCAGATGATTGACGGCAACGAACGGCTTTTTCGCCGCAATCGCAATCGCCTTGGCCGACATCGCGCCGACCAATACGCCGCCGATCAGGCCGGGACCGGTGGTCGCTGCGATGGCGTCCAAATCGGCAAAGCCGACGCCGGCGTCTTGCATCGCGCGTGAAATGATCGCATCCGCATTGGCCAGATGTGCCCGCGCCGCGACTTCGGGGACGATACCGCCGAACGGGCGATGGTCTTCGATCTGCGACAGCACGACGTTGGACAGAATCCGGCGTTGGTCATCGACCACGGCGGCGGCGGTCTCGTCGCAACTCGTCTCAATCCCTAAAATCAACATCGGAAAGCCCTTTCGCTTCGCGGGGCGGGACTTTACTCTCGCGTTGCACGAATGCCAAATTCAGAATGCCAAGTTATGTATGCCAGGGGAGGCAAAGCTTAAACATCATGACGACATCGCGCGAAAACCCCGATCAATTGATTATCGGCACCCGTTCCAGCCCACTCGCCATGGTCCAGACCGAGACCGTGGCCGCATTGCTGCGAGAAACCCATCCTGATATGGCTGCAGACGACTTGCTGATCGACGCGGTCAAGACCACGGGCGACCTTGTGCTCGACCGACCGCTGTCGGAAATCGGCGGCAAGGGCCTGTTCACCAAAGAGTTGGACCGCGCCTTGATGGATCGGCGCATCGACCTTGCCGTACATTCGATGAAGGATTTGGAAACATGGCTGCCGGAAGGCATGGCAATTGCGTGTATTCTGCCCCGTGCCGATCCGCGCGACGCATTTATCGGTGCCACGGTGCCGCGTATGGATGATTTGCCGCAAGGGGCTCGGGTCGGCACCGCATCATTGCGTCGCCGTGCGCAGCTGTTGGCGCGGCGACCGGATTTGGATGTCGATGTCATTCGCGGCAACGTACAAACCCGCCTCGCCAAACTAAGAGCCGGCGAATTTGATGCGACGTTCTTGGCCTTGGCCGGCTTGGATCGGTTGGGCTGCCCCGAAGTCGCCACCGAAGTGATCGAAACCGATGTTCTGCTGCCAGCCTGTGCGCAAGGTGCCGTGGGTGTCACCTGCCGCGCCGACGATGAGGCGACGTTGGCATTGTTGGCCCCGCTGGATCATGCGCCGACCCGTATTGCGGTGATGTGTGAACGCGCGATGCTGGATGCGCTCGATGGCTCGTGCCGCACGCCGATTGCTGGCTTGGCCGAGATTGATGGCGAGACCATCCATTTGCGGGGTCTCGTCGCCCGGCCGGACGGCTCGGAAATTATTTCCGGCGCACGTGAGGGCCATGTTTCAGAGGCGGAAGAAATCGGTCGTCTGCTTGGTGAAGATTTGAAGGGCCAGACAGGACCTGGGTTTTTTGACGGCGGGCATTGATGCCGCGATTGCTGCTCACCCGACCTGAAGATGACTCTGCCGGATTGGCAGCCGCGCTTTCAGATATGGGCGTGACCGCGTTGATTGCGCCGTTGCTATGGGTTGAGAATGTGCCGGGTCCCATGTTTGACCTGGACAACACGCAAGGTGTTTTACTGACCAGCGCGAATGGCGCTCGTGCGATGGCAGCGCGCACCGTGCGCCGGGATATCCCGGTCTATGCGGTCGGCGATGCAACGGCGCGGATGGCTTCAAACTTGGGTTTTACGGATATTTCCAGTGCGCACGGCGATGTCGATGATTTGGCCAACTTGGTGCGCGAGCGATGCCGCCCGGACCAAGGTGTGATGTTTCATGCCGCCGGATCCGTCACCGCCGGCGATTTGGCCGCCATGCTTGCCCCTTTCGGCTTCCAGGTTCGCCGGGAAATGCTGTACGAGGCGAAAACCCCGGACACCTTGCCCGGCGTGGCTTTTCGTGCCCTCAAAGACGGCGTTCTTGATGGCGTGGTGTTGTATTCGCCGCGCACAGCCCGCACTTTTGATGCGTTGGTTGGCAAGGCTGGCTTGACGGATGCGCTTGCCGGGTTACGCTTGTTCGCATTGAGTAGAAATGTTGATGCGGCGACCACAAGTCGATGGGCGGAACGCATCATTGCCGAACAGCCGGATCAGGAATCCTTGCTGCATGCGGTGCGAGCTTGTTACTACTGAAGTGTTACCCCTGCAGATGCGCGACGGCATGATGGTATGTCGTTCTGGTGCTCGCAGGGACCGATACAAAATTCGCGCGCTTTGATACAGAGGGAAGACCCATGGCCGAGCCTTCGGAACCGAAAAAGCCGTCAGACAGTGATAAAAAGGCTGCTGATAAGGCTGCGGACAAGACAACCGGCAATCAGCCAGAGACTTCTGGCGCATCTGTGACGCCCTCAGCGGCGCCGAGCAAGCCGGCGGACGTGAAAGCTGCAGACAAAGCAACTGACAAAATGGGCACGTCCGCGAGCGCCGGGAAAACGAGTTCCGTGCCGGGCGCCGGCGCAACGAAGCCCGGCACGTCTTCCGCCTCGAAGCCGGTACCCAGCGGCGGAATCTCGCTGGTCTCAATTATCGTTGTCATCGCTTTGGTGGGTGCGGGTGCGTATGCCACCCGCGATGTCTGGCTGCCGTCGGTCGAGCCGTATCTGGCAAAAATTCCAGGCTATAAGTCTGCAAGCTCTACGCCTGCCGTCGCCGAAGAGGGGGCATCGCAAAGCCCTGTCGCCGAATTATCCGCACGCCTTGGCGCGCTTGAGAGCAAAGTCGCTGCCGGTGGGTCCTCGGGTGTGGACGCGACACAAGTGCAGGTTGAACTGAGCGAGGCTCTGGCGCGGATTGACGATCTTGAACGCCGCCTCGCCGAAGTCCGCGAGATCGCCACTGCTGTGACGTCGTCAAGTGGTGCCAGCGTTGATCTAAGTCCGATTATGAAGCGGATTGATGCCCTGGAAGCGACCGAGCGCGCGGCACAGGAAGACCTATCTGAATTAGCGGGCAAAGTTGACACTGTTGCAAAAGCGAGCATCGGCGGCGGTAAAGCCAGCGGTTTGGTGCTGGCCATCGCACAGCTTCGCGATACCGCGCTTTCCGGCCGCCCGTTCGCAAGTCAACTGGATGCGATCAGCGCTCTTGCCGCAGAACAGCCGGAAGTCCGCGCCGCGACCATTGGCCTTGCGGATCGTGCCGTCTCAGGTTTGCCGACAATGGATTCGTTAAAAAGCCGGTTCTCTGATATCGCGGGCGACATCGTGACGTTGGCGCGATCCGGCAATGGTGACTGGGTTGAACAGGCAGCGGGACGGTTGTCGCAGCTTGTCGCACTTCGGCGCACAGACGGTCAGTCTGGCGATCCGGTGGAAGACGCGGTTGCTGGTATCGAGCGCAGTATGGCCGATGGCGATATCGCTACCGTCGTGACAACGGCGAGTGCTTTGTCGGACAGTTTGAATGGCGAAGCCCAGAAAATTCTCGAAAATTGGCTTATCGATGCAAAAGCGCGGGCATCGGCTGTGCGTGCTTTGGATGCGTTGAACGCGACGGCGCTTGCCGGTCTCGGCGGCTGAGCAAGAAGGAAACGAATACCTATGTGGCGTTGGCTTTTCTTTCTAATCGCACTTTGCATCGCTGTCATCGGCGTCGTTTGGATGGTGAAAAACCCCGGTGACGTGACGCTGCAATGGCGCAACTGGCGGCTTGATACGTCGGTCGGCGTGCTTGCCTTCGTGATGCTCTTTTTGGCGACTGTCGCGGCGTTGTTTTATCGATTTTGGCGCTTTTTGCGGCGCGCGCCGGCGAACATCGGCGCTGCCATGCAGTCACGTCGGCAAAATAAAGGGTATCAGGCGCTGAGCAGTGGCATGGTGGCGTTGGCAGCGGGCGATGCCAGCGAAGCGCGGCGCAGTGCGCGTCGTGCCGAGTCGTTGCTGTCCGACAAGATGCCATTGACGCGCCTGCTGTCCGCGCAATCTGCACAATTGGATGGCGATGAAACGGCGGCGACGAAATTCTTTACCGAAATGCTCGAAGATCCGGATACCAAGTTTTTGGGCGTTCGTGGTCTGTTGACGCAGGCGGTCAAAAATGGAGATCGTAAACGCGCGCTTCAATTGGCGCAGGATGCATATCGCTTGCAGTCGAAAAGTGAATGGGTGTCGACCACGTTGTTTGAGCTGCAAACCGGCACCGGCATGTGGTCGGAAGCCGCCCGTATCACCGATGATATGGCGCGCAATCGGTTGATTGAAAAGCCGGAAGCTGCGCGCAGGCGGGCGGTTATTGCGTATCAGATGGCGCGTGATGACGAGGCCAACGGCAAACGGCCCGAAGCGCTCAATCATTTGCGCAAGGCTGTCGACTTAGCCGGTGATCTGATTCCCGCCGTGGTCGCGCTGATGCGTCGCAATGTGGCGGATGGTCAGCATCGTAAGGCGGCCTCGCTGGGTGAAAAGACGTGGGCATTATTTCCGCATCCGGACCTTGTTGAGCCTTATTGGGAAGCGAAAAAGGCCACCGACGGCTTGGCACGTATGAAGGTGAGCGAGCGTTTGGCTGCGACCAACAAAGACCACAGTGAAAGTCACATCACCCTGGCGCGTGCGGCCCTTGGCGCAAAACTCTGGGGCGAAGCGCGCAAGCATCTGCAAGATGCTGGTGCCGGCGAAGGGCTTGAACCGCCGGCACGAATCTGCCGGATGATGGCGGACTTGGAAGAACAGGAAAACGGCGACCTCACCAAGGCACGCGAATGGTTGGTGCGGGCCGCTGGCGCGCCCGCAGATCCGAAATGGGTGTGCAGCGAATGCGGCAATGCGGTGGTGATCTGGACCGCGCAATGCGGCAATTGCGGTGCGTTTGACGGCTATGCCTGGGGCACACCGCCGCACAAGTCAGCAATGCCCGCCATGCTTGGGAACGAAGACGATGCAAGAACGCCGAGCGTCGCACTTGCTGGGCCTGCGACGGGACCGGACGCAGGTCATGCGTCGTCTGCGCTGACCGAGCGTTCGTGACGCCAGCGGCGATGTCTGTCGGGTCTTCACCGGTCCGAACCTATCGCGCATTTCGTGCTAACGAGGGCCTGGGGCAAAAGTTTCGGGGCTTGGTGCGCGCGGCGGCGATTGCCGCCTTGGCGCCGAGTCGGTCACCGACCCGGACAACGGGATGGGTGCGATTTCCCTATTACCATCATGTGTTTGATGATGAGCGCACGGGCTTTGCCCGACAGTTGAAATATTTCAAAAACATCGGCGAGATTATCGGCATCGACGATGCGGTCGCGATGATTGACGGCGAGACCCCGATAGACGGTCGCTACTTCTGCCTCACATTCGATGACGGGTTTAAGAACTGGATTGAAAATGCGCTGCCAATCTTGGTCGAGCATCAAGCGGTAGCGGCGTTTTTTGTCGCCGCCGGGTATATCGGCACAGACCCCGAGTGTGACCGCGAGCGGTTGCTGGGTTTCTATGATGACCGGTCACGCCTGATGGCGTTTCTCAACTGGGAGGATTGCCGTCAGATGGCGGCCGCCGGCATGACCATCGGCTCGCACAGTGTTGACCATGTGTATCTGTCGAAAATGGGTGCAGACGCCGCGCGCCAAGAAATGCAGCGCTCGAAACAGATGATCGAGGCCGAGCTCCGCCAGCCCTGTGACCACTTCTGTTGCCCATTCGGTATTCCGGGTGTGGACTTTATGCCGGATACGCACCCCGATATGGCAAAGGCATTAGGCTATCGGTCGTTTTTGACGACGCGGCGCGGGCCGAACCGTGCCGGCGGCTCGGCCTTTGCGATTTGTCGCGACCATATGCTGGCAAACGCGCCGATCCGCGAAGTGCGGTATTTTCTCGGCGATCCGATCTGGGGATGATCTGATGCCAGACATTCGCCCGGTGCGCGTCGACGAGGTTGATGCGGTCAACAATTTCCTAAGCAAGAACGGCTTGATCATGCCGGCGCCTGGCGCCGCCGCGGGGCAGTTCTGGCAGGGCCGGTGGGTGTACAATCCAACCTTAAGTCTGCACGACCCATCCGTCGTGCATGGCTGGGTTTTGGAGGATGCGGGCCGGATGGTCGGCTTTTTCGGCAATCTACCTATGGCTGGCGTGTTTGGCGCCGAGCCGGTGCGGATCGCGTGCGCCAGTGCCTGGGCGGTCGAGCCGGCTTATCGGGACTGGGTCGAAAAATTGTGTGAGTGTTATTTTCATCAACCGAACATCGATCTATTGCTGGTGACGTCTGCGATCAAGCCGACGGCGCGGCGCTTCACGCAGTTCGGCGGTAGTGCAGTCCCACAACCGAATCTTGGTGAAATCTTGTATTGGGTTGTGGAATCCCAGGGTTTTCTGCGCGCCGCGTTTCGTAAAAAAGGGCGTGGCGGCGGCATGGCTTGGCTCCTGGGTCTTTTGGGCTCGGTGCCGTTGGATTTCTCGGTCCGCCTTAAGGGACGGCGTCCTTACGGATCGCTTGATAACCTCACGCTTGTGCCGCTGAGTGGCATTGATGCCGCGTTCGATGATTTGTGGGTGCGTCGGCAGTCACAATTGCCGACGACGTTTCTGGCACATCGCGATGCGGCAACGCTACGATGGCATTTTGGCCTCGGCAGCACTCATGATCAGACGCGGGTGCTCAGGTACGATGAAGACGGTGTGCTGAAGGGCTATGCGGTGTTGGTGCGCGAAGATGCGCCGGACATTGGTCTCAAGCGCCTCAAGATCGCCGATATGTTTGTCGATGAAGATTCGCCCCGTGTCGCGCAGGCGCTCTTTGCCGGTGCTTACGATTTTGCGACCTCAAAAAAATGTCATGTATTGGAAGTGATTGGCTTGGCCGCGCCGCTTCGTGCGCAAGCGTTGAAATCAAAACCGATGATCCGCACGATGGCGACATTTCCGTTCTATTATAAAGTCCCGCCCGCTAAGGCCACAGAGTTGCTCAGCACCGAATTAGCGCGGCCTGATGCGTGGTATTTGACGGCTTATGACGGCGATACGGTGTTGCTATAGGCCTGCGGCACATCTCAGTTCTTGACAGAGACAATCGGGCGTGTAGGTTTCGCGCCGAGTAGCCGCTTTAGCTCAGTTGGTAGAGCACATCATTCGTAATGATGGGGTCGTCAGTTCAAGTCTGACAAGCGGCACCATTTCCTCTTTAAATTTGTAGCTGTTGATGTTGTGGCAGGTTTCGACTGAAATGCCGCCATGGATATTCAGTGCCTTACCGATCAGCGCGCAATGTTGGGTGAAAGCCCGCTTTGGGCGCCCGACGAAGGTGCCGTGTATTGGATCGACATTCGCGGTCAACAACTGCATCGCACGTCACTCATCGGGCCAGAGACGCAAACATGGGATCTGCCAAGTCCGCCCGGCATGATTTCGCACCGGCGACAAGGCGGCTTGGTGATCGCGCTGCAAGATGGGCTCTATACGTTTGATTCGGATACGGGTGACTTGCGGCATCTGATGGTCCTCGAGGCGGGGATACCGACCAATCGGGCCAACGACGGCAAACCGGATGTTTCTGGTCGTTTGTGGCTCGGTACCATGAATGCGCGCGACGAGACAATTGCGAGCGGGAAATTTTATCGCATTACGCCGTCATTGAACGTCACCGCCGTGGCGCATGACGTTCGTATTCCAAACGGCCTTGCTTGGAGCCCCGATAACAAAACCATGTACCGTACAGACACTGCTGCCAACGTGGTACATGCGTACGATTTCGATGCCGCGTCCGGCGAGGTCAGCGGGAAACGAGATTTTTTCCATTTTGATGGTGCCAGCACCGGCGGCGTTGATGGCGCTGTCGTTGATAGCGCAGGCGGCTATTGGACTGCCTTATATGGGGGCGGCAAGGTGATTCGGGTCACGCCCGATGGTCATTTGGATATGGAAATTGCGCTGCCAGCGACGCAGCCGACGATGCCGGTGTTTGGGGGCGACGATATGCAAACGTTGTTTATCACCTCGGCGCGTCAAAATTTGAGTGATGCGGTTTTACAGGCCACGCCTCTTGCGGGCGCATTGTTCGCGCTGCGGGTGCCGTATCAAGGTCAACCTGCATACTGTTTTGGCGGGTAGCGTCTAAAATAAAATACCCATGTACTTATGAATTTATCGAGACCCGCCAAGGGGAAAGCGGGATGTAGGTTTAATAGGTGTAACCCTTGACCAAACCTGTGTCGACGCACATCGGGCGTGCGCTTAAGGTGTGCTCGGGCCAAGCGGTAGCCTAGAGCCGGTAATTTCGTTAACAGGCAGATAAAGTTGCTTGTCGATGTTGGAGTATTTTGGGCTTTTGTATGAAAAAAATCTCATACACCATTTCGTGCGCGGCACGGTTTCGCGATGACATCATGGCGCTAGCAAGTCGGCGTCATGTCAATCCGGGCGACCTCGCCAGATCGGTCTTGTTGATGCTGCCGACGGAGACGATCGATGGCTTCGATGACCCGGGCGAGCCGGATGACCGCGACCGTGAAACGATCACCCTTAAGTCGGGACCCGCAGCCGGCAAGTTGTGGCAACGCAAGCCTCGCTTACAGGTTCGCTTGCCTGCGGGGTTTGATACGACAACGATACGAAAGGCGCTGGGCCTCGTTTTATCGATGGATAAGCAGCAATTGATTGCGCGTCTTGAGCACCCGGAAATGCAGGCACGCCGCGATGCAGAGGCTGATCGTTTGCGTGCCGCTGTGCAAACACTGTCCCTGGATATCCTGGAGGGCGGGGTTCAGACCCATGCCGACGCTTTGTACGTTTTGGGGTTTCATCCGAGTGCCCGACCGGATCGAAGTTCGTTGCGCATGCGATTCAGAATGCTCGCAGCCATTCACCATCCGGACGGTGACGTTGGCGACCACCGCCGCATGGCACAGCTGAATGCGGCGATGGATATTCTGCGTCCATCTGCTGCTTAAAACAGTGTTTTTGTGATTTCCGACAACAATTGATGCGATGTGCGAGCCCTTGCTGCGCGTAAATTTAGGCACAAAAAAACCCCGGCATATTAGCCGGGGTTTCTAGTGTCTCTCCGCAACGCTTATTCGCGATTGCCGAACAAGTGCAGCAGCATCAGGAACATGTTGATGAAATCGAGATACAATGACAGTGCGCCCATGACGCTTTTCTTGGTCATCGTCTCGTGGCCGTCGCCTTCGTAGTACATCGACTTGATGCGCTGCGTGTCATAGGCGGTAAGGCCGGCAAAAATCAGCACGCCGAGCACGGAAACCATGAACTGCAGCGCTGAGCTTTCAAGGAACAGATTGACGATGCTCGCCAAAATGATCCCGAACAGGCCCATAATCAGGAACGACCCGAAACCGGTTAGGTCACGCTTCGTCGAGTAGCCATATATACTCAATGCCGCAAAGGCACCGGACGTGATGAAGAACACGCGCGCGATGCTGGTGCCCGTGTAGGCGACGAAGATCGTCGACAACGACACGCCCATCACGGCGGCGAAGGCCCAGAAGGTCAATTGTGCCGTTGATGCGCTCATCTTGTTGATGCCGAAGCTCAGCACCAGGATGAATGCCAACGGTGCCAACATCACAACCCAAGAAAGGCCGGTGCCGAACAGTGTTTGCATCAGAGCTGGCTGCGTTGAAATCACATATGCCATCAAGCCGGTGATCGCAACGCCGGCGGTCATGTAGTTATAGACCCCCAGCATATATTTCCGAAGCCCCTGATCAATCGAGGCATCGTACGCCTGTGCTGGCGTCATCCGATCCGTGCGGGCGCCAAAGCGGTTATTCGTTCCGAGAGCCATGTCACACTCCTGTGTAAAGGGCAGTTAAATCTCTAGACCAAATATGTCATTTTGTGCGCAAATTGCAACGGAACGTCGACATTCTTACGAAAATTTCATGCAAAGCGCACACCGGCACTTTGTCGGACCTAGTCGTTTCTAAGATACGGGGCTGTTTTCAATCCCAAAATCCGCCATGAACTCGCTAATCCCATGCCCACGGTTGCCAGCAATGCGATCAACACGGTCGCGCCCGCTTGCAGCGGCAGCCAAGTCCATTCCATGTGCATCAGGAAATGGATCACGGCCCAGGCCGTCAATGTGCCGACCCCAATGGCGGCGATGCCGGTGATCAGCCCCAAAAGGCCGTACTCCAGCAAAAACGTCGTGGCTATGCGTCGGCGTGTGGCGCCTAAGACCTTAAAAATGACGGCGTCGAAAAGCCGTCGTTGTTGGCCCGCAGCCAGGGCACCCGCCAGCACCACGGCGCCTGCCAGCACGGTCACAGCGGCAATGGCGCGGATTGCGATGCTGATGGATTCCAAAAGGCCACTTGCAGCTTCGAGGGCTTCGCGGACGCGGACGCTGGATACGTTATCGAATGCGTCTGCGACCGCGTTTTCCAGGGGCTTTTCTGCAGCTTCGGTGGCGCGGACGGCGGCAATGTGCGTGTGAGGCGCGCCTTCAAGGACGCCGGGTGAAAAGACTACGGCAAAATCGAAGCGCAGCGACTGCCAGTCGATCTCGCGAAGTGATGTGATGGTGCCGGTAATCTCACGTCCCAAGACGTTCAATGTCAGGGTATCCCCAATGCCGACCCCGAACCCGCGTGCCAGGCCGTCATCCAGGGAAATCAGCGGCGGGCCGGCATAGTCTTTAGGCCACCATTCACCGGCAACAATCTCCGAATCCGGCTTCAATTCGGCAGATGACGTCAACGCCCGGTCCCCGCGCACCGCCCATTGGCTTTCCGGTGCGATGGTCACGTCGCGGACGGGTACGCCGGCGATTTCGACGATGCGTCCCCGGATTACCGGTTCGCGCCGGAGGCCTGAGACGCCGTCGATGCTGTTGACGATTTTATCGAACGCGGTGACTTGGTCCGGCTGAATATCGATAAAGAAATACGCGGGTGCCTGTTCGGGCAGGCGTTCCGAAATTTGCCGCGTCACGTTGCCTTCGATCTGCACCACGGCAACCAGGACAGATAGCCCCAACCCCAACGATAAGATCACACCCGATGCCGCAGAGCCCGGGCGGTGCACGTTGGCGATCACCAATCGTAAGATCGCATTGCGGGGTTGTATGCGCCGGCATACGGCGATCAGCGCCGCCCCCACTGTCCACAGCACCGCAAATGTCAGCGCCGCGCCGATGACGAAAAACAGCGCGAACATTTTGTCAGTGGCGGTCAGAAACACCATCAACGCCAATGCCGCTGTGCCCAGCCCAAGCCATGCCAAAAACGCGCCTTGGGGTCGTTTTGTCAGCGGCTGGGCAGTGGCACGGAACAGATCGCGGGCGGGCACTTCGCGGGCGCGCCCGATCGGCCAAAGTGCGGCTGTGACCGCAATCAGTAACCCAAACGATAGGGCTGCCAATATCGGCGCCGGATAAAAGCTCAAGGCTGGGCGGACAGGCAGCACGTCCGCAAGGGCGCTCAAGGTTGCTGCCGGCAATGCGATACCGACGGCGATGCCGATCGCGATGCCGACCAGACTGAGCACCATCACCTGCAGCAAGTATATCTGTACGATCAAGTCCGCTCGGGCACCCAGGCATTTTAGCGTCGCAATCGTGCGTGCCTTGCTTTCCAAATACGCGCTAACAGCCCGCGTGATGCCGACACCGCCGACCAACAGCACGGTGTAGCCGACAAAACTCATAAATAACGTTAATCGGTCGATAAATCGACGTACGCCAGGTGCGGCCTCGTCGGTGCCGCGCACTCGCCAACCGGCATCTGGAAATTCCTCACTCAGCTGTTGGCGCCACAAAACCCGGTCGACGCCGGGGTCTAATGTTAGGCGATAATAGTACTGCACCAGGCTGCCCGGCTGAATGAGCCCGGTCGATGCCAAAGCGCTCTTCCCGATCATCAATCGCGGCCCGAAGTTGATCATGCTGGTGACCCGGTCGGGTTCGCGGACGATGGTGGCGCGGACTTGGAACAAGGTTTTGCCGATTTTGACGTCGTCACCCAATTGCAGCCCAAGTTTGTCCAACAAATTGGGATCAACCAACGCCCCCGGCATGCCGTCTTTAAGCGCAAGTGCGTCGTCGAGTGAGGTATCGGCGCTTAATACGATGTCGCCGGTCAGCGGATAGCCTCCATCGACGGCTTTAAGCTGCACCAATGTGCGTTTTTTCTGATCTGTCGTCGATGTCGCCATGGCGCGCATCTCGATGGTGTTTGAGATCGCGCGGCTGTTGTCCATAAGATAACGCATCTGCGCATCATTGGCTTCGCGATAGATCAGGCGTAATTCAAAGTCGCCGCCCAGCAATTTGCCGGCGTCGGCTTTGAGCCCACCTAGAATCGCCGAACTGGTCCAACCGACCGCCGCGATGGCAGCGACGCCCAAGGCAAGGCAGACTACAAATACCCGGAACCCTGCGAGTCCGCCCCGCAGTTCGCGTTTCGCCAAGCGCCACGCCAATCCGAGTCCGGTTGCGCTCATGCGCGCGCGACCGCCGCGATTGCATGGCTATCCGATGCGATGCGACCATCCGAAATGGCGACTTGTCGATTGCAACGTTTCGCCAAGCGATCTTCATGGGTAACCAGTAACAGGGTGGTGCCGGTTCGCTGGTGCAGCCCAAACATCAATTCGATAATTTTTTCGCCTGTCTCCAAGTCCAGATTGCCGGTGGGCTCGTCGGCGAGGATCAGTTTTGGTCCTGGCGCCATGGCGCGGGCAAGCGCGACCCGCTGCTGCTCGCCGCCCGAAAGCTGGCCAGGATAATGACCGATTCGATGCCCCAGACCGACATCGTCGAGGGTCGCACGGGCGCGCTCAAAGGCATTGGTGCTGCCCGCAAGTTCCAGCGGCAGGGCGACATTTTCAAGCGCCGTCATGTTGGCAATCAGATGAAAGTCTTGAAACACGATGCCGATGTTGGCACCGCGCACCTCGGCCATGGCGTCTTCGGACAGCTTGGCATAGGACATCGAATCGATGGCAACATCGCCGCCGCTCGCGCGTTCCAGCCCGGCGATCACCATCAGTAAAGATGTCTTACCCGAGCCGGACGGCCCGACAATACCGACGGTCTCGCCTCGGGAAATATTTAAGTCAATTTCGCGAAGAATTTCCACCGGGCCGGCGTCGCTCGGCAACGTCAAAGAGACGTTGTTTAAGGTAATCAAAAAATTCGGGGCTTGTTCATCGTCCATTTGTCGGCTTTCGTGCGGGTATGCGATTTACAACGTCATGTACGGCGAAACGCCGCCTGTTGGATATGTGCCGCCAAGCCGCATTTACAATGCTGCTGGCTGCGGGTGTGCTTGCCTTGTCTATGGGCGGTACGCGCGCGGACGCGGCGTCGATCACTTTGGTGATCATCGGCGACAGCCTCAGCGCCGGCTATGGCCTACCGAAGGAAGCTGCTTTTCCGACGCAATTGGAACGCCGTTTACGGGACAAAGGCTATGACATTCGTGTCGTCAATTCGGGCGTGTCCGGCGATACCACGAAAGGCGGGCGCGCAAGGCTCGCATGGGCATTGGGCGACAACCCGGATGCCGTGCTGCTTGAACTTGGCGCAAACGATGCGTTGCGGGGTCTTGAACCCGAGCAGGCCTATGAAAACCTCAAAGCCATATTGACCACGTTGCAGGCAAAGCGCATTCCGGTGTTGCTGGCCGGTATGCGTGCGCCGCCGAATATGGGTGAGGACTATGCCAAGGCTTTCGATGATGTGTATACGCGATTAGATCAGGCGTTCGACGTGGTGTTTTATCCGTTTTTTTTAGCAGGCGTTGCGGCCATTCCGGCGCTTAATCAAGATGACGGCATTCATCCGAACGCTCAGGGCGTTGCCGTCGTCGTCGACAATATTCTGCCTTCGGTCGAACAACTGTTGGTGCGGACCAAGCACGATGGATCATAACGTGGACCCGCATCTTCGTCCGTTTCCGATGGGATATTCAGACGCTGACGACTGGGCGCACATCGCCAAGGATATCAGCGGTGCTTTGAACGCCGAATTAAGCGACGGGCGCGTGCGCGGCGGCGGCATCGGATTGTTGTATGTCAGCGATGGGCTGGCGGATGATCTTCGCTCGATCGTCACGTTTTTGCGCCAGACCACCGAGATCGAGACGTGGATCGGCACCCTTGGGCTTGGCGTTGTTGCTGGGGCGAACGCGGCGTTTGAGCGCCCGGCCGCCGCAGCCATGGTGTTGGATGTACCGAGTGATCGCTATCGCTTGCTGCCGATTTCACCGATCCCAGGACGCTGGCCGGACGAGGTGATGCACTGGGCGGAAACCGTGTGCCCGAGCAGCGGCATCGTGCACGGCGATGCGACGACGCCGTCGTTGATGGCGCTGGCGCTGCCCCACATGCCGAGGGTCAAAATCACCCAGCACAA
>JAFMCK010000306.1 GCA_017857825.1 Rhodospirillales bacterium
CTTGGTGGTTGCGGGGATAGGATTTGAACCTATGACCTTCAGGTTATGAGCCTGATATAGATATTTTTCCAAGGCTAGATATGCGGTGTTTCACATCAGTGGTCCGCCATTCTGATTTTATAGCTGACAATTCTCACGTCATAACAAACGCCACACGCAACTGACCCATTCGCACTAATTCTGTCAATCCACAATATCGCATAAAACGAGAAAATCACGATTCTGATTTTATGGCTTAAGATTCTCACTTTATGCGTTAATGCACAGAACTACAGCTACTTAAACATCCAAGTTCGCGACCTTAAGCGCGTTCTGTTGGATGAAGTCACGACGGGGTTCGACGACGTCACCCATCAACGTTGAGAAGACTTCTTCGGCCTCGTCGATGTGATTGACGCGGACCTGCAGCAACGAACGGGCTTCGATATCCAACGTGGTTTCCCAAAGCTGTTCGGGGTTCATTTCACCCAAGCCTTTGTAGCGTTGGATCGAAATGCCTTTGCGGCCGATTTCCGTCAACGCATCGACGAGAGCAATCGGTCCGGTGATCGACGTCGATTTGTCTTTGCCTTCGAGGGTGCCGTGTTTGGCGTAGTTCTTTTGCATCTTCGCGGTCATCTCGTCGATTTGCCGGGCGTCTTTTGAGCGCATGATCGCACCGTCCAGTACGTGACTTTCGGTAACCCCCCGCAACATGCGTTTGAATTCCAGCCCGCCGTCATCAAGCGCGCGCCCTTCCCAGCCACGTTCGTGCTCAGGGGCCAGCGCATCCAGGCGCTTGCAGATATAATCCGCAACTTGTTTGCCCTGTTCCGGATTGCCCAAGATATCCGGGTTGAGCGCGCCCAAGATCGCGGCTTGTTCCAAGATGTCCATCGGCACGTGGTTCGACAGATGCGACAACAAGGTTTTCACATAGCGCGCTTCGTCGGCGAGCTTACGCAAGTCTTGGCCGGCGATCTGATGGCCTTCGAAGTTGACGAACACGGCGCCTTCGGCGATCGCGGTGTCGAACAAATAGTTTTCCATCTCCAGGTCACCCTTGAGATAAACCTGTGAATTACCCCGCTTGGCGCGATACAGCGGCGGCTGGGCGATATACAGATACCCGCGCTCGATCAGCTCGGGCATTTGCCGGAAAAAGAACGTCAGCAACAGCGTACGGATGTGACTGCCGTCGACGTCAGCGTCTGTCATGATGATGATCTTGTGGTAACGGCACTTTTCGACGTTGAAATCCTCGCGCCCGATACCGGTGCCGAGCGCCGCAATCAGCGTACCGATTTCGGCAGATCCCAACATTTTATCAAAGCGCGCGCGCTCGACGTTCAAAATCTTACCGCGCAACGGCAAGATCGCCTGACTGCTGCGGTCCCGGCCCTGTTTTGCAGAACCGCCGGCGCTGTCACCCTCGACGATAAACAGTTCAGATTTGGCGGGGTCGCGTTCCTGACAATCAGCAAGCTTGCCCGGCAATGTCGAGATGTCCAAAGCACCCTTGCGGCGGGTCAGCTCGCGCGCTTTGCGGGCAGCTTCACGTGCGGTCGCGGCATCGACGATTTTGCTGATGATCTTTTTGGCTTCGGCAGGATTTTCTTCGAACCAACGATCCAAGCCTTCGGAGACCAAGTTTTCAACAACGGGGCGCACTTCGGACGACACCAGCTTGTCTTTGGTCTGTGACGAGAATTTCGGATCCGGCACTTTGACCGACAAAATACAGGTCAGGCCTTCGCGTGCATCGTCGCCGGTAACGCCGACTTTTTCTTTTTTCGATACCAAGCCCGATGCCATGTAGGCATTGATGTTCCGCGTCAGCGCACCGCGAAAGCCCGCCAAATGGGTGCCGCCGTCGCGTTGCGGGATGTTGTTGGTGAAACACAGCATGGTTTCGTGATAGCTGTCATTCCATTGCATCGCCACTTCGATGGTGATTCCGTCGCGTTCCCCATGCACCGCAATCGGGTTGGTGATAATCGCGGTTTTCGAACGGTCGATGTATTTTGCGAAGGCAATCAAACCGCCTTCGTAATGCATGTCGACTTCGATCGGTTCTGGGCCCCGGTTGTCGGTCAACTGTAGACGCACGCCGGAGTTCAGAAACGCCAATTCACGCAGGCGGTGTTCAAGCGTGGCAAGGTCATAATCGGTTTTCGTGAAGATCGTGGGCGATGCCTTAAAGGTAATCTGCGAACCGCTTTCTGGCTTGCCGTCTTCTTTCAACGGTGCGTCGCCAACGACTTCCAACGGTGCAACCGCTTCGCCACCTTCAAAACGAATATAGTGTTCTTTGCCTTCACGCCAAATACGCAGTTCCAACCAATCCGACAACGCGTTGACGACGGAAACACCGACGCCGTGCAGACCGCCCGACACTTTGTAGGAGTTCTGATCGAACTTACCGCCGGCATGCAGCTGGGTCATGATGACCTCGGCCGCAGATACGCCTTCTTCGGCATGGATGCCGACCGGAATGCCGCGCCCGTTATCGGATACGGAAATCGAGTTATCGCCGTTCAAAGACACGATGACGGTGTCGCAGTGGCCCGCCAGCGCTTCATCGATGGCGTTGTCGACAACTTCGTAGACCATGTGATGCAGGCCCGACCCGTCGTCGGTATCGCCGATATACATACCCGGGCGCTTGCGCACGGCATCCAGTCCCCGCAACACCTTGATCTGATCGGCGCCATAGGCAGCCGGATCAACGTCGGTGATATCGCCTTTGGCCAGATCGGCTGCAACAATCGCAGCAGCGGCTTCGGGATCGATGTTGGACTCTGTTTCGTCGCTCATATCCGTCCGTCTTTCAATTTCCGCAAGCCGTGGCTTATGCCCCGGTTGCGTCGATGGTCCCATCCGAGACCGTGAAAAAGGCTGCACGGCCGTGCATACCCTCGAATAAACCGGCGTCGGTGCCGGTCATCCAGGCTTGCGCCCCTAAATCGTTAATCATGTCGAACAAAGCTGCACGCTTGTGTGTATCCAAGTGCGCCGCTATTTCGTCCAACAGCAACATCGGCACCCGGCCCTGTTCAGCCGCCTGCATCCGTGCGTGCGCCAACACCAAAGCGATCAGCAGCGCTTTTTGCTCACCGGTTGAGCAATGTGCTGCGTCCCGGCCTTTAGCCGCATGGCGCACCGCCATATCGGTACGATGCGGACCGGTCGCCGTGCGCCCGTCGGCCGCGTCACTCGACCGGTTGCGCTTCAGCGCGTCCTTAAATCGATCTTCCGCCGCCAGTGCGGGGCCTTCGTCGAGCCAAACTTCAGGACCGCCCGAAAGCCATAATTCCGCGCCCGGAAACGGCCCTGCGGCGGC
>JAFMCK010000307.1 GCA_017857825.1 Rhodospirillales bacterium
TATGCCGAGTTCCATGTGCTGGCCAGCAGATTTGAATTCCCATTTTTGTGCCGACGGCACTTGCTGGGCGCGGAAGGTGTCGGGCCGGTCCTCGCGTGCGAACAAGCCGCGCCGGTTGACCCAACCGCCCAGGTTGGTGGATTGGGTGACGTCGGGCGATGTGGTGACGATCCGGTCGGCAAGCGCAGACTTTTTATCGCCCGCCAACGCATACAAGATTTTGCCAAACGCTTCTTGGGTCGAGGCCTGGTCTTGCGGCGCCAGTTCAAGGTGTTTCGGCACGGGGATTTTTGCTGCTTCAAATCGGCGCCGACCATCCCGGATGAACGGGGCGGATTCCAGAACCCGGGTCAACTCTGATGCGCGGTCTTCAAGGCCTGCGAACGGCGCCCATTCTTCGCCTTCTTTGATGCCGAGCTTATCGCGAAAGCCGGTAATCTGTTGTTCATTCAAGATGCCGGCGTGGTTGTCTTTGTGACCTGCCAGCGGCAAGCCCCAGCCTTTAATGGTATAGGCGATAAAGCACGTTGGCGTGTCGTCCTTGGCGGCCTCGTCAAAGGCTTCCATCAAGGTTTCAATACAGTGCCCACCCAAGTTTGCCATCAACGCTTGCAGCTCGTCGTCGCCATAGGTTTCGATCAAGCGGATGGTGTCCGCATCGTGGCTCAGGTCTTTGGTCAGCTGCACGCGCCATGCCGCCCCACCTCGGAACGTCAGCGCTGAATACAGATCGTTCGGGCACTCGCTGATCCAGCGCCGCAGCGTTTTGCCGCCGGGCTTTTCAAACGCCGCCATCATCCGCTTGCCGTATTTGAGGGTGATCACGTTCCAGCCGGTGGTGCGGAATACCCGGTCGATCAGGCGAAACATCTGATCGGGGACGACGCCGTCCAAGCTTTGGCGGTTATAGTCGACGATCCACCAGCAATTGCGAAGGCCGTGCTTCCAACCCTCCCAAAGGGCTTCGTACATGTTGCCTTCGTCCATTTCCGCATCACCGACGAGCGCCACCATGCGACCGGCGTCGCGCGCGGCGACATTGTCGTTATGACGGCGCAGATAATCCTGCACCATCGATGTAAATACCGTCATTGCCGGTCCCATCCCGACCGAGCCGGTCGAGATATCCACGTCGTCGGCATCTTTGGTCCGAGACGGATAGCTCTGCGCGCCGCCGAAGGCGCGGAAGTTTTCAAGATTTTCCTGGGTCTGATGACCGAACAAATATTGGATCGCATGAAACACCGGGCTCGCATGCGGCTTCACCGCGACACGGTCCTCCGGGCGCAGCGCCGACATATACAGTGCGGTCAGGATCGCGACGGAGGACGCGCATGACGCCTGGTGCCCGCCGACCTTCAGCCCATCGACTTTTTTACGGACGAAGTTGGCATGGTGGATGGTCCACGTGGACAACCACAAAACTTTTTGCGCGAGCTCTTCGAGGCTCTGCAGTTTTTCGGCTTTCGTCATCGGCGTGTTATCGAGCGGGGCCATGAAATTCTCCAAATTGATGCCTCATTATAGCCGATCAACGAAAACAGGTCATTGCGAAGCCATCTGCTTTAGGTCACGATTTAGCAATAAACATTCAAAATATTATGTGATTGAGGTTATTTATGCCATCTAAAGCCCTAGATGCGATTGATCAGAAAATCCTTGCCGCGCTGCAGGCAAACGCGCGGTTAAGCAATGTGGAGCTTGCCCACGACGTCGGATTGTCGCCATCACCGTGCTTGCGCCGGGTCCGTACGCTCGAAGACGATGGCGTCATCAAGGGTTATGCGGCCCTGGTTGACCAAGAAGCGGTTTGCCTACCGGTCAGCGTGTTTGTGATGGTCAGCTTGGAAAAACAAATCGAACATGCGTTGGAAACTTTCGAAGAGAGCATTCGTGCTCTCCCGGAAGTGATGGAGTGTTATTTGATGACCGGCGACAGCGACTATCTACTGCGCGTCGTGACCCGTGACCTCCAAGCGTATGAACGGTTCTTGATGCGACACCTCACCAAGTTTCCTGGCGTCAGCAGCATCAAATCGAGCTTCGCGCTTAAGCAGGTCGTATATCGGACCGCGTTGCCGGTCTCGGGGTGACGTTGTGTCATTTGAAAATTGTAGGTAGGCCGATGAGATCGAAACGCACATTGTTGACGTTGATCAGCTCTGTTATTGGACTTTTGATGCTAAGTCTGGTGCCCGCGCATGCGGCCCCGAAGTCTGAGCTTTGGAAAATTTGGACGGCGCATGATCCGGCATCGACGCTGCAGGGCGATCACAGCGCCTGGGATGCATTCCTCAAAACCTATGTGGAAGATAACCCGAAGGGACTGAACTGGGTCGACTATGGTGGCGTCTCTGACGCAGACCGGAGCGCGTTAGACGCATATTTGAAGGCGTTGTCGACGACCGCCGTTGCGACCTTGAATCGGGGCGAGCAGCAGGCGTTTTGGATCAATCTCTATAATGCGCTGACGGTAAAGGTGATCCTCGATCACTATCCCGTTGAGACGATCCGCGACATCGACATCACGCCAGGTCTGTTTGCTGATGGGCCTTGGGGCAAAAAACTGATCGAAGTTGCCGGCACACCGGTCAGCCTGGATGATATTGAACATCGAATTCTGCGGCCGATTTGGCAGGACAACCGGGTGCACTATGCCGTGAACTGTGCCTCTGTCGGCTGTCCAGATTTGATCAATCGGGCTTATGTCGCGGGTGATATGGATGCGGTCCTGACGCAAAATGCCAAGGCCTATATCAATTCAGATCGCGGGCTTCGACTGGACGGCAACGAGATTATTGTCTCGTCGATTTATGACTGGTTTCAGACGGATTTTGGCGGTTCCGAACAAGGTGTGCTCGAGCATTTGCGGATGTATGCTGAAGGTCCGCTGAAAGCGATGCTGGAAAAGTTCCGCAACATAGACGAGTATGACTACAACTGGGCCCTAAACGAGGTGCAGCGCTAAAGCAAAAATGAGGACATCTCCTGACCGAACGTATATCTGTTGAAGATTTAACCGCGCTTTCGAACAAAGCGTTATGTGGCGCCGGCATGCGGGATGCCGATGCAGCCAGCGTCAGCCGCGTGCTGATCGAAGGCGACATGATGGGCATCCCGACGCACGGCGTGTTAAGGCTGTCGACCTATATTCAACGACTGACAAACGGCGCGGTTGATCCGCTGGCCGTGCCGTTGTTGGAACATCGGGCCGCGGCGCTGGCAATGGTCGACGGCCGGAATGCTTTGGGGCCGGTGGTTGCAGAGGCGGCGGTGCGGGCTGGCCTCAAGATG
>JAFMCK010000308.1 GCA_017857825.1 Rhodospirillales bacterium
GTCGAAATTCTGCGAACGGCGTGATCACAGTTGGCGATCTATAACGGCGCATACTTGGGCGAGATGGCATAGGCCGAGAAAAAACCGGGCCCTTATGGGGCCCGGTTTGATCTTGGTGAAATGTTTTAGCTCGGCTTAGTCGTCGCCACTCGCATCAGCGGTTTTGGCATCGTCTTTGTAGCTTTCTTTATAAAGCTCAGCGCCTTCGTCTTTAAACTTCTTCGACATTTCTTCCATGCCGTCCTTGGCGTAATCGCGCACCAGGTTGGTGATTTCCATGGCGCAGAATTTCGGCCCGCACATGGAACAGAAGTGCGCGGTTTTATGCGCTTCTTTCGGCATCGTCTGGTCGTGGAAGTCACGCGCCCGGTCGGGGTCGAGAGCCAGGTTGAATTGGTCTTCCCAACGGAACTGGAAGCGCGCGCGGCTGAGCGCATCGTCGCGGGCAGCGGCGCCCGGATGGCCCTTGGCAAGGTCGGCGGCATGGGCGGCGATCTTATAGGTGATCACGCCCTCTTTGACGTCGTTGCGGTCAGGCAGGCCCAAGTGTTCTTTCGGCGTTACATAACATAGCATCGCCGTACCGTACCAGCCGATCATTGCAGCCCCGATGCCTGACGTAATGTGGTCATAGCCCGGTGCGATGTCGGTGACGAGCGGCCCAAGCGTGTAGAAGGGGGCTTCGCCGCAGATTTCCAACTGCTTTTCCATGTTGTGTTTGATCTTGTGCATCGGCACGTGGCCGGGGCCTTCGATCATCACCTGGCAGTCTTTTTCCCAGCCGACTTTGGTCAGCTCGCCGAGCGTTTCCAATTCGGCGAACTGTGCCGCGTCGTTGGCATCGGCGCCCGAGCCCGGCCGGAAGCCGTCGCCCAAGCTGTAGGTGACGTCATACGCCGCCATGATGTCGCAGATGTCTTCGAACTTCTCGTACAGGAAGCTTTCCTTGTGATGCGCCAAGCACCACTGCGAAATGATCGAGCCGCCACGGCTGACGATGCCGGTAACCCGGTCAGCGGTCAGGTGGATGTGGCGCAGGCGGATGCCGGCGTGGATGGTGAAATAATCGACCCCTTGTTCGCACTGTTCGATCAGGGTGTCGCGATAGATTTCCCACGTCAGGTCTTCGGCGCGCTCGACCTTTTCCAGGGCCTGATAGATCGGCACCGTGCCGATCGGCACCGGCGAGTTGCGGATGATCCATTCACGAATGTTGTGGATGTTGCGACCGGTCGATAGGTCCATCACCGTGTCGGCACCCCAACGGATTGCCCACACCATCTTATCAACTTCGTCGACCACCGAGCTGGTCACCGCCGAGTTACCGATGTTGGCGTTGATTTTGACCAGGAAATTGCGGCCGATGATCATCGGCTCGGTTTCCGGGTGGTTGACGTTGTTGGGGATGATGGCACGCCCGCGCGCAACTTCGTCGCGCACGAATTCGGGCGTCATCACGTCGGGAATATTTGCCCCCCAGCGCTCGGCCTCGGCTTTTAGCTTGGCGGCTTCCTCGGGCGTCACTTCGCGGAGAATGTTTTCGCGAATGGCGATGTATTCCATTTCCGGGGTGATAATGCCCTGGCGCGCATAGGCCAGTTGCGAGATCGATTTGACGCCGGCTTTGGCGCGGCGTGGCTTGGCCAGATTCGGGAATTCCGGCACCAGCTTGTCTTCGCCGACATTGCCGTTGTCTTCGGGCTTCACGTGGCGGGCGGTGTATTCTTCGGTGTCGCCGCGGGCGATGATCCAGCCTTCGCGAATACGTGGCAGGCCGGCTTCGACGTTAATCTCGGCAGCCGGGTCGGTGTAGATGCCTGACGTGTCATAGACCGTCAGCGGCGGCTCGTTGGCGCTTTCATGCACATGAATTTGCCGCATCGGCACGCCGACGTTGCCGAGCAGTTTGCCGGGCACGTAAATTTTTTCAGACGCCGGCAGCTGACCTTGTGTCACGTCGCCGGTGGTGGGTTTGCGAATTTCGTTCATCCTGGGATCTCCTCCGATTACCAATGGAGACCCGGGACGGCTTCAGGTGGAAGAACGGCTTTCACGTTCTGGTTCCAGTCCCTACGCCGGTGTCACCCGGATCAGGTTCAACGGGTCACCACGGAGCCAGCGGCACGTTTGCCACGTAGCAGGTGATATCTCAGCCCTCTCAATCAGGGCCCCCCGCGGAACATTCAAGACCCGGACTGTGCGGCTTTGTGGGGGTGCGGTCAAGGATTCCGCGCAAAAATTACGGACGTTTCAAAAAAATAAAAGAAATGATCAACGCTGGTGATCCGCCCAGAAAGTCAGGCCGTATCTAAAGTAAGATCGGCGGCAACCCAGCCCCCCAACGTCATCTCCCCCCCCGGGTTGTCTTCGATCGTCCTCGGAAGAGCCGCCGGATGCATGTCCGGCGGCTCATTCGTTTTTGGCATTTTTGGCATTTTTGGCGTGTCGTCGTGTGCCAAGCAAAGTGTATTTAAGCCGGGGCAGGGGCTTGGGTGCGTTCCGAGGGTGCGTGGGGCATCTCCACCGGCGCCGAGACGTCGCCGACGTCGGCATCATGGATGACCTCTTCGCCCCATTCTTCGATGATTGTCTTTTGTGTCGCGCGCAATTGCTGCAGGCGGCGTTGCGACATCACTTGAATGAACGAGGCGATCACCGGCGGCAACGAAAGATACAGCATCCAGCCCATGCCGGCGGCGCCATAGATCACCGCCAAAACGAACACGTCCGTCAATAGCCGTAGCGATTGATCTAGGCTGTTATCTTGCAGCCAAAGGCTCAAAAGATACGGAAAAACGCCACATAGGTTGAGGCCGCCAACGCAGAATGTTGCAGATTTTTCGTCGGTTCGGTCGACGATCAATGCGACCACGGCGGGCAGCATGCTGAACGATAAAAACAATACCGTCGGTAACGCCACCAGCAGCAGCATCACAAAGATGATCAAGCCCCAAACAACGACACGCATATTCATCGGCGCCTCACAATACTTCTGCGATGAAGGTGATCGTGACCACAATCATGGTCGTCACCAATGAAATCATCGCCGCTGTTTTTTGGCCCGTGGTGATCGCTTTGTCGGTCAACTCGGAACCCGCTTCCTCGATTTCACCGATTTCGGTGGCGCAGACGATGTACTCGTCGACCGCATCGGCGTAGCCATCCTGATCTTCGAGCCGCTTTTCGGCATTGTCCACCAAATCAAAAAGTTCCGGTAGGCTGCCTTTGCGCACCAGCTTTGGAATTTCACGTTCGATTTCGCGCCGGGTGGTGCGGCTGTGAAAGCTGTTGATA
>JAFMCK010000309.1 GCA_017857825.1 Rhodospirillales bacterium
TTCGGTATAGGCGACCGGGCGCAGCAGGCCGGTCACCGGCACCGGGTCTTTTTCGAGCACGATCAGCGCCCAATCATAAACCACGGCCGACACCGTCGACTTGCGCTTTGGGTCATGGCCGGGGGCCACGTGCAGTTCGGTGGCGACGGCATGAAAAAGATACTCGCCCCGATCCCAGCCGGCGACAAAATGCAGGCTGTCGGGCGGCATATACCCGCCGGTGCTTTTATCGATCAGGCAATGCGCGGCGGTGACGACGATGCGATGCGCGACCACGGTCGCCGTGCAATGCCCGCGACCGGCCTTGTTAAAACGGCCGACGGCGGTCCATGGATAAACCCGCGAATTCGCTTTGACGCGCACATCGCTGGCGCCGAATACGCTTTTCGGGCGATAGGTGTAATCGGTGGTTTGTGCCAGTGCTGCCCGCATCGACAGTGTTACCATCGCCCCGCAGATCACCGCGAAGGCGACGGCAAGCCGCACACGCGTCATATCGGCTGCATCCGCAGCGCGCCGTCCAGGCGCACCACCTCGCCGTTCAGCATGACGTTGTCGATCATGTGCAGGGCGAGCTTGGCATACTCGGCAGGGTCGCCCAGACGCGACGGAAACGGCACGCCCTCGCCCAAAGATTTTTGCACGTCTTCAGGCAGCCCGAACAACATCGGCGTGCCGAAAATGCCCGGTGCGATGGCCAATACGCGGACCCCGCTTTTCGCGAGCTCGCGTGCCGCCGGCAAGGTCATCGACGCGACGCCGCCTTTGGATGCCGCGTAGGCGGCTTGCCCGATCTGCCCTTCGAAGGCGGCGATCGACGAGGTGTTGATGATCACGCCCCGCTCGCCGGTGTCTAGCGCGTCTAGCCCGACCATGTCGGCGGCGGCCAAGCGCATCACGTTAAACGTGCCGATCAAGTTGATGTTGATAACCCGGGCAAAGGTATCCAGCGGCTGCGGGCCGTCGCGCCCGACGATTTTTTTCGGCGGCGCAATCCCGGCGCAACTGACCAAAATCCGCGCCGGACCATGCGCCGCGCGGGCGGCTTCAATTGCTTCTTCGGCGCTTTCCGCGCTGGCGACGTCGCAGCCGATGGCGACCCCGCCGAGCTCGTCGGCAAGCGTGCCGGCGTCTTCGGCGTTGAGGTCCAGCAGCGCCACTTTGGCGCCTGCCGCGGCCAGGGCGCGTGCTGTCGCCGCACCCAACCCCGATGCCGCGCCGGTAACGATCGCTGCGTGACCCGTGACGTCCATATCAGTATCCTCCATGAAACACTGCATCTGTTTTACCAAGAGACCGAGGTGGCGACAACGTGAGCCGAACACCGGAAGAAAACGAAGACATCGTCAAAGAAGGCTTTGTCGACAAGGCGCGCCGCACCATGGGCCGCGTACCGTTTTCGGATGAAGCGGTGGCGGCGTATTATTGTGCCAAAGATCCGATGACGCCAACCTCTGTGCGGGTCACGGTGATGGCGGCGTTGGCGTATTTCGTGATCCCCACCGATGCGATCCCGGATATCATTGCGATGCTCGGCTTCACGGATGATGCGGCGGTGTTTTGGATGGCCTGGCGGACGATTTCGAATTACGTCACCGCGGATCACCGCGACAAGGCCAGACAGTTTTGGGGCAAAAATACGGACGACACAGGGCCGCGCACAAAAGACGCGCCCGATTGATAAACAGGAGGAGGAACAGGTGAGCACAGAACCGCGGCCACTTTGGCAACCCAGCGCAGCGACGATCAACGAGGCGCGGATCACCGAATTCAAACACAAGGTCGAAGCGGATTGGGGCGTCAGCCTTACCGACACCCGGGCACTTTGGCAGTTCTCGGTGACCGAGTTGGAGAAATTTTGGGACTCGGTCTGGGACTATGCCGAGATCATTGCCGAGACCAAAGGCGACCGCGTGCTGGTGGACGGCGACAAGATGCCGGGCGCAAAATGGTATCCGGACGCACGGCTGAACTTCGCGGAAAACCTGCTGCGACGGCGCGACGGCGGCGAGGCGATGGTGTTTCAGGGCGAAGACAAAGTAACGCGGCGGCTCAGCTTTAATGATGTTTACGATCAGGTGTCGCTGTACGCGCAAATGCTGAAAGGCATGGGCGTCGGCGTCGGTGACCGGGTCGCAGGATACTTACCGAACATGCCGGAAACGGTGATCGCGATGCTGGCGACAAGCTCGCTCGGCGCGGTTTGGTCTTCGTGCTCACCGGACTTCGGCGAGCAAGGCGTACTCGACCGCTTCGGCCAGATCGAGCCGAAGGTGCTGTTTTGCACAGATGGCTATTGGTACAACGGCAAGCGCCACGATGTGCGCGCCAAGACCAACGCCATCGCCCAACAAATCCCAAGCTTGGCGACATGCGTGCTGCTGCCGTACGGCGACCAAGACGCCGATACCGGGCCGCTGCAAAATGCCGTCACCATCGGCGACGCAACCAAACACCTGCAACCGACCGAGATCGACTTCCAACAGCTGCCGTTCGCGCACCCGCTGTATATTATGTTTTCCAGCGGCACCACCGGCGCACCGAAATGCATTGTCCACAGTCAGGGCGGCACGTTGTTAAAGCACGCATCCGAGCAGCCGATCCATTGCGACATCCGCGACGGCGACCGGGTGTTCTTTTTCACCACGTGTGGGTGGATGATGTGGAACTGGCTGGTCACCAACATCGCCTGGGGGGCGACGTTGATGCTGTACGACGGCTCGCCGTTTTTTCCGTCGGGCAACACGTTGTTTGCGCTGGCGGAGCGGGAAAAGTTCACCTTCTTCGGCACCTCCGCAAAGTTCATCGACGCACTCAACAAGGCCGACCTTAGGCCCGGCGATGCCCATGGCGTTTCAAGTATCCGCACATTCGTTTCCACCGGGTCCCCCTTGGCGCCGGAAGGCTTTGATTACGTCTATGACGCGATCAAACCGGATGTGCATCTGGTGTCATTTTCCGGCGGCACCGATTTGATGGGATGTTTCTGCGGTGGCGATCCGACCCGACCCGTGTGGCGGGGGGAAATCCAGGCGCGCTTCTTAGGCATGGCGGTCGAAGTCTTTGACGATGAAGGCCACCCCATGCAGAGCAGCAAAGGCGAGCTTGTCTGCACCAAACCGTTCCCGTCCGTACCGTTGGGGTTTTTAAATGATCCCGACGATGCGCGCTTCAAAAATGCTTACTTCGAAATGTTTCCGAACGTCTGGACCCATGGCGACTACATCATGCTGACCGAGCATGATGGCATCATTATCTTTGGCCGCTCCGACGCCACATTGAACCCCGGCG
>JAFMCK010000046.1 GCA_017857825.1 Rhodospirillales bacterium
ATTCGGCACCGAGAGGTTGGCGGACGCAGTTTTAGAGGCTTTAGATGGCCGACTTGCCTGCTTGATGGCAAACCATGGGATGCTGGTAATGGGCCGCGACATCGAAGATGCATTTAAGCGTGCCGTCGAGATTGAAACCCTGGCCGAGCAGTATTTGAAAGCACTTGCGGTCGGAAAGCCGAACCTTTTGACGGTCGGCGAGATGGAAGTGGTGCTGGAAAAATTTAAAAACTACAGCGCCTGGGCCGATCCCAAGACCTGAGTTGGAGCAAAGCATATGAAGATACCCACGCTGCCATTCACGTTGACCGATTGGTCTTCGGTCGAACCGGTCAGATATCCGGGCGAAACCGGATATGCCGAATGGCGCACCTTAGAAGTCGGCGATATTCGGATCCGAGTCGTTGAGTACTCACCGGGTTATCTCGCGGACCATTGGTGTGACCGGGGCCATATTTTGTATGTTTTGGAAGGTCAGTTGACCAGCGAGTTGAAGGACGGACGGAGCGTCGTGATGACGCCGGGAATGAGTTATCAGGTTTCGGACTTCGGTGACGCGCCACATCGCTCAAAGACCAAAGTGGGCGCGAAACTTTTCATTGTCGACTAACCTGCTTTCGCTACGCAATCACATTTTTTGTTTGGCTTCTGATTCAGATTGCGCCGATCCATAATCGGTATATATTCGTCGCTGACGTCGCAGGCAAAGCCGCGACCAGGCGCTGATGGGTCGGTGCCGCACTTCTAGGATCAGTAAAATGAAATCGAAGACCATTCTGTTCGCGTCAGCGGCGCTATTCGCGTTTGCTGTTGTGCAAGCATCCTCCGTGTCCGCCTCGATGATCTCGACACCGGCTCAGTGCAAACAAGCGCTTGAAGATGCCAAATCGGCACGCGCGGACCAACCCGCAATTGGTGACAAGTCGGCCAAAGTTTTCGACAGTATCATTGCTTTGGCTGAGCAGCGCTGTGCCGAGAAAGAGTTCGTCTATGCCGACCAACTCTTAAATATCGCGCGTGGTATGGTCGCTTCCGAATAACCTGCGGCGCGTGCGATGAAAACAAAAACGCCCCGATCATTGATCGGGGCGTTTTGTCGTTTAAGCTGGCCGGCTGTTCGTTAATGAACGTTCGCCCAGATTTTCCGTTTCAGTGCGTATAGCATCGCCGTCAACACCAGCAAGAACAGCATCACTTTGATGCCGAGATTCTTCCGCTGTTCGAGCTCAGGCTCGGAAACCCAGTTCAAGAACACGGCAACGTCATGTGCCTGTTGGTCAACGGAGGCTTGCGTACCGTCCGCATACTCGACCCCATCGGGGTACAGCGGCGGTGCCATCGCAATGGCATGGCCTGGATAGTATTCATTGTAATATTTGCCGGCTGGGAGGCTGAAGTCTGCCGGCGCTTCTTCTTTATAGCCGGTCAGCAAGCCATGTATGTAGTCAGCCCCAAGCGGGAACCCGCCCGGTTGCAGCAGCGATGCGCGGATTGCGGAGTCACCACCGGAAGCACGTGCTTTGTTGATTAACGAGAGATCTGGCGGAATAGCGCCGCCGTTGGAAATTGCGGCGATCTTATCATTGGCGAATGGTGCCGGCCAATGGTCGGCCGGAGTTGCCGGACGCATGAACATGTCACCATCGTCGTTCGGGCCCGCTTGAACCTCGTATTCGGCGGCAATCGCTTTCACTTCGTCTTCGTTGTAGCCAAGAGCTTCCAAATTACGGAACGCCATGAGGTTCATGGAATGGCAGCTTGCGCAGACAGTCTTGAACACTTGGAAGCCACGTTGTAGAGCCGCGCGGTCATAGGTGCCGAAGATGCCGTTGAACGACCAGTCCAGCGACGGCGGCTTTGGGCCGCCGACGGCTGCTTGGGCATTGCCACCAATCATGACGCCGCCCATGACACCGATTGCGAGCGCTGCTGCGCTAAGCGTTTTTATCGTTTTCATGGTCTTACTCCGCCGCCTGAGGTGCATGAGAACCCATCACCGATGCCGCGATGCTATCGGGCAACGGTTTCGGACGCTCAAGAATGCCGATGATTGGGATGAACACCAACAGGTGTGCAAAGTACCAAGTCGTCGAAATCTGGCCGATCAGCACCAAGGTGCCTTCAGCTGGCTGACCGCCGACCCAGCCCAAGATAAGGCAGTCGATCACGAACAGCCAAAAGAACAACTTGTACACCGGGCGGTATTTGGCCGAGCGTACCCGCGAGCGGTCAAGCCATGGCAACAGTAACAGGACTAAGATCGATGCGAACATTGCGATCACGCCGGCGAGCTTGGCCGACATGAACCACTGCAAGAACCAACTGTAGATCACGTAGTCGTTCGTGAACGCCCGCAGGATTGCGTAGAACGGCAAGAAGTACCATTCCGGCACGATGTGCGCAGGGGTTACCAATGCGTTCGCTTGAATGTAGTTGTCCGGATGACCGAAGTAGTTCGGTGCGAAAAAGACAAAGAACGCGAAGATCAACAACAAAACCCCCAAGCCGTAAATGTCTTTGATGGTGTAGTACGGATGGAACGGGATGGTGTCTTGCTTTTCGTCTTTGATATCGACGCCCGTCGGGTTGTTGGAATGATGCATGTGCAGCGCCCATAGGTGCATGAACACAAGCCCAACAATCACGAATGGCAACAGATAGTGCAGCGCGAAGAACCGCTTCAGCGTCGGCTCGCCGACAACGAAACCGCCCCAAAGCAGTTGCACAATCGATTCACCGACCAATGGGATTGCCGAGAACAGGTTGGTGATCACGGTGGCGCCCCAAAAGCTCATTTGGCCCCAAGGCAGCACATACCCCATGAATGCGGTTGCCATCATGGCAAGCAGAATGAAGACACCGATGATCCACAAAATTTCCCGCGGTGCCTTGTACGATCCGTAGTACAGACCCCGGAACATGTGAATAAACACAACAATAAAGAACATGCTGGCGCCGTTCACGTGAATGTAGCGGATCAACCAGCCGAAGTTAACGTCGCGCATGATCCGTTCGACCGAGGTGAATGCTTCTGCTTCGGTCGGTGCGTAATGCATCGCGAGCGTGATGCCTGAGACAATCATGATGACCAGAACGATGCCGGCGAGCGAGCCGAAGTTCCAGAAATAGTTCAGGTTTTTAGGGGTCGGATACTGATTAAGCTGCGCATCCATGAACGAAAAGACCGGCAACCGATATTCGATCCAGTTAACGATCTTGCTGTTTGATTGGAAGTTCGAGGAACCACTCATAATTTCTCTCCCTTACCCGATCCGGACGGAATTGTCGTCGAGGAAACTGTAGCCCGGAATGGGCAGGTTGGTTGGTGCCGGACCCTTGCGGATACGACCCGACGTGTCGTAGTGCGAGCCATGGCACGGGCAGAACCAGCCACCGAAGTCACCTTTGGTGTCGCCTTCTTTTTGGCCCAAAGGAATGCAACCGAGGTGTGTGCAAACACCGACCATGATCAGCCATTCCGGCTGCTGGACGCGTGCAGCATCCTTTTCCGGGTCGGGCAGCGCTGCCATGTCGACATCTCTCGCCTCGGCAATTTCTTCTTCGGTACGGTGGCGAATGAATACAGGCTTTCCGCGCCACATCACTGTGATGCTTTGGCCGACGTCGATCTTCGACAGATCAACTTCGGTTGACGCAAGTGCCAGCGTGTCTGCGGCTGGATTCATCTGATCGATGAACGGCCAGACGGCCAGTGCGGCGCCTGCGGCGCCGACGGCGATTGTGCTCCAAAGCAAGAAATCGCGGCGTGTCTGCTCGTCGATTTCTGCGTTTTGCGTGGGTTGGCCCGCGTGTGCGGTATCGCTCATTGAAATTCCCCTCGATTGACCATCTGTCGATCACCGCCGAAGCTGTGAGTCGTGTCCGTGTCACCGTTATCAGGCCTCCCACGCGCTCACCCGCATTGGATTTCTGATTATGTCAAAGTCATATTGGCGCAAACGCCACAAGTTCAAGCGTGCGAGGTTAGCGAAACGAAACATTGTTGTGTTTATTCTCGCCAAACACGCGCGATTGTTATACTTGACGATCCAGCCGTTGCAAGGTTTTACGGTCCAAATTTGGGATCAACCAGCACGCCTAAGGACCCTGAAATGACCGAGCCCAACGGCGCACCGATCGCCTTTGCCTTATTTGAGCCGGATATTCCACAAAACACCGGCAATCTGATTCGGACCGGCGCATGTTTCGGCATGCAGGTGCACGTGATTGAACCCTGCGGATTTGCGCTGTCGGATTCGCGCATGCGTCGCGCCGGGATGGATTATGCCGAGCGCGCTGCCTTGGTTCGCCACGCCAGCTGGCAGGCGTTCAATGACAAAGCATACGGTGGGCGAACCGTACTGCTGACGACCAAAGCGGAGACATTGTTGCAGGATTTTCGCTTTCAGCCCGGCGATATTTTGTTGCTGGGTCGTGAAAGTGCGGGTGTGCCTGACGATGTGCATGACAGCGTCGATGCCCGCGTCAAATTGCCGATGGCCGACGGTCTGCGTTCTATGAATGTTGCTGTTGCCGGCGCAATTGCGGCTTTTGAGGCGCTTCGTCAGTTGCGCGTGCTGCCCGGCTCAGAAATAATACCAAAATGATTTGAGTGGGGAGCGAAGATGAACGAACACGCGACAAAAGCCGTAGGCGAGGTGCCGACCAATCAGGTCACCGGAACCTTGTTCGCCGACGACCACAAAATGCGCGCACAAGCCTGGTTTGCGGAACTCCGTGACCGCCTGTGCGGGCGCTTAGAAGACTTGGAAGACGATGCCGAGGCACAAGATCTCAATCGTGACTTCGCACCGGCCAAGTTCGAGCGCACGTCGTGGGAACGCGACGGTGGCGGCGGCGGTACCATGGCGGTGCTGCGCGAGGGTCGGGTTTTTGAAAAGGCCGGCGTCAATATCTCTACCGTGCACGGCGAATTTTCAGAAGAGTTCCGCGGCCGCATCCCGGGTGCTGTTAAAGATCCAAGATTCTGGGCCGCAGGGGTTTCCGTGGTGATCCACCCGCGCTCGCCGCTGGTGCCGATTGCGCACATGAACACCCGCATGATCGTCACCACGCAGGGCTGGTTCGGCGGCGGCGGCGATCTGACGCCGGTGTTCCCGAATGATGCCGAGACGGCGCGGTTCCACGCTGCCTTTCAAGCTGCCTGCGATAAGCACGGCGATGACTTTTACCCACGCTTTAAAAAATGGTGCGACGAGTATTTTTATTTGCCGCACCGGGGCGAGATGCGCGGCGTCGGAGGGATATTTTATGACAACCATTGGACGGGCGACTGGGAAGCGGACTTCGCCTTCACCCAAGATGTCGGCAGCGCTTTCGTGCAAGTCTATCCCGATATTGCCCGCGACAAAATGAACTTGCCTTGGACGCCCGAAGAAAAGCAGGCGCAGCGCGTCAAACGGGGTCGCTATGTGGAGTTTAATTTATTGTACGACCGCGGCACGATCTTTGGTCTCAAGACCGGCGGTCATGTGGAAGCGATCTTGATGAGCTTGCCGCCGGATGTTGCGTGGCCGTGAGTGAAGGCATACGTAATGCCTCGATAATAAGGACATAAAGGACCTCGATATGGGTATAGAAGGTATTGGCCTCGGTGGCTTGTTGATTTTGATCGCCGATGTGTATGCGATCATTAAAACGCTCGGAAGTCGTGCGACCACCGGGCAAAAGGTGTTTTGGATCATTCTGATTTTGCTGTTGCCGCTTTTGGGCGTGATCATTTGGTTCTTCGCTGGGCCGCGCGATTGATGATTGTTTAGTCAGTATGAATTTTTCTGTCTAAAAATTAAGCGAACGGTCGGTGCAGCATATGCGCCGACCGTCGTGCATTTCTAAAAAATATATGATTTTCAACGCGATGTTTGATCACGCGCCATTTGGCATGGCAATTGCGCGGGTTATCGAAGCAGGGCGTCTAGGGTTCCGACCGCGCACGCGGTGACTGGTCCGAGAGATGCACTCCTCAACCGGCAGGTGGGGGAGCCACGGCGGGGCAAAATCCCGGGAGAATAACCTGCGAGTGGGGTCTGTGACCGCCGTGGACGAACGTTCGTATTTTAGCAGGCTTCCTCGCATTTGAAGGAGGCTTTAGCCATGAAAAGAACTCTGTGCAGAGGGTTCGTCGCCGCCTTGATGGTGGCCGCGGTGCTCGTAACCTCGACCGCGCATGCGGCGAAGAAGGATTTCAAGATCGCGTGGTCGATTTATGTCGGCTGGATGCCTTGGGCCTACGCCGCCGAAGCGGGCATCGTTAAAAAGTGGGCCGACAAGTACGGCATCACCATCGAAGTCACTCAGATCAACGATTACATCGAGAGCATCAATCAATTCACCGCTGGCAAGTTTGACGGCTGCGTGATGACCAACATGGACGGCTTGTCGATCCCGGCAGGTGGCGGCGTCGACTCAACGGCGCTGATCGTCGGCGACTTTTCGAACGGCAACGACGGCGTCGTCATGAAAGGGGCTTCCGGCATCAAAGACCTCTCCGGTCAGTCGGTGAACTTGGTCGAATTGTCAGTGTCCCATTAACTGTTGGCCCGTGCGCTCGACAGCGTCGGCATGTCGGAAAAAGACCTGACCGTCGTTAACACGTCGGATGCCGACATCGTCGCTGCGTTCAAGACCGAAGACGTCAAAGCGGTGGTCACCTGGAACCCGCTGCTGTCAGAAGTCGCTGCCGAGCCCAAGGCGAAAGTGCTTTATACCTCAGCGGATATCCCGGGCGAGATCATCGACATGATGGTGGTCAACACCGAGACCCTGGCCCAGAACCCGGATTTTGGTAAAGCCCTGGTCGGCGCCTGGTATGAAACCATGTCGATCATGATGAAGAACGACGCCGAAGGTAAAAAGGCGCGCACGTTTATGGCCGAAAAGTCCGGCACCGATCTTGCCGGCTATGACGCTCAAGTCGCGACCACGAAAATGTTCTACGATCCGAAAAGCGCCGTCGAATTCACCAATTCGATTGAGCTGATTAAGACCATGGACGCGGTGCGCAAGTTCTTATTCACGCACGGTATCTTGGGCGAGGGTGCGACCAGCCCGGATTTCGTTGGCATGGCGTTCCCCAAAGGCAAGACGCTGGGCGACAGTGGCAACATCAAGTTGCGGTTTGATCCCAGCTACATGTCGATGGCCGCCGACGGCAAGCTTTAAGGCTCGGTCGGTTTAAATCGCAATGAAACGGCTTATCAACCGTAAGGCGGGCGGGGCGGGGTCCTTGATTTTGGGCGCGCTCCCGTTCGTCTTGCTGTTGGTGGCGTACATATTGGCATCCGATGCACGGTTGGATGCCAATCCTAACGATAAGCTTTTGCCGTCATTCGCCAGCATCGCCGACGCAGTTGATCGACTGGCGTTCGAGCCGGATAAGCGCAAAGGCATTTACATTCTTTGGGCCGATACGGCTGCCAGCTTGCAGCGTTTGGGCATCGGCCTTGCGATTGCGACCGCACTCGGGCTGGTGCTCGGGATTGCGATCGGATTGCTGCCGCTTGTGCGGACTGGCTTTGCGCCGTTTGTGGCGGTGCTATCGATGGTGCCGCCGCTGGCGGTTTTGCCCATTCTATTTATCGTGTTTGGATTGGGTGAACTTGCTAAAGTCGTGCTGATCGTGATCGGCATCGCGCCGTTTATGGTGCGCGATTTGTCGCTCCATGTGGCTCAGTTGCCGAGCGAAACTCTCATTAAAGCGCAGACGCTGGGCGCGTCCACGTGGCAGATCGTGACCCACGTCGCATTGCCCCACGCGATGCCGCGCCTGATATCGTCGCTTCGGCTCTCATTGGGGCCGGCGTGGCTGTTCCTTATTTCATCCGAAGCCATCGCAGCGACCGATGGGCTTGGGTATCGGATTTTTTTGGTGCGGCGATATCTGGCGATGGACGTAATTTTGCCGTACGTGATTTGGATTACGATCCTTGCGTTCGTTATCGATTATCTGCTCAAGCATTTGTCGCGCCGCGCCTTTAAATGGCAGGCCGAGGAGGGCGGGCTATGAGCCTTATTTCGGTTCGGGACGTTCACAAAGGCTACGGCGATGTGCGCGTGCTTGAGCGCGTCAATCTGGATATTGACAAAGGCGAGTTCTGCGCCGTCGTCGGCGCGTCCGGATGCGGCAAGTCGACGTTTCTACGGATGCTGCTGAGCCAGGAATTTCCGGATCGAGGGGAAATTTATCTGGACGGCGAACCCCTGGCGGGTGAACCCGGTGCGGACCGGGGCGTGGTGTTCCAACGGTACTCGGTGTTTCCGCACCTCACCGTCGCCGAGAACCTGATCGCCGCTTTCGAGTTTCAATCCTCGCAGTTTTTTGGTCGCTTGTTCGGCGCGGCGCGGAAACGTGCTTTCGAACGCGTCGAAGAAATGCTCAGCGGTGTCGGTCTTGCGCGTGCACGTGATCTGTATCCGAAATCCCTGTCGGGCGGGGTGCAGCAGCGCTTGGCGATTGCGCAGGCGTTGTTGGCCGAGCCGAAAGTGCTGTTGTTGGACGAGCCGTTCGGCGCGCTTGATCCCGGCACCCGCGCCGACATGCACGAGATCATGCTCAATCTCTGGAAGTCCCGCGAGATGACGATCTTCATGGTCACCCATGATCTGAACGAAGGTTTTCGCCTCGGCACCCGCTTGTTGGTCTTCGACAAGCCGCGATGGGACCCGCAGGCACCCGATGCATACGGGGCAACCATCACTTACGACCTGCCGCTTGAAGATGCGGCGGACATCGATCTTTCACACTTCCAGACAAAACCAACAGAGGAAACGACCCATGCTGAACCGTGATCCGCATCAACGCCGCCACCGCATCGCTGGCCTGGATCGGGCAGAATTGCCGGGCGCACAGCGTCATCACCATCCTGACTTCGACAAGATGCATCTGAAAGGCTGGCAGGCGGCTCAGAAAGAGGCTGAACTGCCCGGCGACGGCTGGTCGAAGGAACGCGAATGGGCGCTCAAGGTTGGCCTTCCTGGCGCGGAGTCCATCGAAGATAAATCGATCCCGACGTTTGCGCGGGGCGAGTTGCCGCACTACGCCGGCATCAACACGTTTCTAAAAGCCCCATACATCGAAGACGTCAAACTCGTCGGTAACTATGACGCGGCGATCTTAGGCGTGCCCTTTGACGGCGGCACCACGTATCGTCCGGGTACGCGTTTCGGCCCGCAGGGCGTGCGGAAGATTTCTGCGCTGTACACGCCTTATAACTATGAAATGGGCGTCGATCTGCGCGAGCAGATGACACTGTGCGATGCCGGCGATGTGTTTACGATCCCGGCCAACTTGGAAAAATCCTTTGATCAGATCACCAAGGCGATGAGCCATGTGTTCTCGTCAGGTGCTATGCCGATCATCATCGGCGGCGACCATTCGATCGGTTTTCCGACTGTGCGTGGGATCGCCGAATGCACGTCGAAAAACATCGGCATCATCCACTTTGATCGCCACGCCGACATTCAAGAAAAAGACCTGGACGAGCGTATGCACACGACGCCGTGGTTCCATGCTACCAACATGCCGAACGTCAATCCGAAGAATTTGGTGCAGATCGGCATCGGCGGCTGGCAGGTGCCGCGCGAAGCGGTGGTCGAAGCCCGTAAACGCGATACCACGATTATCTCGATGTCCGATGTTGAAGAGCTTGGCATCGATAAGGTTGCCGAGATCGCCCTCGACATCGCCTGGGAAGGTGTCGATGCGGTGTACATGAGCTTTGACATCGATTGCGTCGATTGCGGCTTCGTACCCGGCACCGGTTGGCCAGAGCCGGGCGGGTTCCTGCCCCGTGAAATCCTATCGCTCGTCGGCAAGGTGGCGGCTGAGGGCCTTTGCGGTCTTGAGGTGGTCGAGGTTTCGCCGCCTTACGATACCTCTGACATCACCTCTTTGTTCGCGACCCGCGTCATCGTCGATGTGCTTGGTACTTTGGTGGCCAACGGCAAGATGGGTGCGCACAAGCACATCATCGACAAGCCGAAAACGTTCTGAGGAGGATCCGATGCCCCACGATGGACACACGCACGCGCATCCCCATGACCATGCGCACCCGCACGACCACAATCATCCGACGGGTGCCGCGCACCTGCACTCGCACCCGCATGGGCCCGCGGGCAAGGTCAGCCACGACGACCGGGTGCAGGATTTCATTGATAATTTTATCGCCGGGTTTCGCGCGTCCGACGACAAGCCAGGTTTTTTACGCTTGGCCCAAGTCCCGTTCGAGATCACCACGGATGACGACAGCCCAGCCTTAAAGCTGGTCGACGTCACCATCGAAGATGCGTTCCAGGTTGCGACCGCCTCGCCGGCGTTCGCCTCGACCGAGTTGGTATATCATCCGTACCCCGGCCGTATGGTGCGCCAACGTACCGATATGCGCTTTGTCTATGTATCGCTCACCGCACGCCGCGACGTGTTGCTGGCAGAAATGGCGGAGCTGATTGGCGCGAACGTTTGATTTGATTGCCTGCAAGAAATTCGCCCGCTAGCATCAGCGTATGAATCAAAAAGCATACGAAGCGATTTTCATGCGGGGCGGCACATCGAAAGGTGTGTTCTTTCGCGACGATTGGATTCCCGCGTCACGCGCGGAACGTGACCCGATCTTTGTCGAAGCATTGGGCAGTCCTGACCCTTACGGACGTCAATTGAACGGCATGGGCGGCGGCGTGTCGTCGGTCTCGAAAGCGGTTGTGGTTGGATTGTCCGATGTGGATGGTGCCGATGTCGACTACACCTTCGCGCAGGTGTTGATCGATAAGCCCGAGGCCGATTATTCGGCGACCTGCGGTAACTTGTCCTCCGCCGTCGGTCCGTTTGCGGTCGACACCGGCCTGGTGCCGGCGAACGCGGACGGCAGCTTTACATTACGTGTGTTCAATACCAACACGCAGAAAATTTATCATGCCACATTCGAGGTCCGGGACGGTGGCTTTCAGCCCGCGGGCGATTTTGAAATTCCGGGCGTCGGCGGCAGCGGGTCTGCGATCCGGCTCGATTATCTGGACCCGGGCGGCGCGACATCCGGCGAATTGCTGCCGAGCGGCAATGCGCTCGATGTGCTCGACGTGCCCGGTGTCGGCAAGGTCGAAGCGAGCTTGGTCGATGCCTCAAACGCTGTCGTTTTTGTTGCCGCTGAACGGTTCGGTAAGACCGCAGCCGAAACCGTCGGCGAGCTCGAGGCCGATACCGCGTTTATGCAGGCACTGGAAGCCGTGCGCTGCGTCGCCGCCGTCGCCATGGGCCTTGCGGAAAGCCCTGAAACGGCCGCTGCCGGCAACCCGAAGATCGGGATTGTAGGCAAACCGATTGCCAGCATGTCGATGTCGGGCGCCAAGATCGATGCGGACAGTCACGACCTAGCGGCGCGCATCGTCTCCATGGGGCAGGTGCACCGCGTGTTGCCGCTGACTGGGGCCATGTGTTTAGGCGTCGCATGCCGCATTCCAGGCAGCGTACCGCACGGTCTGATGCGCACCCAACCGGGCGACCTGCGTTTGTCGAACCCGTCCGGCGTGCTGCCCGTTGATGCGGATGTCACGGCAGATAACATTGGTGTCGTCGCAAATAGCTGCACCGTCTATCGAACCGCACGACCGTTAATGCAAGGTAAGGTGTGGGTGCCAAATTAAGTACCTCTTTTACGAGTGACATTCGTCACAGTTATAGTCTATAGTTTCATGTGAATATTATCTCTACTGGGATTGGCGTATGGGGGCCAATATGGGGAATATTGCATTTGCTGCGGGCGAGCGTCGCCGTTACGAACGGCTTGAAGTTCCACAATTATATTTACGCGTCGGTGGCCGTGTGTATTTAACGGCGGAATGGAGCTTCGGTGGATTCCTGCTGGAAGATGATCACGGCATCATGCCGACCGGGGCCTTGGTCCGCATTGATGGTCTTGCCGACGAACGTACGTACAAAAAAAACAAACAACCGTGTGCTGTGGATATTCGCGCGCGGGTCATTCGTGTGATGCCCGAGCAACATTTGGCGGCGTTATCATGTCTTAAACTCGACGACGCGGCATATAGCATCATGAATGACGTGCGTGCCGGCGTGATGTTGTCTCAACCTGCTGAATAAAAATTATTTAACTGGCGGCAACCCGAGCCGGATCACCCCCTTGAAATTGTCTGGGTCGACCGGCTTTCCTTTGCGATAAATTGCGATCAAGCCTTCGCGCGCCAGCGTTTGTGCGGCGCGGCGTACGGGCTTCATCAAGCTGTTCCAATCTTCTGGACGTTCAGCCCGCGCGGCGTCAGACGGGCAGATGGTTTTGCCCGCGCCGCGCGCTTCGCTCAGTGTCAGGATATGTGCGCGCAATCGCGCATCCAAATCGCCGTTCGACAGGCGTTTGGATGGGTTTTCAGGGCTTTCTTCAGGCATCGAACCACTTTCTCCACGCATCCCAGCCGATAATGTGTTCGGCGATGGTGGCATAGCCTTCGCGGGTCGGATGTACGCCGTCGCCCTTCACATAGAATTTCGGCCATTCCGAATTCGCGGCCAGCAGTGAAAACAAATCCAGATACGGCACTCCCAACTCGGCTGCGACGTCCTGGAACATATCTGAAAGCTGCACATTTCGGCTTGATGATAAAAATCGTTCTCGCCCAGGTGCCGACGAGAACGGCATATCGTCATCATTTACCGGCGGCGGACCGATCCACAGGGTCGGCAGCCAGTCTTTCGCCTCTGAAATCATCCGTCTGGCAGAGGCGACGGCAACTTCAGGTGCGTTGCGTAGCTCGCCATTTTGCATCGCCATATCGTTGCAGCCGAATGAAAACACCAGCGCACCAGGGTTTTCCTTGGGTAGCCTGGCTTCGGCTTCGGCGCGCCAACGCGGTTCGATCATCGTCGTGGTGTCGCCGCGGATACCGGTGTTATAGAGCGTCACGTTGTGCCCAGCCTCGCGCTCGCGCTGCATGATGCGGCCTGGCCATCCCAGAAAATCATCGTCGCCCGTGCCCAACACCAAGCTGTCACCGATAAAACACACTCGAAGTTCCGTCATTTACCGTTGTCCTTTTACCGTCCGTTTCCTGGCTTTTTCTGCGTTCTAATATCTTGAATGGCTTTTTGCAGTTGTGCCAGACACGCGTCTCGGTCTGCGTTGAAATCGCCCGCCGCCCACCAATTCTCGACTTGGCGGAGCACTTTGCCGATCTGGGGGCCGCGTTCCAGACCCAGTGCCTGCGCGTCCTTTCCATCGATGGGAAATGTCGGGGATTTCCATGCGAGCGCAATTTCCAACATCGTGCGGCGCGCGGCGGTCTCATCTGAGGGTAATTTTGCGACTTCCGCCAAGCGTTCCGCCCAGGCCAGGATCGTCGCGTCGGCGACGGCTTCGCCGCCATGCACATGCACCAAGCGCTGCGTTGCGTTTTCGCTGAGCGGTTCACGAAGTGCATGCACGATTTCGGTCATTTTGACGAGACGGTCACTTTCCCTGTTGGAGAGTCTAAGCCGAGATCCGATAGCGCTGGCGTCCGTATCCGCCCTCAGTGATGCACCGAGTCTACGGATCGGGTCTGCATGCAGGCCATCCAGCACCAGTGCCCGTGTGCTCAACCATGCCGTCGCACGCAAGCGCCCGATATTGCCGGCTTCGGGCAGCACTACATCCAATACATGTGCATTCTTCATCAGCAAAAACACGTCTGCAGGATCGGGTGACATCAAGATGCGCAACATTTCATGGCGGATGCGTTCGGCGGAAATCTCGTGCAGTTTATCTGCATGTTTGCGGCACGCATTAAAAGCGGCGACGTCTGCCGGCGGGCGACCGTAATGGCCGTAAAATCTAAAATATCGAAGAATCCGCAAATGGTCTTCTTCGATGCGCGCGTCGGCGCGGCCGATAAATTGTACTTTGCCGTGCGCCAAATCAGGAATGCCGTTGTGATAATCATAAACGTCGCCGTTCGGTGTCGCTGACAAAGCGTTGATGGTGAAATCCCGTCTGGATGAATCGACGATCCAGTCATCTGTATACGCAACCACGGCGCGCCGGCCATCTGTTTCAACATCGCGGCGCAGCGTTGTGATCTCAAACGTTCGCTTGTCGATCACGGCGGTCACGGTGCCGTGGTCGATTCCAGTCGGCACGGTTTTAATGCCGTCTGCCGCCAATAGCGCTGTCACCCGGTCCGGCAGGTCGGGAGTGCCGATATCGATGTCGGAAACGTGCTTGTGGGCTAGGGCATCGCGTACGCAGCCGCCGACGAATCGTACATCCGCACCGTCGCGTTGCAGGGCAGTGACCACGCGGACGGTTTCAGGTGCTGTCAGCCAGGGTTCCGGCCCTAATTTACCGGTCGGTTCCTGGCTCGCCAGCATCGAAATCATTTATTCGGGTCCGGGATATAAGTTGGCGGGATGATCTTGCCGTCCTCATAGCGGGGCCCGACGTATTGGCCTGAGTCGGGCGCATCGCCGCCGATCACGGCAAACGTCAACAGTGAGGCGGTTAGCAGAATAAAGCCGGCGACGATCGCCCAGAAGATCGGGCCGCGTTCCAGGCTTGGTGGCACGCCACCGGAACGTTTCGCCTTGCTGCGCGCATAAGCGTTCCAGGCCAAATAGACCAACAATGGAAAGATCAGCGGCAATATATATGTCAGCAAGAGTCGTCCCATTATTTAATCCTCGTTCGTTGCCAGCACGTCATAAAGATTTCGAATCATGCCTGCCGTCGCACCCCAAATGTAATACTCGCCATAAGGCATCGCGTAAAATTCCCGCTTTGTGCCTTTGTATATCCGCGAATCGCGGCGATGGTTGGCGGGGTCCAATAAAAACGCTAGCGGCACTTCGAACACTTCCGCGACCTCAAACGGGTCCGGTTGTATAGTATACGCCGGGTTCACCAAGCCGACCACCGGGGTTACAGAAAAGCCGGTGCGGGTCACGTATTGATCGAGCCTGCCGATCACCTCAACGTGATCACGGATTAAGCCGACTTCTTCTTCGGCTTCGCGTAATGCAGCGTCTTCGGGGGACGTGTCGGCAGCTTCGATTCGTCCACCCGGAAAGCTGATCTGGCCCGGATGGTCGTTCAAATGATCGGTGCGCTGGGTCAGCATCAACGTCAGTGCGTCCGCACGCTCGACCACGGGCACGAGGACAGCGGCTTGGCGAAGCTCGCTCAATGGTACCATGCCTGGGTTTAGATCATGATCGCCCCGCGACGAGCGGACCCCGATTTCGCGGGCCGCATTGCCGATCCGATCCGTGATCTGCGTGCGATTCATGTGTCCTCCGTTGCTGGGCCAAGGATAAACGTGGCGCCGCCACTGGCCAGTTTGAGCACCGCCTCACCATTGATATCGGCTTGTTCGGCCATCTCTACAAGTTCGTAAAATACGGCGCGGTTGATGCGGGCTTCGGTGCCGTCTTCGGCAACTTGCAGGTAGGGGCGGGGCTGATGTGTGTCCGGATCAATGTCGACTCGGATCGGATGGGCGGCGTCTGCGGCGACCCAGCGGCCGCTATTGGTGCGAAAATTGAGGGTGTTCACGTCATCGTCATTTGTGACGTTGAGTTCCACGGCTAAAAATGGCGCATCTTCTACCTTGATCCGCGCCATTTCGGCAGGCGTAATAAGCCAGTAGGCACCGTCGGCATCTCGGTGGATAACGGTAGAAAATAAGTTTACGAGGCTGTTACGCGTAATCGGCGTCCCCATATAAAACCAAGTGCCATCGGACGCGATGCGCATATCGATCTCGCCGATCACATGTTGGCCCTTTTTAGGGGTCATACCGGCGGGCGGCGGACACGGTGACGTCCCGGGTTGGGTCCGGGCATCACCAAGTGTCATATTTTCGAGCTTTTCGGGTGTATCGGTCATCCGTTACGCTTCTCTTTCAACCAGCCCAGGAGGCAACAAGGTGACATTGACTGCAAGTCCTGAAGACAAAGATAGTCCGAACGGTCGGGCAGGCCAAAGCCCCGTTGCGGAAATCGAAGCCTTGGCGGAAAAAATGACGGCGGCCCGTGCTGCCGTCGGACAAGCGATTTTTGGTCAAGAACAGGTCGTCGAAGAAAGCATGGTGACGCTGCTCGCGGGCGGCCACGTATTGCTGATCGGTGTGCCGGGCCTGGGTAAGACGCGACTGGTGGAAACGCTGGGCACCGTATTTGGCCTTGATGATAAACGCGTGCAGTTTACGCCTGATTTGATGCCGGCAGATATTCTGGGCTCGGAAGTCCTCGAAGAAGCCGAAGGCGGACGCCGCGGCTTCCGCTTTATCAAAGGACCGGTGTTCGCGCAGTTGTTAATGGCCGACGAAATTAACCGCGCCAGCCCGCGCACCCAGTCTGCGTTGTTGCAGGCGATGCAGGAAAAGCGTGTCTCGGTCGCCGGTCAATATTACGACCTGCCAAAACCGTTCCACGTGTTGGCGACGCAAAACCCGCTCGAACAAGAAGGCACATATCCGCTGCCCGAAGCCCAGCTCGACCGTTTCTTTATGCAGGTGAACGTCGAGTATCCTGATCTTGAGGCTGAACGGAACATTTTAATCAAGACCACCGGCAACGAAGACGTCAAACCCGGCCAAGTAATGGATCCGGAAACGTTGATGGCAGCACAACGCTTGGTGCGTTCGGTGCCGGTCGGCGAGTCCGTGGCCGAGGCGATCCTGACCTTGGTCCGTGCCGGACGCCCGGAAACCTCTGATCTGGCGACCGTGCAGGCCAACGTGTCTTGGGGGCCGGGGCCGCGCGCCTCGCAGGCGTTGATGTTGGGCGTGCGTGCGCGCGCCGTGATCGAGGGGCGCATGGCGCCATCGATTGATGACGTGCTGGCCCTGGCGCAGCCGATCTTGCGCCACCGTATGGCGCTGACGTTTGCGGCCCGCGCCGAAGGGGTGACGCTTGAGGAGATTATCGACGCGCTTGCAGCACGCATAGGGTAGCACTGAATGGCTGACCACGCTCTGCAATCACACCACCGCGCCGAGGCGTTGGCCGCCGGCTTGCCGCCTTTGATGGTGGCGGCTGAGCGGGTTGCCAACACAGTCTCGCAAGGGGTGCATGGGCGCCGGCGTGTCGGCCAAGGCGAAACGTTTTGGCAGTTCCGTCGCTATGAAAGCGGCGATTCCGTGCAGCGGATCGATTGGCGGCAATCGGCGAAAAGCGATCCGGTGTTCATTCGGGAAACCGAGTGGGAGGCCGCGCAAAGCGTTTGGTTATGGCGCGACGGCTCGCCATCCATGGTGTTCAGTTCAGATCCCGAGCAGAGCGATAAGCGTTCGCGCGCTGACTTATTGTTGATGGCGCTGGCTTCGCTGCTGATCAAAGGTGGCGAGCATGTGGCGTTGCTGGGTACTGGCGCACCGCCGAGTGCCGGTCGCCACGCGCTGGCACAATTGTGGACCGAGATTGAAAAAGGTCGCCTGCCTGATGTTGGTCTGCCGAAGTTTGAAATGTTGCCCCGTCATGCGCGCTTAGTGTTGTTCAGCGATTTTCTGACACCATTAGATGACGTGCGGATCGCGATTAACGCTTATGCGCACCATGGTGTCCGCGGCCATATTATGCAGATCGTTGACCCCGCTGAGGAAGCTTTTCCGTTTCAAGGCCGCGTCCAGTTTGAGGGGCCCGAAGGTGAAGGCCGGGCCGTAATCGGCAAT
>JAFMCK010000310.1 GCA_017857825.1 Rhodospirillales bacterium
CGTCGGAGACAGGCGTTAGGCCGCCTCATACACCACGGGATGGGACACTATCGTGAGAGAAGTTGATTGCCACAAACTTCGCTGATAAATCAAATTTGAGATCGCTCAAAGTACGCGAATGCGTTTCGCGTGCGTATATTTCGATCCTGTCATTGTAATCACTTCTTAATCCAAACTTTTTACCCATATAGCGTACCGATGATTATTTAATCTGCGGAGGGTGACATCGCGAAAGATCTCGATCCGAGTGACGATGATGGCGATGTGTTGAGCCCGTCTGCGCTTGATCCGCAGACACACGCTGAAATTCAGCTTCTGTATCGCGAGTCGACCGAAACCCTCCAGTTTGTGAAGGGACACCAATGGAAAACCGTTGGGGCGACGCTTTTGACTTATCTCGGGATCGTTTTTATTGCCGGGTTCATCAATGCGGGGCCGGCGCTGACCCAGAAATTCATGGGTATTTCTATTATTTTATGCTGCGCGGTCATTTTTACACTGATCATTTATCAGTTTTGGATGCACAACGAGATTACAAAAATTGATCGCATGGAGACATTTTTCTCTTCTTATTTCAAACAGATCCGCGCGATAAAATCACGCAGCGAAGGCAATTGGCACCGCTACCTTCTGCTTTCATTCATGTGTTTTGTCGTCATCTTGGGGGCGACGGTCGTATTCTTGGCACTTGGAAAAATTGCCCCGTAACGATTTGGGGCAATGTTGCCGGGCTGGCTGCGCAAACAGTCTTAGGCGCGCGCCGCGCTGATCACCTGTAAAAACACCGCGCCGTATTGATCGAGTTTTTTCGGGCCGACTCCGTTGATGGTTGCCAGCGCATTGAGGCTGCTGGGACGATGTGCGGCCATTTCACTGAGAGTGGCGTCGGGGAAGATCACGTATGCCGGCACGTTGCGTTCTTTTGCGAGTTGGCGACGGAGGTTTTTCAGTTCGGCGAACAGATCGTTGTCTTCCGCATTGAGCTCGCGCAGCGGCTTTTTGCCGGGCTTGGCGGCTTTGATATCCGCCTCGGTTTCTTCACGCATCGAAAACCGCTCGGCACCCGCCAGCACGTGTTCGGCCCGTTTGGTGAGCCGGAGCCGGCCATAGTTTTCGATATCGATATACATAAATCCACCCGCCACGGCTTGGCGGATAAAACCCTGCCAATACGGCTTAGACTGATGCGCACCCGCGCCAAAATGCGGCAGCGCATCGTGGTTGCGCTCTTCGACCTTCGCGGTCTTGGTGCCGCGCAGCACATCGATCAAGTGCGCAGCGCCGAACGCTTGGCCGGTCGCGATGGCGACGTTGAACACGTCTTTGGCGGCGGCCGTCGCATCGATCACGGTCGGCGGATACAGGCAGTTGTCGCAATTGCCGCAGGGCTGGGTGGCTTCGTCAAAATAAGAAAGCAGCGTGACCCGTCGGCATTCGGTCGCTTCACAATACGCCAGCAAGGCATCCAGACGTTTGTGTTCTCGAAACTTGTGCGCTTGTTCGGCGCCGTCTTCGTCGATGAAGCGGCGGCGCATGCGGATGTCGTCCAGGCCATAAATTAAACTGACATCAGCCGGGGCGCCGTCGCGGCCGGCGCGGCCGATTTCCTGATAGTACGCTTCCATGCTGCTGGGCAGGTTGGTGTGAAACACATAGCGAATGTCGGGCTTGTCGATGCCCATGCCGAACGCGATCGTCGCCACCATGACGATGCCGTCTTCGGCCATAAATATTTCCTGGTTCTCGCGCCGTTGTTCGGGGCCGAGGCCGGCGTGATAGGGCAGGGCACGGATGTCATTATGATTGAGGAATGCGCTGACTTCCTCTGTCAGTCGGCGCGACAGACAATACACGACACCGGGTTGCCCGCGCCGCGATTCGACAAACGTCAACAATTGCTTTTTCCATGTGGTTTTCGGGGCAACGGCCAAATATAGGTTCGGGCGATCAAAGCCGTGCACGATGGTCTTGCCGTGGCCGCTGAACAATTTGCCTGCGATATCGCGGCGCGTTGCTTCGTCGGCGGTCGCGGTGAACGCCGCCAGCGTCGCATCCGGAAAACGATCTTTGAGTGCGCTGAGCGATTCATATTCGGGGCGAAAGTTGGCACCCCATTTGGAAATGCAGTGCGCCTCGTCGACCACGAACATCGCCGGGTTTAGGTTGCCGATGGCTGACAGCATACGCTCGGTCATTAAGCGTTCCGGTGATAGGTACAAGATCGGGCATGTGCCGCTCTGCACCGCGCGCCATGCAACAACGTTGGCGTCCCGGGTTTTGCCGGAGTGGATACATTCGGCGGCGACGCCCAACGATTGCAATGCACTGACTTGATCGTCCATCAACGCAACCAACGGCGAGATCACCACGGTCAGGCGGTCTAAAATAATCCCCGGCACTTGGTAACACAGTGACTTGCCAGACCCGGTCGGCATCACCGCGAGCACGTTCTCGCCGCCCAACAGATGATCCATAATGTCTTGCTGGCCTGGTCTGAAATCGGCAAAGCCGAAAACGGATTTTAAGATGTCTTTGGCTGCGGCGGGCGAGGTCAATGTGTGCTCGATATGTCGTTTAAGTGTGCGCGTGTGCAGCCCTTGATGCCAGACTGGCGCGGCTATTCAAAGCAGTTTGCCAACAATGTTTTGCGGAACGCGCGATCACGCTTGAGATGCCATTCGCGGCTCATGGCGTCGGTGCGGGTCAGGTAGCGTTCGGCATACAACAGTTGCCACGTCCGGCCCCGGGTCGATTTCGCGCCGCGGCCGGAATTGTGCGCCGCTAAGCGTTTATCTAAATCCGTACTCCAGCCGATATAGCTGCGCGCACCAGCATCGGTTCGCGTGCCCAGAACATACACGAAGCATCCCTTGGTCATAGCGCAACCAGACACTAAGGCGGGCGTGTCTGCAATGAGATTAGGCGGCGTCGACCTTGGGGGCGCCGAGAGTGCCGTTTTCTTCAAGAAGGTGGCCGACTTTCACCAAGATCAGGCAGCCTTCGTCTGACCACGGTTTGTGGATGCTGCCGTGCGGGCTACGCAGCCAGGTGCCGGCAGGGTAGTCGCCGGCCTCGTCTTGAAAGGTCCCTTCGAGCACAAAGACTTCTTCACCGCCCGCGTGACTGTGCCGGTGAAATTGTGTGCCCGGCTGCCAGCGCACCAACGCTGTGCTTTCGGTCCGGTATTGATGCAGCGGCAGCACCGACAAGCCGTCGACCATGCCCGGATGAAACTGTGCGGCACGGGTATCGATCCGAACCTGCGCATC
>JAFMCK010000311.1 GCA_017857825.1 Rhodospirillales bacterium
CTCGTAGGAAACTGAAAATTTTCTGGAAGTTCCAGAAAACCTCGCGTCTCCTTTACCCACTTTATGTTGCGGTGACGCATACGATCTGCAATTTCTTGATCTGTCAGAGCGGATTTGTGGTAATTCATTAATGTTCGCATATCGTTGATTTTAGTATTCATTTTATCTTCCAAAAAAAAAGGCGACGGGTTGCCCCGCCGCCACGTTGTCACCAAGGAATATCGTCACCTGGGAGCGGATCGCTGTCGTCATTGCTGGATGGCTCAGGATCGTTGTTTGGCTTGCTGCCATTTCCGGCTGATTTAGACCCCAGCATGACGAGTTTGCTGGTGAACCGTTGCATCACGACTTCAGTGGTGTATTTGTCGTTGCCTTCTTTGTCGGTCCATTTGCGCGTCTGCATGGCGCCTTCGAGATAGAGCTTGTCGCCCTTTTTGACGTACTTTTCGACCACATCGGCAATTTGGGCGTCAAACACAACGACCCGGTGCCATTCAGTTTTTTCTTTTTTCTCGCCGTTGTCCTTGTCTTTCCAGACTTCGGACGTGGCAATCGACAAGTTGCCAATTTTGGTGCCGTTTTGGGTGGTGCGGATCTCGGGATCCTGCCCGACGTTACCAACGAGAATGACTTTGTTTACACTAGACATAGTTGCTCCTATTCAGCGGCTTGGGGTTGGATGGTTTTCTTATGCTCTGCAAAGGCTTGTTGCACTTTGGATGCAAAGCCTTGCGGAAGCGCAGCGATTTCACCGATCACGCTGTTTTTGTATGCCTCGTATTCTTCGAGGGTCGAGGTGTCGCGGACACCGATGATGATGCCGTCCGCAGCGTCTTTGCTGTCGGCTTCTTTGTCAGCGGTGTATTTGACGCGCATGGCTTGGACGTACTTGTTATCGTCGTACATGCCGAGAAACACGTCAGCGGAAAAGCCAAGGTGCGATAACGCTTTTGTGAGCGCGTCGGTCAGGGCTTTTTTTGCGGCGTCGTCGTCAACGCGCTTTTTGGCGTCCAGCAACGGATTGCAGCCGGCAATAGGGCCGTATTTGTTTTCCCGGCTGCCATGCCAGACGGTGACGTAAGCAAAGATCAGGCAAACATCGCCCGGAAGCTGCTTGTAGTCATATTCTACATCGTAGCCCCACCCTTGGCCGACCGGGCCAAACTGCTCTGTTGCGCGTTGTATGGTGTATTGGGCATCGATGGCGGAAAAACCGCCGCGCTGCTGTACGGATTTGACGTGATGCGGGTCGGTGTTTTTTACCGCGTCCCAAATTTTGGTGTTACTGGTCATTATTACCTCCTGTGATCCAGACGATTTCATTGTTGCCGTATTCATTGCGGCGGCGGTCGCCGCTGTCTTGAATAAAGCCGTTTTTGTAGAGTTCGGACGTGCGAGGCTGAATGCCCCGGTAGTTGCGGCCTGATTGATCTGCGATTTCAGTGGTTGTCAGGCCGTTGGGGGCCGTACTGATAAGCTGGTAAACAAGGCTTCTCAGGGTCGGTGCGTGAGGATTTATCTTTATTGCAGCCTCAACGCTGGTGTCGGTCTTGCCTCGCGGCACTTCAAAGGAAAACTCAGGCTGCGTCATGCTGGGCCTCCATTTGTTTGATGGTGAGCGCACCGCGCTTGTTGCGTTTGATTTCGATGCCGTAGCCGTGGGCAAGGCGAGCGTCAGCGGGTACGAGATCTTTCAAGCCCTTCTTGGCTTCTTCGAAGCTTTTGGCGTTGGCTTCATGCTCAACGTAGCTGCCGGCCATCGTTGCCCAAGCATTGTTGCCTTGCATATCGACGGTACGCATATCATCGAAAGAGATAGAGACTTCTTCGCCACCAGCAGGATCAACAGGCGGCTCTTGGTTTTCAACGTGCCACCAGAACGACCGGGCGCGGTCGAGGTATTCTTCTTGATGATCCGGCGTGGCATCGATCCAGATAGGATCAGATTTTTGATTTCCCCAAATTGGCGTGAGCACAAAGCGGCCAAAGCCAACAGCAAGCATGTTGTGTTGGGCTTGCCAGTAGTAATAGTCGAGAAGGTTTTGCTCGTTCCACCAAGGCGTATTTGCCCCGGTGTGCTTGCCGTCAATCACAAACTCGCCTTGATCGTTACGACCGATAGCGTCGGGAAGGCAGCGAATGTAGGTGAAGTTGGGATGCACAATGGAATCTTTGGGAAACGACACGTCCCATCCCTGTTCCGCGGCGTACCAGATGATGTTGAAATATTCTGTAACATGGCCGAGTTGGACGTTGAATTGGCGAGACAGGTCTTCTTGTTCGCCATTGACGATTTGGTTGTAGAGCTTTGTCCAGTTGCCATCCCAAAGGTCTTTGGCGCTGGATCCGCCGATGCCCGTCTTGCGCTGTTCGATCTGTGTTGTGGTCAGACCGAGCGTGGACAGGTAGGCGTCAAGCAGCTCAGCGCCGGATTTAAATTCAAAAGTCATTTTTTTGCTCCGTTTCGGGGTTTAGGGCGTTTTCGCAAATCTCAGCGATGTGCGTGAGAGTGCAGCGGGCTACGTCTTCGGGCGCATTGCGGTTGGCAATGGCGCAACGAAGTACGGCGCGAAGCGCTGTCATTCGGTGGTAGTTCGAGTGTTGGATTTCCTGCATTTTTACCTCCAAGTAAGCAGTTTCACGTGAAAATAAATGCATTAGTGCATTCAGTCAATCGCAAAAATTAGTGTTCTTTTAGATAATCCCGTCGAGCATCGTGGGTTTCTTTGAGGTTTTGTTGACGCATGCGAAGCAAGTCGCGCACCGGTTCTTCGAAGTCAGCTAGGCGTGGGAATGTATTGTATTTGTGGTGCCGTATAACGTGCTTCCCGGCCATATCTACAAGGTCTTGGGGGTAATCCCCCAGAATTTGTATATACATCGCTAGAGCGCCTTCTGAAGGCATTGGAGCGCCGATCATTTCGGCAACCACGGCCAACATTTGTGCGATACGCTTGCGATCTGCTGGTTTAAGCTGCTTTTCTGCATTTGTTAGCATCAAATCAAGGCGTTCTTTACGTTCCGAATAGGTCGCGAGAGCCAAGGGCTTCTGAGATTGCGTAGGCTTTGCCAACTGCGTCTCTGATTTCGTCTGTTGTAGGGCGTTGGGGTTTTCTGAACTTTGTGACATTTTTGGGATTTCCTTCTTTCAGCACCCACGCTTTGAAAGCGCGTTGCCAATCGCGGTATTGGTAGCCCTTGGCGCCGCAGCTTTCGATGAATTCTAGGGTGAAGACTTCGAGGTTTACGTCTGGACGGTTTTT
>JAFMCK010000047.1 GCA_017857825.1 Rhodospirillales bacterium
TGAGCACGCCGGGCAAGCGTTCCGCCTCTTCGCCTAAGCCCATGCCGTCGAATCCGAAATCGTAGGCGACGCGTTGATAAAACCGCATACAAGTCTGCTCAATCGGTAAGATCGTCGGATCCTTCAGTGTCGAAAGGGCCGTCGCGTAACGCGGATGCAAATGCAGAATGCAACGTGCATGCGGCAATCGTCGATGCATCGCGCCATGAATTGCAATCGCGGTTGGGTCCAACCGTTCATCTTCGTCATCGATATTATCCGCGTCGACCCGCAGCAGATCACTGGCGCGCATTTTCGAGAAATGCACCCCAAACGGGTTCATCAAAAATTGCCGACCATCGTCCGAAACGGCAAAGCTGAAATGGTTCGCGATGCCCTCATGCAGGCCGATACGTGCGAACCAACGGAATGCTGCGGCCAATTCAACCCTAGCCTGCATCTCGGAATCAGGCACGTTCACTGAAGCAACATTCGCATGGGTATCCATTCAGGATTTCCTTTTCGGGCGCAAAATTAAAGGATTTATGGCGGCTTTCACGGCAACATTGGATAATTTTTCACGGAATCGCAAGAAGATGCAAAATGTACGCATTTTTTCAGTCTAAAACAGAGATGGACACGTACAGCATTATGTTGTTTTTGAGGCTGCAAAAGGCCATACACGCACGACAGTCAATGATCGAACGAATTTTTTAAACTCAAAATTAAAATAGAATAAATGACAGGCAGACAGATGGCAGAGACAAACTCAGATATCGTAGCCCAGGAAAACTGGGAACTCATTATCGAGAGTCTGGACCGATTATCCGAAGGCATCACCATCATCGACAGCAACGACAAGCTTGTGCTGTATAACATGCGCGCGGCCGAATACCTCGGCATTGCCGACGATATTAACGTCGGCGCTTCACTCAATGAATTGGTTGGCATTCAAGAAAAAGACGGCAAGGTGGATCCGGGTTCGTTGTTGATGCAACAACTCGACGCATCGCGCGAAAATAAGCCGCAATTTTTTGAGCGCGAAATCGAAGGCGACCGCATCCTCAGCGTCCGTGCCAACCCGATCCCGGGCGGTGGCGTGATCACCCTGTATACCGACATCACCGAACGTAAAGCCTTTGAACGGCGCCTGATCGGAATGGCGACGCGCGACGAGTTAACGGGCCTTATAAACAGGCGCGAGTTCTTCACCCTCGCCCATCATGAAGAAGAACGCGCAAAACGCGAAGGTCACATCGTCAGCGTCATGATGGTCGATGCGGATTACTTCAAAAAGATAAACGACACCTATGGTCACGCCGCCGGCGATGACGTGCTGCGCAATTTGGCCGACAACTGCCGGAGCATTTTCCGAAAGACAGATGTTGTCGGTCGCTACGGCGGCGAAGAATTTTCAGTGATCCTGCCGGGTGCGCAAGTCGATATGGCAAAGGTGATTGCCGAACGATTGCGAAAAGCCGTCGAAGAAAGTGTCGTCAAAAGCGACAAGGGTGATATCACTTATACGGTCAGCATTGGCATCGCCAGTGACATCGGTCGCGAGGTCAAAATCGAAGAAATTCTCGATCGTGCTGATCGCGCGCTCTATACGGCGAAAGCCCAAGGTCGCAATCGCGCGATCTTTGATACAGAAATCCCATAAGCGATGCCCCGCACATTAACCCTGGCGATCGCACAATCCGGCCCCGTACAAAAAGCGGATTCACGTGAAGCAACGCTGGATCGCCTTTGCGTCATGCTGCGTGACGCCGCGCAACAAGGCGCCGACGTGGTGGTCTTTACCGAACTTGCGCTGACGACATTTTTTCCACGCTGGTATGCCGAAGACCGCGCCGAAATGGCGCATTGGTTTGAAACCGCAATGCCCAACCCGAATACCCAACGGCTGTTCGATTTGGCCCGTGAGCTCGGCGTCGGTTTTTATTTGGGTTACGCCGAACAAACGCCGCAAGGTCAGCATTTCAACACCTCGATCATCGTCGACAAAACCGGCAACATCATCGGCAAATATCGTAAAGTGCACCTGCCGGGCCATGCCGACTTCGACCCTGAGCGCAGTTTTCAACATCTAGAAAAACGCTATTTCGAGCCCGGCGACCTGGGTTTCCCCGTTTGGGCGAGCGATGGTTTCGGCGTGCCGGCGAACCTCGGCATGTGCATCTGCAATGATCGCCGTTGGCCGGAAACATTTCGTGTGATGGGGCTGCAAAGCGTGGAATTAATAATGCTTGGCTACAACACGCCATCGCAAAATTCTCAAGCCGCCGACGAAAGCATCGAACTGCGGAAGTTTCACAATCGACTGACCTTGCAGGCCGGCGCCTATCAAAACGCAACATTTGTCGCTGCTGCGGCAAAATGCGGCAACGAAGATGGCCACCATATGTTTGCCGAAAGCTGCATCGTTGCGCCCACCGGCGAACTTCTTGCTGTAACCAAGACAGAAGAAGACGAGGTCATCCTGGCACAGATCGACTTGGATGACACTGCATTCGGCAAGGTCAGCGTGTTCGATTTCGCCCGACATCGCCGGATTGAGCACTATGGATTGATCACCGAGCAAACCGGCGCGACACCACCAAAAAGCATTTAGAATAATGTCTTATTCAGGACTGCCAAGTTGACTAGGCGGCCCGTTGTTTTTGCCTTAAGATAGTCAAAAAGCCGTCATAATAACATGGCATCATAATATGTGACGGGCATTATGCCCACTTGGGGAGATATCGCCATGTCGGCAAACGACGTGACCTTTAGGCCAGCCACGCGTGCAGATATGCATGTTATCGCGGCATTATTTAGAATTTCAACAGAAGGCGTTGCTGACTACGTTTGGTCAACGCTGAAGGGGCCGGAATACGAAGGCCTAGATCTGCTCGACATCGGCGCCCTGCGTTATAGCCGTGAGGGTGTTGATTTCTCGTATCAAAACTGTGACATCGCCGAGATCGACGGCGAGCCTGTGGGCATGCTTCACGCCTACCCGATGGGCGAGGACGTGGGCCACGTGGACGACGATATTGACCCCATTCTGCGCCCATATGCCGAATTAGAAGAGCCGAAAAGCTTATACATTTCCGGTCTGGCCTTGTTTGACGATTACCGTGGCAGCGGCGTCGGTACGCGGCTGTTGGACTTTGCCTATAAACGCACCCGCGCAGAGGGTCTGAAAAAAATCAGCCTGATCTGCTTCGAAGACAATCAAGGTGCGTATCGTCTATACAAACGCGAAGGCTTCAAAGACATGGCCAGGCGCGCCGTCGTCCCGCACCCGATGATCCACCACGAAGGCGACGCGGTCTTAATGGTGCGCGAAAACTAACCAGCGGCACGATGTCGGCCGCCGCGTGAGAACTAGCTATCCATCCCCCTTCGCGCACAGGCAAGGGGCGATTAGGTCAGACCGCTAAAGCGGAATGTTGTCGTGTTTTTTCCAAGGATTTTGCACGTTCTTTGTTTTCAGCATCCGGAGCGACTTACAAAGGCGCTTGCGGGTCGCGTGCGGCATGATCACGTCGTCGATGAACCCACGCGCACCGGCGATGAAGGGATTGGCAAAGCGGGTGCGGTATTCTTCCGTGCGTTTGGCGATTTTATCGGCGTCACCGATGTCGCCCCGAAAGATAATTTCAACCGCGCCCTTTGGGCCCATCACCGCAACTTCCGCCGACGGCCAAGCAAAATTGACGTCGCCGCGCAGGTGCTTCGAACTCATCACGTCGTAAGCGCCGCCATAAGCTTTTCGCGTGATCACGGTGACTTTCGGCACCGTCGCTTCAGCGTAGGCAAACAACAGCTTGGCACCATGCTTAATGATGCCGTTAAATTCCTGAGACGTACCCGGCAAAAACCCCGGTACATCAACGAACGTCATGATCGGAATATTGAAGCAATCGCAAAACCGCACGAAGCGCGCAGCTTTTTTAGACGAGTCGATATCCAAACATCCAGCCAACACCATCGGCTGGTTGGCGACGATGCCCACGGTTGAACCTTCCATGCGCGCAAAGCCGATCAAAATATTCCCGGCATAATTGGGCTGCAGCTCAAAAAAGTCCCCTTCGTCGACAACTTTGGTAATCAATTCCTTCATGTCATAAGGCTTGTTCGGGTTGTCCGGAATCAACGTATCAAGCGACATCTCAATGCGGTCGTGTGCATCGGGGGTCGGACGATGCGGCGGTTGCTCCTTGTTGTTCGCGGGCAAGAAGTCGATGAAGCGTCGTAAATACAACAAGGCTTCCATATCGTTCACGAACGCGCGGTCGGCGACGCCGGACTTGGTCGTGTGAGTGATCGCGCCACCCAGTTCTTCGGCCGTCACGGTTTCGTGGGTCACGGTTTTGACCACGTCCGGGCCGGTCACGAACATGTAGCTGGTGTCTTCGACCATAAAAATAAAATCGGTCATCGACGGCGAATAAACCGCCCCGCCGGCGCACGGCCCCATGATCATAGAAATCTGCGGCACCACGCCGGAGGCCAGCACATTGCGCTGAAAGACTTCGGCATAGCCTGCCAAACTATCAATGCCTTCTTGAATGCGTGCACCACCGGAATCATTGAGACCGATCACCGGCGCACCGACCTTCATCGCCTGATCCATAATTTTGCAGATTTTGTTGGCGTGGCTTTCCGACAAAGAGCCGCCAAACACGGTAAAGTCCTGAGAGAACACGAACACTAAGCGCCCATTCACGGTGCCGTGCCCCGTGACGACGCCATCGCCCGGGGTTTGCGTTTCTTGCATGTCGAACTCGGTACAGCGGTGCTCGACGAACATATCCCACTCTTCGAAGGAGTCCTGATCCAGAAACACATCAATGCGTTCGCGCGCCGTCAGCTTGCCCTTCGCGTGTTGCGAGTCTATCCGCTTTTGACCACCGCCCAGACGGGCGCGTTTGCGGCGCTCTTCAAGTTCGGCAATGATTTCCTGCATCGGTGTCTCCCGTTTAATTAGTCAGGTTATGCCTTCGGTGCGTCCCGACACGCGACCGTTCGGGTATCATGGCAAAAATTAGCTGCGGTGCAAGGCGAGGTAGCGATCCGCTGCCGCGATGTCGGCGCGGAGCGCCTGCAAGCGGATTTCCGCCTCGCGGTCCAAGCCCCACAATTCTTTTTGGTAATCCTCGTCCAGCTGTGCCGCTTCAGTCGCCGCATCAACATCCAACGCGCCTTCTACCACCGCAAGCGCCAATACGACCGAGTTGGTCGCCTGCGTCAGCACCGAGACCACCGCCAACTCGTGCGGATCATACGGGCGCAGCATCTCCGCAACCCGGTCCAATGCAGCTTGGTCTTGTGGCGTCGGTAAGATTGATGTGGTGACGGCCAACCGAACGCTGTGGGATGCCGCCAGCCAGTCCAACGCCGGCTGCCAATGCTTGGCCTGTCGCCCGGCCAAGTCCGCCGGTGTCTCTGCGCGATAGCACACCAGATCGGTCTCCGCATAGCGCGCGATGCCTTTTTCGATTTCAGCACGCTCAGCCGCCACACGCTCAATCGCCGTGCAGGCAATTTGCGTCAGCGGCATGGTGTGCGGGCGGATATGTTCCGCTTGTGCATCCCATTCGTCGGCAATCGCCGCCGCTAAAGGCGCTGTTTGCACGGCAAGATCAAGCCGACCCGGCGTCTTAACCGGGCGCCCGTCCAAGGTCACACCGAATGGTGCCGTCTCACCTTGCACGCTCACAGTTTCGTAGAACCGCCGGCGCAAACCGGCGGTTTTATCATCGGCCATGGCTCAGTTACCAAACAAGGATTTCAGACCCTTGGTGACGCCTTCGACCGGGTTGCTGCTTTCTGCAGGCTTTTGCGCGGGCGCACTATCGCCCCCGGACGTACTGCCGTCGACGCTTTCCATTTTGCCCGGGACGACCGCTTTGCCGGCCAGCGCCGGCGTGCAGTAATCGGTAGTATCGATGGCGTTCACGGCGCGGTTCACAACGCTTTCCGCCAGCAGAGATAAGCCCATTGTTGCAAATGCCGCAGCCCCTTTGGCGACCGTCGCCGCCGTATTGCCGACAAGCGCCGCTTTATCGAGCGCCCATTCCGGCTTTAAGAACGTGCCCGTGATCGCAATCGGTACTATAGCAGCACTCGCAAGACTGGTTTGTTTCGCACGTGGATCGACAACAAGATTGAGTTTCTCTTCACGCAAATCAACGGTGCCGACACCAATCGCAGACAAGCCGCCGGTTTCAAACACGATCGCCTTGGCGCTGGCGATACCTTGCTTGATGTCGAAGTTCACAACGCCACACTTCAAGGTTTTATCGTCTTTGGAGTTAAAGCCCGGCAATACCGACATCACATCCGACGACGCAAAGTTCAGCGCGTTGCTGTCGATCTTTCCATTTTCGGTTTTCACGAACAGAACCCCGTTCAAGGATGCCATCAGCGCGCGCACGGAACCGCCCGCGCCGTTAACGTCGACATTGGCATCCAGTTTGCCCTGCGCGATGTCAGTCAGGCCTCGTTGCTTCAACAACTCGCCATAATCCAATCCAACGGCGCTAAGCTTCGCCACCAACTGCGGCACCGATATGGCCCCGTTCAACCCGACCTTGCCACCGATCTTGGTGCCGGCAACGGTCGCTGCCAGTGGATCGATTTGCAGGTTGCCGTCCTTCAGCGTTAAGCGCACCGAAAGGTCGTCAATGTGGTTGCCCTGCACGATAACTTTTTTGCCATTGAAATCGACCTTAGCATTGACCGCCTTCAAGCTATCTAACGGCAGCGGGTCATTCGGGAACACCCGGCCATCGGTTGGTGCGGTTTCTTTCGCCGGTGAGTCTGACTCACCGGGTGGCAGAATTTCATCCAGGTCGATCAGGTTGGACGTCAACGACACATCAATGTTTGGCTTTGCCCCGCCGAGCGACGCGGTGATGTTGCCAGCTAAATCTGTTTTACCGAGTGTCAGCGTCATGCCGCCCAAGGTCGCCGTTTTTCCATCAAAAGCGACTTTGGATTTAAGATCGAGTTTATCGGCACCCATCACCGGCACGTCTTTAACAGCCGGGGTCACGGTTGCGGCTTCGGCCAGGGTTTGCTTGATCGAGGCAATCACGACGTCAAGATCACCATTGACGCTGAGCGCACCACCGGGCGTGCCGAGCGTGCCTTTGTACGACGTGACAACACCAAGTGCTGCGGCCTTGATATCCACCGGATACACACCTTCAGGATCCGTCATCTGCGCGATTGAGCCCAACGTGCCTTCGAGCGAAAAAATGTTTTCATTCAAGCTGCCTTTGGCCGCGACCTCCACCGGCGCAGACGTGGAGCCCGCTGCGGCGGTGAATTCATCCAGAGCGACCCGATACTCCTCGCCTGTCACGCCATCCTTGTAGGTCACGTTGATATCTCGCATCACAACCTTGTCAACTGAGGGCAGCGTGGTTGCGCCGCCTTCACTCTCGGCCGGCTTTTCTTCGGCTTTCGGCCCCATTTCCCAGTTACCGACACCGTTTTTGTCGGTCTCGGCCAACAGGTCCACACCCTCGACCAACAGACGATTGACGACAATTTGACCCGATAACAACGGCAGCAATGATACTTCAGCAGCGAAGCGCTTTACCGTCACCATGTCGGGACACGAGCCCCAAGCGGCGTTGGAAAAAGAAACACCATCAACAGCAATTGCCGGCGTTAGTGAAATTTCCAGGTTCAGGTCACCGGCGATCACAAGATCGCGCCCAGTCGCCTTTTTGGCCTCTTCTGCAATCAGGCCTTTGTATTGATTAAAATCCATTTGCGATAAAATCGCGATACCGGCAACACCGGCCGCAACAATAACGACGACCAGCGCACCAAAAATTTTGATCCACTTATTCATGAGGCGATCTCCTCTGAGATTTCAATGATTGGACCGATTTCGGCCATACTATTCAAGACGGCATGCGCACCTGCACGCCGTAATTCCTCGGGCGCGTGATAGCCCCAACTGACACCATAGCCGCGCACGTTTGCGGCGCAGGCCATCGCGATATCAAATGTCGTGTCACCGATCATAATGGTATCGGCGGGCGCAGCCCCAGTTTCATTCATGGCACGTAACAGCATATCGGGATCCGGCTTGCCGCGCGCAATGTCTGCGGTCTGCAGCGTCACAAAACGATCACCGATGCCGTGTTTGTCCAACGTCGCCTCTAGACCACGCATAGATTTGCCGGTGGCAACCCCCATCAAACAACCCGCAGCATCGAGTTTGTCGAAAATGTCTAAAACGCCCTCAAAAAGCGGCTCTTCCATATCTTTATCGTGGCGGATGCGCTGCCATGCCGTCGAATACGCGTCGACCATCTGCGCAATCGGCGCTGCGGCGTCTTCTGCCAACACGGCAATCGCCTCTGCCAATGGCAGCCCGATCACCCGCCGCACACGCCCAAGCGGCGGTGGCGTAAGTGCGACAGCCGAAAAAGCATGATCCATGCATGCCGTAATTGCATGCTGACTGTCCACCAACGTGCCGTCACAATCAAACACAACAAGTTTTATCGGCAACGACGCAGTTGCAGCCAAAGTGAACTCCATAGTGGTATTCCGCTGATTTACGATTGTCGTTAGCATACTCGCCGCAGGCCATTATCACAACGCGCGATAGCGGCAATTACCTAAGTAATATTAGGCAGTAACTCTTGATTATTGGCGTTCAACAGCGGCACAATAGATCTGTAAAAGAAGAAGGAACGTGGAAGACAACAAAAGGTCTTCAAGACACGTCCATCGGGAGGGTTGTCTGTACAGAATTCAAACTGAGCATCTGCGCGATGCGTGGTGTTAAATACCATCATATCCAGGTCATTCATTTGACCGGTTTAACGTCCACGTCCACCAGATACCTTTCAAGCTTACTATCATCCCACGACACAACAACATTGGGGACTAAACATGAAATTCCTTAAATTCGCCGTGGCCATTGCACTCCTGCCGTTGCTGGCAGCCTGTGCAGCAGGCCCAAACACCGACGCCACCATGAAAATGGCCAACAAAGGCAGCGCCTTCCACAAGGCCCTGCAGGCAGAATATGTCGCGCTCGCAGTTGCCGAAGCTGAAGAGTGGGATACCGAAGACGCCAACTATTTCAACAACAAAGCCATCGCCGCTGCAAACGGCGAAGACGTTCAGCCACAAGAGATCAAAGAACGCACCATCGTTGGCGACGCGCAATGGGAACTTGAAGCAGCACGTCAAGCGCTCCGCGCAGAACTGCTGGGTGGCAGCAAGGAATGGGCACCGGCTGAATCGGCACGGGCACAAGCCATGTTCGATTGCTGGCTCCAGGAAGAAGAAGACGGCCCAAAGAAAGATGCCGACGCTTGCAAAGCAGCTTTCAATGCGGCGCTCGACAAAATTCCTGGTATGCGCCCTGCGATGACCAATGCTACGTCGAAAGCGACCAAAATGCCTGGTCCATTCGTCGTATACTTCGACTTCGACAGCTTTGATCTTTCCGCGACCGGCGAAGCCGTGGTCAAAGAAGCCGCTGAAGCCGCTTTGGCAGCAGGCGCATCAAAAGTCGTCGTAACCGGCCACACTGACAAAGCAGGTAGCGACGAGTACAACGCCGGCCTGTCGCGTGCACGTGCCGCAGCCATCGGCAACCAACTGATGCTGAACGGTGTCGCGCGTGACATGGTTGAGCGCTCGTCCGCTGGCGAGTCCTTCCCAGACAAATCAACGGCCGATGGGGTTAAAGAGCCTCTCAACCGCCGTGTCGTGATCTCGCTCACGCGCTGATCAACGCACGAACCACGATTTAAGACGCCGGGCCCTCGTGGGTCCGGCGTTTTTCTTTGCGTCACGACACAATGTGCGGCTACCAGAAACCGACGATGATCCCGACAACGCCGGCAAAGACCAACACTGCGTGCGCCCGTGGGTCAGTCCAAATTGGACTTCCGGCGGTCTTGGGGTCCAATGCCATGTCCTTCCGCCAGACCGTATTTCGGATAACATCTGAGGACGGCGCCGTGCCGGCGAAACTGACCACCACGAAAACCAGCACAGAGAACGCCGTCATGATCGTCACATTGATCGTGAAATGCAGCGGCCAGAGCCCGGCTTGGGTGAGCCAAAACAGCCCGCCCCCGGCGACATGGCCGGCAATCAACGCCCATAGCGCCCCCGACGCCGTTCCCCTGCCCCAAAATGCGCCGACCAAAAAAATCGCCGCAATTGGCGGCACTAATATTGAAAATGCCTGCTGTAGATACGACCACAGGCCACCAAAATCTTTAATCTGCGGTGCCCATAAAATCGCAATCAGCATCAGCACAATGGTAGTCACGCGACCATAGCGGCGACTTTTATACGGGTCGGGTTTCGTGCCGTTTTTGAACACAAAATCATGCACGATCAGAGTCGATGAAGAGTTCAGTGTGGAATCAACACTCGACATAATTGCCGCCATCAATCCCGCAAGTACGAGCCCGGTAAGACCGATCGGCAACGCTTCCGTGGCCATCACCGCAAATACCATGTCTTTATTCGGGATGTTCGGAAACTGCGAGATCGCCATCGCGCCCGGCAGCACCATGATGAACAGCGGTAAAAACTTGAGCATACCGCCCAACATCGCGCCCCACTGAGCATGCTGCAGGTTTTTCGCACCAAGCACACGCTGGACAATATATTGATTGGTCACCCAGTACCAAAAGCCCAACAGCACAACGCCCGTAAAAAGCCCGGGCCACGGCAACTGCGGATCATGCGTCGGCTGCACCACTGAAAAATGATCTACGGGCGCCGCCGCCACGACCTTCTCCCACGAAAAATCCATGCCCGCGAACATGACATAGGTGATCGCCGAAGACCCAACGATCAAAACGATTGCCTGCAACACATCGGTATAAACGACAGCCCGAAGCCCACCCGCAGCGGTGTACAAACCGGCGAAAAGCCCGATGGCGGCACACCAGATCCATAAATCAAATTGCGGAAAGAACGTCCGCATAACGACGCCACCGGCGTAAAGCCCGCCGGCCGTATCAATGATCACCGTCAGCAGGATGGTCATTGCAGAAAAGTACTGCCGGACGCGCCGATCAAATCGGTATTCCAAGTATTCCGGCACCGTCGTAATACGCGATTTGAAATATAGTGGCGCGAAAACAAACGCCAACAAGATCAACGGCACACCGGCCATCCATTCATATGCCGACACGGAAATGCCATCCGCGTACGCAGAGCCGGTCAGACCGATGATGGTGGTTGTTGAAATATTTGAAGCAAATAACGAGAGCCCGATTGCAGCCCACGTCAACGACCTGCCAGCCAGGAACAAATCATCACCGGACTGGGTTTGTCGGCTGACATAAACCCCAATCACGACGACAATCAAAAAGTAGATCGTAATTACCGTGATATCTGCGCCGTGAATGGCCCCGTTGAGCCGTTCCATGATCACTCCCCCATGTCGTATAATCGACTTTACGTCGTTTTTTATATAGGAAGTACACCGGACAATTAAACGGTTGTCTCGGTGCGTTCAAAACGCACCAGATCTCTAAAAAATGGGCCGGCACATGTCACCATGTGGCGGCCCGAGGGGGAGTGTGACCGCCCCGGGATACCCGGAAGCGGCGATAGATTTAGCTACAGCGGATCCGCGCGTCGTAACCGACTTCTCGCTCGTACCACGAGGGACGCAGAACCAACCCGAATTCACCTTTTTCGACTTTACTGGACGGCAACCGAAATGTTGCTTTTTGACCCGCGTTCATGCGCATGGACCGACGAAAGATCCGCGTGTCATCATCAATACGCACGATCTCAATCATTGCGACCTTCGCCCAATCATCGCCCTTATTAACGAGGGTAAATGTTGGATTTTCGCCGCTGCATTCATACGCAACACTGACGACAACGGGGTCACCGGCACCAATGCTCGCGAGTTCAACATTGACATGATTAGCAAACGCAGGGTTTACGACGAACAACATTGCCGCAAAAACAAAGAGAACTTTCAAACGAGCGAACATAAATTACACACCTAAATAGCTACAGAATCGACGGAACAATTTTTAGACCGCAAACCTGAAAACTACCTGACGTGTGAATAATCGTGCGGAACTCAGCGCGCTGAGCTCTTAAACGCAAACACTCTTCCGCGCGCGTTCATCAAGCGTTGGGAACTTGATGGAAAAAGTCGCACCGCCCCCCGATGTATCCGAAATATCGATCTCGGCACCATGCGCGTCAAAGATCGCCTTAACGATGCTCAAACCAAGCCCTGCCCCGGCCCCCCGACGATCATTCTGCGCAAACCGTTCGAACAAAATGTCACGCTGATCTTCAGGAATGCCGCGTCCTTGATCAATAATACGGACGGTCAACGGGTCACGCTCAATAACAATGCGGACGGTCGATCCACGTGATGAATACTTAACCGCATTCTCGATCAAGTTACGCAATGCATGCTCAAGCGCGCCGGCGTCGCCGCGAACCCATATTTTTTCGTTGTCGGCATCCAACTCGAGCGCGCGATCTTCTTTAAGAGCCATCGGCGCCAACGCCGATATCACATCCACCAAAACCATGTACAAATCAACGTACGCATTCTGCGGCAGCACCAAATATTCATAGCGCGTGAGCGTCAAAAGCTGCTCGACCATGCGCGCCAGCACATCCACCTCGTGCTTTAAGGATTTCACTTCCGAGGTTTTGCCAAGACTATCCAGATTCGCACGCAGCACAGCCAGCGGCGTGCGCAATTTGTGTGCAACATTCGCGGAAAATTCCCGATGATGCTGCACACTGGTCTGCAAGGCTTCCATGGCGCGCTTCAGATCGGAAATATCATGCGCCATCATCACAGTGCCGCCGTCAGGCAGCTTTTCTTCATCAATGTACAGCCAGCGACCGCCACTCAACATTTGCTCATGAGGCCCAATGTTTGCTTGTCGTCGCTGCAGTCGGTTCTTAATCCACTCCTCGCCTTCACCTGACGCATCTGGATACCGCCCAGCTTCAAGTTCTTTACGTAACAGGGTTTCAAAACCTGCCCCCGGCCGCGACGCCTCTTTAAATTCCCGATTAAAATCACGGAACCGCGAGTTCGAAATGACGAGCTTATCATCTTCGTCATACAGCGCGAAATAGCCGGACAAAACTTCAATTGCGTCAGCGAGGCGACTATTCGCGCGTTCGACGCGAACCAGCTCCGTCACGTCCTTAGCAATACCCGTCGCACCAAAAAAATCTCCGGTTTCATGATCAAAACGCGGCAAGGCGGAAACCGCAAAATGACGCAATTTGCCGTCATGCCCTTTGGCTTCAAAATACACATCCCTGAAGGGGCGTTTTTGATCCGGTGCCGGCACAAGCTGACCGTCCTGAACGAACTGGCCGATCTGATCCAGACGCTGTCCGATAACCTGAACTGGATGAATCCCGAGACGGTCGATCATACGCTCGGAAACATAAATCAACGCGCCGTCGGCATCGGTCTCCCAAACCCAATCCGAAATCAGCCGCGTCATATCTTCAAGCCGTCGAAACGCCTCGGTCGACCGCTCCTTCTGAGAGCCGGTAATTGAAGGCCAATTTCTCGGCTTACGTTGCATTACAATCCTTCAAGCGCACTTCAAGCTCACGCAATGCGCCCAGATAATCAGACCCACGATGCCACATTTTTAAAACATCGATTGACGCCTTGCGCGGTGTGCGCTGATAAAATGACCGCAATGCTGGCAGCTGCGATTCAATGTCCGCGATATTTCCGGCCTTCGCCAAATGTGCATATTCAAATAGCTTCAGAAACTCGTCTTCTGACATCCCGATCGCGCGACACGCAATCGCAAGTCCTTCGCCACCCGGTTCAAAAATCAATCGTTGAATGAGGTGCTCTCGAAGTTTCGACACCTTCGCAAACAGTGCAAGAAACAAAGGCACTTCGCCTTCACTCAACGCAGACAACAACATCTCAACGTTGACCAGCCCTTCATCCTTCAGCGCATCGGCAAGCGTCGAGACTTTGCTTTTAATGGGCCTGGAAGTCGCCGAAATTTCTTCCGTCGTCGCCTGCTCCAAAAGCTCGTCAACGACGGCGCGATCTAAGTTAAAAGATTCGATAATGTGCTGACGAAGGGCCGCCGTAACCCATAAGAACATACGTTTTGCCAAAACCGGATCAAGATCATCACGGTGCAGGATCGGCTCTTGAAAACTGTCGACGCGTTTTGATTGCTCGACCAAATATTCCATGGTGTTCGAAGATATCTTTGCGTTCGGATTTTTGAGCAGCGAAATAATAACCGGCTCGCGGCCGCTTTCTACTAATGCATCAGACACTTTTTCCGAAACTGTCTGGCGCACGGTTATCGCCAGCATGTGCGCTTCGGTGCGGTGCTGGACGACTTCAATCAAATCCGTGTCGCGCAGCAAGCCTGACTTCGACAACATGGGAAAAGCAACACTGATCTGATCGTTCGCCAACGTGATTGCGAGATCGCGCGGTACATCGGACATCAAGGCCAAACGGCCTGCCACAGATTGACGCACCGAGACTTCAATTTCTTTGATGATCGATTGAAGAATGCCGTACATCAGCGCCCGCTGATGATCGCTCAGCACCCCCGTCGACTCGTCAAACAGATCGACCACAATTTCTGATAGACGCGTACGACTCTCGGCTGACTTTTGTCGCGCCAGCTGCATCAAATAATCAGCGTCGAAGTCAACGTGTCCTTCTTCGCTAATGATGGACCATCCTCTCCTGATAAAAGGTACCCAACCCCGCGGATTGTGTGCACGCTGACGTCAGCGCCGGCACCGATAAGGCGTTTACGCAATCGCGATACATGCACTTCAACCGAATTTGATGATACTTCCTCATCGAAACCGTAAATTTTATCTTCGAGCACATCTTTCGGCACACCCGGCCCTTGCGACGCAAAAGCTGCTCAAGCACCTCCATCTCGCGCCTGGAAATCGATACGGTTTTTTCATTGATGCGGACTTCGCGGGCGGTGGTATCGAATTCGATATTACCTTCTTGCAGCACCGTACCCAACACGCCCCCAGGCCGGCGCAGCAAAGCGCGCACCCGCGCCACCAATTCTTCCATCGCGAATGGCTTGAGCATGTAATCATCGGCGCCGGCATTTAAGCCTTTAACACGATCTTCCACTGCATCACGGGCCGTTAAGATCAGCACCGGCGTCACATCGCCGTCTTCACGCCACTTTTTTAAAATATCTAGGCCGTCTTGATCGGGCAGGCCTAGATCAAGCACGACGGCATCATAATCAACGGTGCCCATCGCTGCGTCACCATCACCGGCGCAGTTTACGGCATCGACCGTGAAACCACCTTTCTCTAGGCCTTCCTTCACGAACACCGCAAAGCGCTCGTGGTCTTCTACCAACAATAGGCGCAAGTCGTCCCCTTATCTGGTCGGTTCATACAAAGCCACCGCATAGCTAAAATCGTCGACCGCATCAAAAAAAACCGAACATATCCAAAGATTTGCACAAATAAACAGTCAAATCTAAACGTTTACTCGAATCCGACATACAATGGCACGTCAAAGGTCAATCGGCTCGGCTCGTTCGTCAGATTGATGAAATCCCAAATGCTGGAAGGTATCCAACATATGCACCGGCAACGGCGCCGTAATATCGACGCTGCCGCCGCTGGGCAATGGAACACGCAACATACGCGCGTGCAGATGCAACTTCCGCTCAATGCCGTGGTCATAAAGCCCAGCTTCTCGCGGTCCATACTTGCCGTCGCCCAAAATCGGCGTACCAATCAACTGGCAGTGCACCCGCAATTGGTGTGTCCGCCCGGTCAACGGCTCTAGTTCCAGCCACGCAGCCTCTTTACCTGCCCGGTCGATAATGCGCATTCCGGTCTTGGCCGGCTTACCGTTGCTATGGTCGACCTGAACCAAATCGCCACGATCCCCGGCACGCTTTGCCAAAGGCGCATCAATCATGCCTTCGGCCCGGTCCGGCACACCGATCACGATGGCCCAATATATTTTGCGGGTTTCGCGTAATTGAAACGATTTCCCAAGTGCCGCGGCAGCTGCCCGAGAGCGCGCCAACAGCAGCACACCGCTGGTATCGCGGTCTAAGCGGTGCACCAAGCGCGGGCGTTCATTGGCGCCGAACTTCAATCGGTCCAACGCGCCATCAATATGAGTGACGGTCTTTGAGCCCCCCTGCACCGCCAGTCCCGGCGGCTTATCAAGCGCGATGATATCATCATCTTGATAGAGAATTCTGTCCTTGAGGTCATCACCAAGGCTGGCCGCCTTCGCCATATCCATGCGGCCACCGATTGCACCGCTACGGCCCTTGCCGCCCGCACCTTTTGCCGTATCGTCGGCATCAATGTTCGGTGGAATGCGGACCTCTTGGCCATCAGATACCCGGTCGCCGGCTTTTGCCCGCGCCCCATCCAAACGGACTTGTCCGGTGCGCAAAAGTTTTTGCAGCTTGCCTTGCTTAAGGTTTGGATATCGGCTCCGCAGCCAACGGTCGAGCCGTTGTCCACCTTCGCCATTCCCCACGACGGCAATGTGCACGCCGCTCATGACAGCACCAAGCGGGTGAGCGTCAGCCCGAGCCACAACGCCGCGATGCTGGCCACCACCGAGACCGCGATATATGCGAACGCAGCGCCAACCTCGCCCCGGTTCATCAATGTCACCACATCCAGTGAGAACGTCGAAAACGTGGTGAATGCCCCCAGCACGCCGACGACGATCATGGCGCGGAGTTCCGGGCTCGGCGACCAAACCAGTGCCGACACTTCAACGACGGCGCCCAGGAGGAATGAGCCTAAAATATTGACGGTTATGGTCCCGAGCGGAAAACCATGCCCAAACGTCGCACCCACGGCGGACATCACGGCATAGCGCCCGACCGCGCCAGCGGCGCCGCCCATGGCGACAAAAAGTAAAGTCGAGGCGTTCACGTGTCTGAGTCCTTTTCGGATTTATTCGACGCTGCGGTCTTCGTTGCTGTTTTCTTCTGGCGCAGTGTATCCCAGTACTGCAGGCGTTTGGCAATCTCGCGCTCAAAACCGGTATCTTTTGGACCGTACAGCTTCTGCCGCCGCATACCTTCCGGAAAGTAATCCTGACCGGAAAAACCGTCTTCGGCATCATGATCGTACGCATAGCCGTTACCGTAACCGATGTCTTTCATCAGTTTCGTCGGCGCATTCAAAATATGCTTTGGCGGCATTAGCGAGCCGGTTTCCTTGGCCAACCGCTTGGCCGCCGATTGCGCCCGGTACGTCGCGTTCGATTTCGGTGCGGTGCCCAGATAAATAATACACT
>JAFMCK010000312.1 GCA_017857825.1 Rhodospirillales bacterium
CGCCAGCGCGTCCGCCAACACCGGCGACAGCCAGCGCCCGCGGGCCGGGCCTTGCTTGCGCATATCCACCAACGTCACCTGCGCCAAGTCTGAACCACCGTGTCGGGCCGGCAGCGAAACCTCGGCGTAGCGAGCACGGCTCACATTGGTCACGGTCTCAAGCGATGGCGTCGCGGAGACAAGGACCAGCGGAATATCTTCCAACCGCGTCCGCACCACGGACATGTCGCGGGCATGATAAACGACGCCCTCTTCTTGCTTGAACGAACTGTCGTGTTCTTCGTCGACAACGATCAGACCCAAGTCCGGGAACGGCAAAAACAAAGCCGAGCGCGCACCGATCACGACCCGCGCATCGCCCCGGTGCACGGCACGCCAGGTATCGCGCCGCTTGGCAGAGGTCATTTCCGAATGCCACATCGCCGGGCGCACCCCGAATCTCGCCTCGAACCGCTCCAACCACTGCGCGCCAAGTGCAATTTCAGGCAGCATCACCAGCACTTGACGGTCGTCACGTAACGCTTTTGCGACGGCTTCAAAATAAACCTCGGTCTTGCCCGAACCCGGGACCCCGTCCAGCAGCGTGACCGAAAAACCCGCGCCGACCTGGGCCGCCAACGTATGTGCGGCTTCGGTCTGATTCGCCGACAGCGTGACACCGCCGTGATCCGGATTCGGCAAAGGCCAGTCTTTGTTGGGCTCTAACGTGACCGAAGCCAGAACGCCTGCTTCATGCAGACCTTTGACGACAGCTGTCCCGCAACCGGCTTCGCGCGCAATGTCGGCGGCAGGCAGCGGCGGGTTTTCGCGGCAAAATTCGATCACCCGGGTGCGCGCCTTCGTCGCGCGAACATCCGGCGCACCTTTCGCTAAGGCATACGCGATTACGGGCTTCGGCGCGATCAACGCATCCGGCACCGACAGCACCATCCGCAGTACGGCGCCCTGCGGATACAAAGTATAGGCAGCCACCCAATCAACGAGTTTCCGAAGCGGCGCCGCAATCGGCGCCACATCAAGGATCTCATGAATATCTTTGAGCTTTGATGCCGCGACCTCGTCCGACGCTTTGCCCCACACCACGCCCGTCGCCCGTCGGTGGCCCAGGGGCACATCGACGATATCACCCGCCTGCACAGTCATCCCCGCACCGACACGATAGTCATAGGGGCCCGCCAGCGGCAACGGCAGCAACACCGCAACACGCGCGCCCGACGTAAAGTCCATCACATCATCGGCGCTGTTCGTGGCGGGGGCGGCAACGGTCGACACGCGGGATCATCTCCTCGTCATCAATGGTTGATGGGCTTTTGTTATTTGTTAAGGCGAAAATCGTTATAATGAGGCGATTCGGCCATGGAGCAAGCTTTGATCCAAAGCATGTGAAATAGCTTTCTGATATCGCTTTCACTGGGAGAGAGCACAATGAGCGGAGAATACACAGGCGCCTTGGAAGACGAGGACTTGGCCGATCTCGACGCCGAAGATGTTGCGGTCTTTATGATGCGCAATCCATCGTTCTTTTCGGACCATCCGGAATTGCTGGACCACATCCAACTGCCCGACCGATTCGTGGTTGGCGGTGTTGTCGATTTTCAGCGCTATCAACTGCAGCGCCGCGAAAGCGAAATCGACGAGTTACGCACCTGCGCCCAGGACGTGATCGAAACCAGCCGCACCAACATGTCCATCCAAACCCGCACCCACGCCGCCGTATTGGCCATGCTGCACGCACAGACCGCACCGCAACTTTATCGCATCATCGCAGACGATTTGCCGATCTTACTCGACATCGACGTCTGCGCCGTCGGCTTTGAGCCCGCGGAAAATGCGAACGTTGCGATTTTGTCGGAACATCTACGCACGCTACCCCCGGGCACCGTCGACGAAGTTGTCGGCGCCGATCAAGACGTTCAATTGTACCGCGAGTTTTGGGACGACGGCACGGTCTTTGGCAGTGCCGCCGGCCTCGTCAAATCAGCCGCATTGGCGCGCATCAAGCCGGGCATGGCAATGCCGTCCGGAATCATTGCGCTGGGATCGCGCGACGGCACTTTCCGCCCCGGACAAGGGACCGAGTTGTTCTCGTTCCTGGCCCGCATCGTCGAGGCCTGCGTGATGAGGCTTTCCGGCGACAAACTGTGATCGGTCTGCCGGTCCAACCTGCCGTCGCGGAAGCGCTTTCAGCGTGGATCGACTGGCTGTCCCACGAACGCCGTTTGGCTGCCAGCACGGTCGAAAGCTATCAGCACGACGCCAGCATTTTTATGCGTTACATCCGCGATCGATTGGGATTTGAACCTGGCATAGAGGATCTTGCCGGGCTCAAACGCGATGACCTTTGGGCGTTTCAAGCTGTGCGCCAAGCCGACGGGATCGGGCCGGTGTCGATGGCCCGGGGCCTCAGCGGCTTGCGCAGTCTGTTCACGTTTTTAGAGCGCCGCGGCATTTGCTCGAATGCGATCATCCAAGCGGCCGAAATGCCGAAACTACCCCGCACCGTACCGAAGCCCCTAAACATCGAAGATGCATTTGAGACCCTTGAGGTCGCCGAAGAACTGGCGATCGAGCCTTGGGTCGGCAAGCGGGATCGGGCGCTGTTCGCGCTGCTTTATGGCTGTGGGCTGCGAATCGGTGAGGCCACCGGGCTGTCGGTGCGCGACGTCAAAGGGCTGGAACGCATCGTCGTGACCGGCAAAGGCAACAAACAACGAGTTGTGCCGATGCTGAAAGTCGTGCGGACCGCACTGGAGGCCTATTTGCAAAGCTGTCCGTTCCAATTGGATGACGACGCACCGCTTTTTGTCGGCACCCGAGGCAATCGACTCAACCCCGCCATTGCGCAGCGCTGCATGCGGCAAATCCGCGCGATCTTGGGGCTGCCCGACACTGCGACGCCGCACGCCTTGCGACATAGCTTTGCGACGCACCTTTTGTCAGGCGGCGGCGATCTTCGCACCATTCAGGAATTGCTGGGCCATGCATCGTTGTCGACGACGCAGCGCTATACCGAAGTTGATGGAGCCCGGCTGCAAGCGGTCCATGCCGCTGCACATCCGCGTGCGAAGCGACGCATTTAAGCCGATAATTTCACTGCAATTCGATAAAAAATCAGCCCGGTTGTGGCCGCACCAATGGCGACGAGGATCGCCAAGTCATACCCGCCCACTTCCCATAGGATCGAGCCGGTTACCGGTG
>JAFMCK010000313.1 GCA_017857825.1 Rhodospirillales bacterium
ATAACGGGTCACGTAACGAGCGATAACGCGCGCAACGTTCTCAACATCGGATCAAGTGATGTCCTCTTCTCTTGCCATTCTCGACGCGCTGCCGTCGATCGTGGATTTTTACGCACACTATTGGAACAAACGACCGTTCCTCGTGCGGGACGCCATCGATCAAACGGTGATGGATGGACTGATCACGCCGGACGAACTGGCGGGCCTGTCCATGGAAGAAACAGTCCGCGCACGCATGGTCGCACAGCAAGACTGGTCCTGCCGATTTGGGCCGTTTACCGAAAAAGATTTCACCAACGCCGGAAAGTCGCCTTGGACCCTGCTCGTCCAAAACGTCGAACAGTACCACCCCGACACCGCCACATTGTTGCGCGCATTCAATTTTGCGCCCCGATGGCTGATGGACGACATCATGGTGAGTTTCTCCACCAAGGGCGGCGGCATTGGTGGGCACATCGATAGCTATCACGTTTTTCTTGTCCAAGGCCAAGGCGCGCGCCGCTGGACGATTGGTCGCGAACCGCGCTTCGACGATGCGTATATCGACAGCCTCGACCTCAAAATCCTGAAAGACCCAGTTGACGGCGATACGGTTGACGTCACCTCAGGCGACATCCTTTATATCCCGCCCCATTTCGCCCACGAGGGCACCACCGTTGATGATGCGTTGACCTTTTCCGTTGGTTTTCTCGGCCCGAAATTATCCGAGCTTTATGGCGCCTATGGCCAGTATCTCGCCGACCACGACGACCTTGATCACCGCTATGTCGGCGCCGGGTTGAACGCGGACAGCGCGGGGCTCACCCTCGCCACCGATGCCGTTGCGGCGCTGCGCGATCACCTCGCCCACCCGCTGCGCACACCTGCATTTTCGGCGTGGCTGGCCGCGTTTTTCACCGGCTCCACGAATGACGACATTGCCCCGTACAACGAACGCGACGAGACGCTGAGCCCGGCGGCCTTCACGCAAGCCCTACAGGGAAGCGCAGGCCTGATCAAACCCGCCTACGTCAAATTTGCGCTCACCCCATCGTCCGAGGGCACCTATACCCTCGGCTTTGATCGCGAAACTTTTGACATCAGTGATGCCGCGCTGAGCGTCATCTTGAGGCTGATGCAAGAAGACGCCGTCACCCCGACTGACCTGCCTGCGCTGCTGGATCATCTTGATATTTTATGCACGCTCTATAACCATCAGGCGTTGGAATTTGTCGACATCTCGGTGCCCTAAGGTGCTACGATCCAGGTAGCTTTCACCCCACGAATATAGGAATCGGCCATGCGCTGGATTGTTTTATTTGGAACTCATATGACCGTGTTGGCGGCCGGCTTTGCGCTGGGGGTCTACCTACTGCCGATCATCATCGCACCGCCGAGCGTCGATCGCACGATGTTGGCCGATCACGCGAAGGGGGCAATGTTCGAGGCCACGTTCTCGCGAGATATTCAGGGCAGCGACTTTCTGCATTGGGGGGAAGGCACCGTCAGTATATCCCCGAGCCGGATCGTGCACCAAGGCACCTTGGCGCCGGGGCCCGATTACAAAGTCTATCTGGTGACCACATTCGTTCAGACCGAAGCAGACTTCCTCAACGTGAAGGATCAATCCGCGCGCATCGGCGACGTCAAAACCTTTGATGGGTTCATCGTCGACGTCCCTGCCGGGGTGGACGTCACGGCGTACACCACCGTTGTGATTTGGTGCGAGACATTCAGTGAATTTATCTCGGCAGCGCAGTATCGCTGACCGCGGCCACCGTTATCATCCGCTCGCCGCAGATCGCACCCGTTCGGTGATCAAGGCGTTACGGCTAGGCGCAGATATTGACGCCGAAAACGAGGTCTTCCCGCGTTTATGACTCTATGCGGTCACAAGACGGTCATTGCACAACGGTGACGGCAGAGGCAGGCCCTACGTCAGGTATGACCTAGATCACGAAAATGCCGAGTATACCCCACACGGCAGCGACAAGGGCGAGCGCAACAGCACCGCCGCCGATCATCATGTACGACACACTTTTCAGAGTTACCGGGTCATTCTTGCTCATGTTACGCCCTCTCGCGTTAGGTCCCACCAAGCTTCCAGATGGGGGCCCATGACCCGGCGAACAAGAAAATTTTCGCACATGAATTTTTTTTAATCGTTTTCCCCGCAACGCCGGCACGCCGCCAATGACAAAGACCGCACGCCACGGCGCCAAGCCGCGATTGAGCGTCTAAATTGTCTAAGCGCAGACCTGATAGAGGCACTTATTTTTCACGGATCTTCCAAGCTGGTGGAAAAGCAAAAACCCCCGGTTTCCCGAGGGTTTTTACATGGTGGGCACGACTGGGATTGAACCAGTGACCCCCTCGATGTCAACGAGGTGCTCTCCCGCTGAGCTACGCGCCCTTTAAACCGTTACTATTCAACGATTTTTTCGGTGTCCTACGGTCCGGCGGCAAAACCACCAAAGCAAGGCTAGGGGTTTGTAGCCAAGACGATGGCGAAACGCAAGGAATTGAATGCAGAAAAGCCATACCCCCGGACAAGCTTAGGTGAGACATAGCGCAGGCGCGCTAAAACACTCACATCGTCCGAACCTCTTGCCAGCCTGGATTTGCGCGGCTTTAATTCTCTCATGATTCTGACTTCACCGCTGAGGACATAGCCCCCCACATGTCGCCGACATTTGATAACCCCGAAATTGCGCCGGGTGCCACGCCTGAGCGCGCGGCAGCGGACGCAGTGTTTGACGTGTTGCGCCCTGAACGCGTTACGACACCGGTGGTATTTGCTTCGCCACATTCTGGGCGGCGCTATCCACCCGGATTCCTGGCGTCGTCAGGACTTGATGACAAAGCGATCCGTCGTTCCGAAGATGCGTTCATCGATGAGATATTTGCCTGCGTTACCGATTTCGGCGCACCGCTGTTACGCGCGCACTTTCCGCGCGCCTATGTGGACGCCAACCGTGAGCCGTTCGAGCTTGATCCGGCGATGTTTGCGATGCCGCTGCCGGATTGGGTCAACACAACGTCACCCCGGGTCGCGGCCGGGCTCGGCACGGTTGCGAAAATTGTTGCCAGTGGGGCGGAAATTTATGCCGGGCCGCTCGATTTCGATGAAGTCAGCGCACGTATCCGCACCTGTTACGAGCCCTATCACCAGGCCCTGCGTGCGCTTATCGACGATGCGGTGACCGCATTTGGGTG
>JAFMCK010000048.1 GCA_017857825.1 Rhodospirillales bacterium
TCAGGTCGAACAACTCGCTCTGGCTATCGATCACGCATTGGGTCAGGCCCTTGCGGTCGCGCAGGTCGATAAAAATCAAGCCACCGTGGTCGCGTTTGTTATGAATCCAGCCGCTCAACCGGACGACGTCGCCCACATGCGAGGCGCGGAGTTCGTTACACGTATGGGTGCGGTAGGGGTTGTCTGACATGTCGTGCTTCCCGATCGGTCGAAGTGCTATGAAAACGCCCGTTTACGTGCTGCTTTTGGCCCGGAAGGTCAAGGCTGTATTTGTTTTTACGCCGAGATCCGCCGTTTTAGCCGGGAAGTTTCTTTGGCGGGGACAGCCTAGCCGCTGTTGCGAAGCCCGGCTGAAATCCCATTGATCGTCAGCTTGAGGCTGCGCAGCACCTTGGGGTCGTCGGAACCGGCGCGATGCGCTTTCAATAGCTCGACCTGCAGGTGGTTCAGGGGGTCGATATACGGAAATCGGTTTTCGATGGAGCGGGAGAGTAGCGGCTTTGTGGCGAGCAGGCTGTCGCTTTCGGTGATTTCCAGTAACGCGGCGAGGGTGCGTGCGTGTTCGGCGCAGATGCGGCCGAAAATATCGTTGCGCAGCGCTTGGTCCGGCACCAGGTCGGCATAGCGCGATGCGATGGCGAGGCTGGTTTTGGCTAATACCATATCCATGTTCGATAACATGGTGCGGAAAAACGGCCATTCTTTGTGCATGCGTTTTAAGACATTGATATCGCCGCCCTTATCGCGCCAAGCGGTGACGGCGGTGCCGAACCCCTACCAGCCGGGCAGCATGACCCGGGACTGCGCCCAACTGAACACCCACGGAATCGCCCGCAGGTCTTGGATGCGCCCGCCCTTTTTGCGGGATGCGGGGCGCGAGCCGATATTGAGTTCGGCGATTTCTTCAATCACCGTGCCGGTGCGGAAGTAATCGGCAAAGTTCGGTGTGTCGAACACCAAGGCACGATACGCCTGATAGGCGTGCTCCGACAGTGCCGCCATGGTTTTGGTGAATTCTTTAGGCGCGGTGCGTGCCGCTTCGGCACCTCGTGCCGCTTCGAGTACCGAGGCCGCAAGAATTTCCAGATTGCGGCGTCCAATTTCGGCGTTGGTGAATTTTGACGAGATGGTCTCGCCCTGCACGGTGACCCGCAGTTTGCCGCCGACAGCTCCCATCGGCTGTGCCAAGATTGCGTCATAGCTGGGGCCGCCGCCGCGTCCGACCGAGCCGCCGCGGCCATGGAACAGGGAAATCTGTACGCCGGTCCGCGCGCTGAGCGCCATCAATTCGGTCTCGGCTTTATATAATTCCCAACCCGACGTCACATAGCCGCCGTCCTTGTTGCTGTCGGAATAACCCAGCATGACTTCTTGCAGGCTGCCCCGGCTGTCGACCAATTTTCGATACGCCGGGATCGCCAACAGGCGTTCCATGATCGCCACGCAGCCGCGCAAGTCTTCGATGGTTTCGAACAGCGGCACGATGTTGAGCGCGCTGTTGCCGTCGCCGTCGATCAGCCCGGTTTCCTTGAGCAAAACAGCCGGCCCCAAAATATCTGAGACCGCCTCGGTGTTGGAAATAATTGCAGTTACGATGGCGGATTTGCCGTAGCGCTGATGCCCTTCATGGGCGGACTGCAGGATCGCAAGCTCACTGGCCGTGGTCTCGCCGTACGTTGCACGCGGATGCACCAGCGGGCGCTTGTTGGCAAGTTCGGCGGTCAGCAGGTCGATCCGCGCATCTTCGTCCAGATTGGCGTAATCGGTGCCCGGTGCGACGACCTCGAACAATTCGGCCAGTACGATTTCATGAATCGATGAATTTTGCCGTAAATCCAGATGTGCGAGGTGAAAGCCGAAGCATTCGACGGCGCGGCGCAGCTTGCGGAGCCGGCCTTCGGTCAGCGCCGCAGCCCCGTTTTCAACCAAGCTATCGTGGATGATTTGTAGATCGGCCCGGAACGCATTTGCGCTGACGTAAGGGGCGACATCGGCGACCGGCGCCGGCACCGTGTCTTTGTCGTTGAGCGTCAACTGCGCCGCGGCCAGGCGGGCATGAATCAGATACATCGCGCGGCGGTACGGCTCGAGGGCGCGGTGATGCGACATGTCGGGCGAGGCCTCGGCCAAGGCGCGGAGTTCGTCGGACACCGTCACCATGGTCGTCGACAGCGACAATTCCTGCGCCAGCTTGTTGGTCTCGCTCAAATAAAACTCAAACACCTTGGCACTTTGTGCCTGCAGGGTCTGGCGCAGCACGTCGGCTTTAACCAGCGGGTTGCCGTCGCGGTCGCCGCCGATCCAACTGCCCATGCGCATGAACGGCCGCAGTCGCGACGCGCCGGCGGCTGGATCAAGCTTGCTCAGATACGCCTCAACCCGATTGTGCAGTTCGGGGAGCTCATTAAAAAATGTGTAATCGTAATAGCTTAGACCATTCGAGACTTCGTCCAGAACAGTCAGCTTGGTCTGCCGTAATAGGTTGGTGTGCCACAGCACCTGTACCGCGCGGGCAAGTTTGGCATCGATCTCGACAATTTCATCGGGAGTCCATGTTGTGCGTTCGCGACGATCCAGCAGATCGGCAATGGCGCGTTCCCGGTTCATCATGCTTTTGCGGCGGACCTCGGTCGGGTGCGCGGTCAGCACCGGGCTGATCGCGGCGCCGTCGAAAAAGCCTTTGATAGCGGCGGCGGACCAGCCGGCCTTTAAGGCATCGTCGATGGCGCGCTTGACCGAGCCGCGGCGCGGCGGCGAACCGCTGATCTGATGGTCGCGGGTGCGGCGTACGTGATGCTGGTCTTCGGCGATGTTGACGAAATGCGAGAAATAGCTGAACGCACGAATGACGGAGACCGCATCGGTGGGCGTCAGTTCACTCAGGATGGTTTCAAGCTCGGCGCGGGCGTCGGTATCGTCGAAGCGGTGAAAGCGGACGCCGGTTTGGCGGATGGTCTCGATCAAATCGAAAATACGGTCGCCTTCTTGGGTCCGCACCGTTTCGCCAAGCAAATTGCCGAGCCGGCGGATGTCGTCACGCAGCGGGGTGTTTTTATCCTCAGAAGCCGGCGACGCAATGATGCTTGCGCTCTCATCCATGCGAATTCCCCTTATCGTGAAATTGTGCGCTGCACCATTGTCGACCCGGTTTGGTCACGGATGCAAGGGGGAATTCGGTAATCAGACAGTGGAGCCTTACACGAATCGGACGAGCGAAAATAACCATTTAAAAACAAGGTCTTGGAAGAAAATTTTGCTTGGAACAATCATGGTGCACTTGGTGCACTCAAAAATTTGGCAGATTTCTGCCAAACATGGTGACGAACGGAGGTGACGACACCATCACGATCCGGACGTGGTGGAATTGGTAGACACAAGAGACTTTAGTTTGATTTTAGTGCTTCATCGGAAACGGCGGAAGTAGAACGGCTCAAAGTCGGGAAACCTCAGCGGCGCGGTTGGTGGCAATCCCGAGCCAAACCCGTGCAACGAGTAGGTGTAGAGACTAGGCGGGCAGCACCTAAGGCGAGTAGGCTAAGATGAAGGTATAGTCCAGACCACAAACATCTGCGGGTGGCGGCGAAAGCCTTAGGGGGTACGGAAATCTCTCGAACGTAAGTTCGTGCGAGTTCAAGTCCCGCCGTCCGCACCATTTCAAGGAAAATTCATGGTTGAGGCATCGGTAAAAGTAAAATACTCGGGGGAGAGGTTTTCCAGAGGAATGATGGATGCCTACCAAGCATCAGACGCACTGACTGGCGTAGCCAAATTTTCTGAAATCGTTGCCGCCGAGATTTATGGGCCAGACTGCAAAGTTAAAGCTCACATACAAGGCTTTTCACGTGGCTCCGCTGAATTCCAGATTTTCTTTGATTTGATCAACGTGTCCGGCGAATTGCTGGCCATGCTCTCAGCGCCAAACGGTTTATTCGATACAATCAAATCAGTTATTGAGTTCTATAAGTTCTTGAAGGGCGAGCCGCCGAAAAGTACCAAGAAAGCTGAGACAGGCGGGATGATTGTGGAGAACAATGAGGGCGATATTACTCAGGTGAATGGCAATGTCTATAATGTGACGTTGAACCTAAATTCAGGTGATGCGCTGGAAAAATTCGTGAAGAAAGGTTTGAGAGCAGAGAATGATGAGCTCTCGATGGTCTACCGAGGCGAAGAGATTGCTCATGTTGCGGGCGGAGATTCGAAATACTTCAAGACACTGCCAATGGGACAAAAGCTGTCTGAGAATCAAACGGAGATGGTGGTCCGGATTGCCGCTCCTATTTTACATGGAAACGCGCGATGGAAATTTCATGATGGACGAGGAATGCTATCTGCCGAGATTGAAGACCTGAATTTTTTAGAGCGTGTTCACGATGGCAGTGAGCGCTTTGGTGCCGGAGATGTTCTCCGCGTTCGAATGAGATGCATTCAACGGTTGGAGAAGAATAAGCCCAAAGCAGAATACTTCGTTGAAGAAGTGCTCGGGCACGAGACTTTTACGGGCCCAGAGAACACAGTGGATTTGTTCGAAGAATTTGATCAGACCGAAGGCGAGAAAGAGGAAGAGTAGTGCTCCTGTTTTTCAAGTGGACAAGATAGACTTTAATCTAAGCAGTCCTTTGTGTTTTCTCCTGGTTTGAATTTTTGACACCTCATACGGCGCTGTTCTACCCAGAAAATCTGACGACTACCTCGTAGAGCCAACATACCAATTCACGATCCATGGTACAGTCGATCTTCATCTAAAACTGGGCAGCGATTCCAGTGTGTTATGCGAGGCACAAAGACCTTACACCGCGCCGGTATATTCACCGCGTGCCGGGTAGTTTTTCTCAATCGCGAAGTCCAATGCGGACACCAGTTCCGAGAAGTGCGGGCGCACGAACGGCATGGTCTGCACGGATGCGTAATACAGTTTACCGTCGGGCTGCACCATGAACAGACCGGGCTCAGAAAACAGCGCCGGTTCTTCGATGCCGATGGACGTCTTACCGCGCCCGGTCGAGATGAAAAGGCCCCATTCACGGGCTTTGTCGAGGGGTAGGTCGTAGGCAAAGCGCAGGTCTCTTACGCCTAGTTTGTCGGCCATGTCACGGGTGCGCTGTTGGCCGTCGGAGCTGATGGCAATGGTTTTCACGCCGCGCTCGGCAAAATCGGCGGTGCGCTTTTCAAGTTCATTCAGGTAATTCGCGCAGATCGGGCAGTGCAGACCGCGATAAAAGCAAATCACCGTGCCGCGTTCGCTGTTGTCATTCAGCACATCGAAGGTGCCGTGATCCAGGGTCGGCAAGGTCAAAGCCGGGACTATTTCACGAGGTATCAACATTCTTGAGCATCCTTATTCGTAAGTAAACACTACGCAGGTGACGCGCGACGACACCCAGGGTTTGATTGACGATGACAATACTCGGTGTTTAAATCTGAAAAATACGAAAGAAGTGACTGAAACATCGAAAACGATCGCAGAGGATCATCCGATGCCGGATAACACCCCGATTGAAAATATTCGATACGACCGCTTGTCGGCGCTGATCCAGCGGTTTTCTTTGCAGGTGTCGATCTGTGCGCCGGGCCGCGGCAACATGCGCGTGCTGGCCAAACAAGGCAGCGATGCGCCGAGCCGGGTGATCTTTTCACCGACCGGGCGCGCGGTGGCTGAGCCGCCGGGCGAACACGTGCTGGTCGAAGCCGACGTGGACTGGGGCGGCGGCGCAAACCCAATGCTGGCGGCGCTGCCGTCGACCTTGGCCTTCGCCGTCGAAGACGAAGAAACCGCGCTGCTGCTGCGCGTCTTTACGAGCGAAGCCCGCGCGGCACGCTGCGGGGCTGAGACCGCATTGAGCCGACTTGCCGAAGTGCTGCTGATCCGCATCCTGCGTGCGCAGATCGAATCCGGCGGCACCGAAACCGGTTTGATCGCAGGCCTTGCCGACCCACGCCTAAGCCGGGCCATCGTCGCCATGCACGACACCCCTGGCCGTGATTGGCGCAATGATGATCTTGCGGCCCACGCCGGTATGTCGTTGAGCCGTTTTTGCGAGGTGTTCCGAAAGATGGTGGGCGAAACGCCGCAGGGCTATCTTCGACGCTGGCGAATGACTCTGGCCCGCCAAGACATCGACCGGGGTGAGCGGGTGCAATCCGTCGCCAGGCGCTATGGCTACACCAGCCCGGAAGCGCTGAGCCGCGCCTTTCAGCGTCAATTCGGCGCCAATCCCGCCGACATCAAGCGAGCGAAGCGGGTGGCCTAAGACGCCGATTCAGCGTTCTTTGAGAATACTCAAGAAGATGCCGCCACAGATCACAGCGGCGCCGGCCAGGACCCAGGGGTCGAGCGGCTCGTTATAAACCACCAGCCCCACCACCGCGATCAGCGGCAGGCGTAGAAAATCCATCGGGATTACGACCACGGCGTCGGCATGCGCAAAGGCGCGGGCCATGCAGTAGTGTGCGCTTAGCGCCGTGACGCCGACCACCAACAGCCATGGGTACATCGCGGACGTCGGCGTGATCCAATCGAGCGCCGACGGCACGGCGCCCATCGGTAACTGCAACACAGTCATGAAGAAGATCACGGCGAGCGGACTGTCGGTGCGGGTGATCTTTTTTGTCAGGGTGTGCGCGAAGGCGTAGCCGAGCGCTGCAATCAAAGCGCTCAGCGTGCCGATGTCGAGCGGCACCATGCCCGGGCGCAGAATGATCAAAATACCTGAAAAGCCGATGGCGATGACGAGCGCACGCAGAAGCGTGACCCGCTCGCCCAATAAAAGCGGTGCGAACAGCGCCATCCAGATCGGCACCGTGAATTCCAGCGCGAACACCTGCGCCAACGGAATCAGCGAGATTGCAAAGAACCAGCCGTACTGACCGACATAGTGCGCGATGTTGCGGATCAGATGCAGGCGGAAATGCTCAGTCTTGATATGATGCCAGCCGGCGCGGCTGAGCACGGCGCATACCACCAGCAAGCCAATCGCGCTGCGGAAGAATAAAATCTGAAAGGTGCCGAGCTCGGCCGACAGCTCGCGCCCGGCGATCGCCATGCTCATGAACGAGACAAGCGCGCCGGTCATCCATAGTGCTGCGGCAACGATCCCGCTCATAATTCTTTTCGATCCTTGTTGAGCTTTGCTGACGGTCGATAAACGAAACGCGTCAGAAGCTCAATGAGATATCGCGGTGTTTCGCAATGCAGCCGGCGACGATTTTACCTTGTTCAGGCGATAGGCGCGCCTGTTGGCGAAGACCAATGGTGTCGGCGATGGCGGCTTCGAAGCTTTGGATGCCACTCAGCATCTCACCCGCGGCGACTTGGCGCCACATAACTTCATCCGCGAACATTTCAATCGCTATCGCCAATTGTTCTTGTGCCTTGTCGGGCTCGGGCTTGTCGCCCCTTAATTCGCGCCGTGCCTTATACAGTTGTGACTTGATCTTGCTGGCACCGGCGACGTCGGTGATCTTTGCTTCGACCGCTTTGATGGTCTCGGTCGCGGCTTCGGGGGACTGATCGTTGATTGCCCCGACAAGCGCGCGAATTTCGCCATCAACAGCCGCGAGTTTGTCAGCGTCGCCGATCACGGCGACGAGTTTCGGCAATGCTTCATAGGCTTCGTCGACATTGCGTCGGTACATGCGTTCGGCGGTGCGCTCGGCTTTTTCCAGTTCCCGATAGGTTTTTTGTGCCTCTTCCCAACCGACGGGCGTTTGCCCCTGAAGGTCCGTCAGCTCGTCGTTCAGCACATTGAGCTCGGCTTCGAGGTCGGCCTTGTCGGCGGGATCGACGTTTTCGATAAAGCGCATTTCGTCCAATTCATCTTGGATTTTTTTGATATCGCGGATATGCGCTTCGATGGCGATGCGGATCGCGCGGGCTTCGGCGTGGACCGGCTGATAGGTCGATACAAAGTCCTCGCGGGCCGCGGCTGTGGCGCGCACGGCGGCAACCATATCGAATGTCTTGGCAGCCTTTGTGAGACTCTCGTTCCAATCCTTGCGGATGTCGTCGGGCAGCGTCGACGTATCGAGGGATTTGGCTTTGTCGATGGCGGCGATCAACTCACCTTGGCGGGCGTCATAGACCGGGAACAGATAATCCTGGATACAGGTTTGAAGCCGCGGGTTGGCTGGTGGCGGCGCGTTGTCGCTGGCCAAATAGACGCGCGACGGCAGATAGTTCACCAGTGGCGGATATAAGCCGACGATGGCGAGACCCAAAAGCTGCAGCCCGATGAACGGAATAACCCCTTTGTACATCGACAGCGTCCGCACTTCTTTTGGCGCGACACCCCGCAAATAGAACAACGCAAAGCCGAACGGCGGGGTGAGGAATGATGTCTGCATGTTGACGCCGATCATGACGCCCAGCCATACGGCGGTGACGTTCGCGGTCGGGTCGGCGAGCAGGATTGGCGCGATGATCGGCACGACGACGACCGCGATCTCGATGAAATCGAGAAAGAACCCAAGTATGAAAATCACCGCCATGACGACGATAAACTTGGTGGCGAAACCGCCGGGCAGACCGCTCAGGAAGTCGCGCACGATTTCTTCGCCGCCGAACGCCCGAAAGGCGGCGGTCAGCATCGCAGCGCCCAACAAGATGATGAACACCAGCGATGTGGTTTTCGCGGTTTCGACCATCACACCGGTTAGCGTGTTATCGAGTTTGTTGACGCGGATCGCGCTCCAAAGGATCGAGACCAAAAGTCCGAATGAGCCGATCGACGCGACAATGATACCGGCCCAGCCGTCGCTGCCTTCGATGTTCTTGACATTGATGTCATAGGCGTTGACCGCATACGCCACAATCGTGAACGAAATGATAGCGAGGATCGCTGGGTTGTATTGTCCTTTTTTACCGGTCGCTAGGCGATAGCCGGCCATGATCAGCGCACCTACGGCACCGATGGCGCCGGCTTGGTTGACGGTGGCAACGCCCATTATGATTGAGCCTAGCACCGCAAAGATCAGCGCCAACGGTGGCACTAAGACCAGCACGACCTTGATCCAGAACTGTCGGTTATAATCGCCCATGTGCGGTGTGGCGGGGGCCAGCTTCGGCCGGAAAAGAGCGAGGATAAGAATGTAGGTAATATACAGACCGACCAACACCATCCCGGGGATGAAGGCGCCCAGGAACATGTCGCCGGCACTGGTCGATGTGATGCCGAATTCGGACGGCAACGAGAGTTGCCCGGTGCCGGCTTTGTAGTCCTGCGTCCGCAGCGCCAACGCTTGATCGGTGGCGTTCGACAACTGGTCTGCCAAGATGATCAGCACAATCGATGGCGGAATAATTTGCCCCAGCGTGCCCGATGCACTGATGGTCCCAGTTGCCAGCGCATGTGAATATTTTGCCCGCAGCATCACCGGCAGCGAGATCAGGCCCATCGCGACCACGGTTGCGCCGACAATACCGGTGGTCGCCGCCAACAGCGCGCCGACGATCACCACGGAGATACCGATGCCGCCCGGAATTGGGCCGAATAACTTGCCCATGGTAACCAGCAGGTCTTCGGCGATTTTGGAGCGCTCAAGCATGATGCCCATGAAGATGAACAGCGGAATCGCGATCAAGGTGTCGCGTTCAGGTTCCCAATAAATCCCACGGAAATTGGTGACGCCCGCCGATAGCCATTGGATTGGGTCGCCGTGCGCGAAGTATGCCGCCACATTGCCTTCAAATAAAACGCCGGCACCCGCGGCCAGCGCAATCGTCAAAATCGCCGAGCCAGGCAATGAGAATGCCACGGGGAAACCCGACCCGAGTGCGGCCATCATGATGACGATCAAGATGAGAAGGAAAAATAGTTCCATGGACTCTTACCCAATTATTTCAGTTGCGCGAGCGCGCGAAAAGCGCAGCTTGGCATGATTAGACCGCAGCATGTTCTTCGAGGTCCTGCTTGTGACCCGGCTCGTGCAGCAGCGTCGCCATGTTCGACAGCATGTAGCTCATGAACTGCACCAGCATGGAGAGAGCGAAAATCATCAAGAAACCCGCCAGCAGGTATTTGATGTACAGACCAAAGCCGCTTTGCGTGACTTCGAAGGTCAGAAGCGGGCCGTTGATGGCGCTGGCGCTGCCCCACATGCCGAGGGTCAAAATCACCCAGCACAACGGCAGACCTAAGAAAATGCAGCCGATGATGTTGGATCTCGCCTTGGCCGGCAGTCGGAAGCTTGCGTATAAAATATCGACCCGCACATGCCCTTCTTTGATCAGCGTGTAGGGGCTCGCAAACAAGAACAGCGCGCCATACCAAAACCGCACCAGGTCGGCCATGAAGGCTTGCTCATAAGAAAATACGAAGCGCGCCAGAACGATCGCCAGTTCGGCGGCGACGATCAGCACAGCCAGCCAATGAAAGCCTAGTGTGCGCTTGAAAGATGCGATGACGAGCCCTGCAACGATCAAGGGATAATGCACATAGTGGCCACGGAACGCCGGGCGTCCTAATTTGTCGGCGATGTCTTCCGAAAACAACGTGGCCATAAAGCCTTCGACACGGAGAAATGAAATGAATGCATCCGCGATGCCGATCAACAACACGGCCCAAAATGCGGCGCGGACGATATATCCGGCGATCCCGCTCAGCATTTCGGCGTCCGCATGTAAGGTACGCTGTTTGGAGCCGATGACGATTAACACGACGACCGCAAACGCGCCGAAGTAAGTGATCAGTTGTATCCAAGCGAGGTTGAGGACGCCGCCTTCGGGTGCGCTCAGACCGAACCAGCCGAACATGCCGAAAATGGTCGGAACGCCTGGCCAGTCGAACCAAAAATTTAAAACATTGTTTGCCAGATAGACGAACGCGGAAACCGTCATCGCCAGCGCAAAAATCCGCGCAAGAACGACGATGCCGCCGTGCGAGTCCGCGTTGACCGTACCGATTTCAGTGTCGTTAACCGGTTGCGAAGATCCCGACATTATTTTCCCCATCAAGTACTTCGGGCATCTTCGGCCCTGTTATCTGTAAGGTCTTTTTAAGCCCATCGCTGAATAGTGATGCCGAAATGCGGCATAGATTTCGTTGTTCATAAAGTCATTAAACACGGCGGCAGCGGCGCGCGGGAGAGTTATCCCGCGCGCCGACCGTCGTTATTGCCAACAGATTAGGCGCCGAGCACCCGGTTCCGTTGTGCCAAGTAGGCTTGGTCGGAAATTTTCGTCCAACCGGAAAGATCGGAACGTGCAGCACGGAAGCTGTCGTCGATCTTTTTGGCCAGCGGGGAGTGCGAACGCACACCCTCGAACACATCTTGGGAAGCCTCGTAGAAGCTGTCGTAGATTTCGTCCGAGAACTGACGCAACTCAACGCCTTGCTCTTTGACCAGTTTGACCAGTGCAGAGCCCGACTTCATGTTGTACTCAGCCATCATCATGTCGTTTTCCATCCCGCAGGCGGACTCGACGATGACTTGCTCGTTCTTGGTCAGGCCGTCCCAGAACTTTTTGTTCAGGCCCAGTGCCAACATTGAACCCGGCTCGTGCATGCCCGGATAGTAGTAGTACTTGGCGGCTTCATAGAATTTCATGAAGCTGTCGTTCCAAGGACCGACCCATTCCGTCGCGTCGATGGCACCCGACACCAGGTTTTCATAAATCTGACCGCCCGGAAGCGAGACCGGCGATGCGCCGAGTTTCGCCATGACGTCGCCGCCAAGGCCGGGAATACGCATTTTCAAACCTTTGAGGTCGTCAGCGGTGTTGATTTCTTTACGGAACCAACCGCCCATCTGGCAGCCGGTGTTGCCGGCCATCATGCACTTCAGGCCGAAGTCGCCAGCGAGTTCGTCCCACAATTCCTGACCGCCGCCAAAGCGAATCCAAGCGTTCATTTCGGTGTACGAGAAACCGAACGGCACGGCGGTGAAGTATGCCCAGCCCGGGTGCTTGCCTTTCCAGTAGTAGTCGGCAGCGTGGTACGCTTGTGAGTTACCTGCTGCGACTTCGTCGAACGAGTCGAACGCGCCGACACGCTCGCCGGCGGCGAAGTATTCAACGCTGATTTGGCCTTCGGTGGCATCGCTGATGCGTTGGGCTACGCGTTGTGCGCCCGTTCCGAGGCCTGGGAAATCCCGTGGCCACGTTGAAACGATGGACATCTTTTTCAAGCCTTTGTTGACGGCAGGTGCTGCCATATCGGACTTTTTATCCATCACGGGTTGTTTTTGTTGCTGATTGTAAATGGTTGCTGCCCCTGCGCCTACAACAAGGCCGGCGCCGGCACCTATAAGAAAATCGCGTCTTTGCATGGTAATCCTCCCTGAACACACTGACACAAAAACGGCCTACAACCTTGTTACGGCGTGGTTGCCGCCTGCAGAAGCCGTCCCCGAACGCATAGGATGCGTGCAATTTCAAAAGGATCAAGCAAAAACAGGAATATGGGTAACAAGACTGTTGTCAAAAACACCTATAATAAGGAATGCGCGCGTGAATCTACACCGCCGAAGGCGGTGCCATACGTTACGATATGCCATCACCTAGGCGTCGAGGCAGGCCACGACAGATGATAATTTCAGAAATTCGAGTACGTCTGCGCCACTGACTTTGGTCGTATCGATATCGCCTTTCGGCCAGAACCAGCTTTGAATGCGTTGCGTTTCGGGATCATTGCCGATCAGCATCATTGAACTTCTGCAAAAATCACGACTGTTGACCTCTTCATTGAAAAGGACATTCACATCGTGATGACGCGGGTCGGACGCGATGCGCTGAAGGGTTTTTTCGAGCGCGCCTTCGTCGCCTTCGAGGGCTTGAATAAATCGTTGCCCACTCTGAATCAACACACCGCTGAGCCCGTTCTCGGTGTTATTGGAAATCGATTTCGCAAGGATTTCGTCTAGGTCGCTCTTGCATATCTCAACGGAAGCCACGCTTTCATATACGATTTGTCGCATGATTCATGACCTTTTTGCCGATTTGCCCAGTGGTGCCTATGTCGAGGATGGCGCCAGTGGTGAATTTTCTCGCATAAGGAGATTTTGGCAAAGGTGATTAGGTCGGGCGTTAGACGTAATTTAGGCGTTCCGGTCGCACAAACTGTTTAAGCGCGCTATTTTCGGAGCGTTTTAGAACGGCGGAATGTTGGCACATAACCTTCGACGCCCTCCATCGGCTGCGCGATGTTGTGGGAGATAATACCGCCCGAAAGTCGAGCCAAATCGGTAGCGCGGCATGGAAAAATGCAGTTTGGGTGACCTGCGGCGGCATACACGGTTTCAAACCGCTTCAACGACGCATCTATGACCACCGGCAATCTATGATTGAGCCCGATCGGCGCGACTCCGCCGATGGTAAACCCGGTGATGCCTTTGACTTCGGCGGCTTGGGGGCGGCGAACCTTGCCTTGAATATTCAACGCCTTTGGTAGGTTTTCTTCGATGCAGGTGTGGTCCCCGGCGACCAACGCCATGACAAAGCGCGTGCCGATGGTGAACACCAGCGATTTGGCAATGGCGCCCAGCGGGCAGTCCGCCGCCTGCGCCGCTGCTTCGGCGGTGCGCGCAGCCTCGTCCAGCGCAATGACCTTGTCTTCGAGCCCACCGTCCACCAGTGCGTGTCTGACCCGTTTTACGGCATCGCGTTCAAGAAGGCTCATGGCGTTGGCTCCGGTTCATGAGAAGATCAGTTGGCGAATGGCACCGCCATGCCACGTTGCACGGTTTCGCGGGCCGACAGCAAATCAAACCAACGTTTGACGTTCGGGAAATCGTTTAAGTCCACCTGGTGGCGTTCAAAGCGTGAAATCCACGGATAGATCGATATGTCTGCGATCGAATAGGCGTCGCCGGCGACGTATTCATTGCTGGCGAGTTGTTTATCAAGCACGCCGTACAGGCGCTTGGTTTCGTTGTGATAGCGCTTTTGACCGTAAGGAACGACTTCCTTTGGATTGAACAAGAAGTGATGCGCTTGGCCGACCATCGGGCCGAGACCCCCCATTTGCCACATCAACCACTGCATCACGGCCGCGCGTCGGCGCGGCTCGCTGGGCAGCAATTCCGAGCCGGTTTTTTCTGCGAGGTAGATCAAAATGGCACCGGATTCGAATAAGCTTAACGGCGCACCATCCGGGCCTTCTTCGTCGACGATGGCCGGGATGCGGTTGTTTGGGGCGATGGCTAGAAAGTCTGGCGCGAACTGTTCGTCTTTCGAAATGTTGATCGGATGTGTCTCGTAAGGGAGCCCCAGCTCTTCCAGCATCACCGATGTTTTGCGACCGTTCGGTGTTGCCCAAGTGTAAAGATGAATCATCTACTATGTCCTCTGTTTGCGTTCCAAAACGGCCTTAGCCATTGTTGCGCAGAGCATAAGAGATCAGCCCCGGGGCGCAAGTCTGCGATCAGCGCAGCCGTTTCAAGCTGCGGCAATCCAACGCGCGATGCGTCGGTTCATATGTATGCTGACTTGACGCTGATGGCAGGCCAGCAATAATCACCGTGGGAGTGCCGAGGGGGACAGACTATTACCTTTTCGACAATGTGGTGATGGCAAATTACGATCTTGAGCCCTTGCAGGTGATGATCGTCGACGACAATCGGCACATGCGCCGGTTGGTGAAGTCGATCCTACATGCACTCGGCGTGTTGAACGTCGTTGAGGCCAACAGCGGCGAGGACGCGATCAAGCAGCTTGAAGATTTCGAAGCGGATTTGCTGATTGTGGATTGGAAGATGTCGCCGATGGACGGTATCGCGTTTACCAAGCATGTCCGCAACGATGATGATAGTCCAAATATCTATGTGCCGATCATAATGCTGACCGGCCATACAGAGGCAGATCGGGTGATGGCGGCCAGAGATGCGGGCGTTACGGAATTTCTCGCCAAGCCGGTTTCAGCGCTGCAACTTTTTCAACGTATCCATACGATTATTGAAGCGCCCCGGCAGTACGTCCGAACAGCCGACTATTTCGGTCCCGACCGGCGTCGCCGCAATGAACTTGATTATTCCGGTCCGGAGCGCCGTCGGCAACGGGGCGACGCTTAAAGCAATTTCAGTGCGCCGCGGCTATCAAGGATATCCTTGCCCTCAAACAGTGATGGGTTTGCCTGGGTGAACAGCTTGTGATCGGTCAGCAGCACCACGGCACCGGCGGCGGAGAGCGCATCTTCAAACGGCACTAAACGGACATTGTCTAAGTTTGCGAGTGCTGCGGGCAGCGATGCCGTGTGCGGCTCGACGATTAAAATCTCGTTGTCGATCAATTGACGTAAGGCAATTACCGCATGGATTGACGGGCTTTCGCGGAGGTCATCGATATCTGCTTTGTAGCTGAGGCCGAGGCATGCCACCGTTGCGCCGGCCTGCACTTGACCAAGGGCGGCTACTTCCGATGCGATCACAGTTGGGCGTCCATCGTTGACGTTGCGCGCTGTGCGGATGAGCGGCGTGCGATCCGGGGCAGACGCGACGATGAACCAGGGGTCGACGGCAATGCAGTGCCCGCCGACACCGGGACCTGGTTTGAGGATATTAACGCGCGGATGATGGTTGGCGAGCCGTACCACTTCACCGACGTCGATGTTGAGCGGTCCCGCGACGTTCGCTAACTCGTTGGCGAACGCGATGTTGACGTCACGAAATGCATTCTCGGACAGTTTGACGAGTTCTGCGGTGGGCGCGGTGGTCAGGTGCATCTCGCCTTCGACCACAGTGCCGTAAAGCGATGCGGTATGCTGTGCGCAGTCATCCCCGAGCCCGCCGATCACCCGATCATTCCGGACCAATTCCAAAAGTACGCGTCCCGGGAGTACACGTTCGGGGCTGTGCGAAATACAAACATCATGCTGCGATCCCGGGTGTTCCGGATCGGGCATTTTAAGGTCCGGTCGGGCCGCTTGCAGCCAACGGCCAACCTCGGCGGTGGCGCCGACCGGCACGGTGGATTCAATGACCACCAAGTCGCCGACCTTGAGCACGGGTGCGATGGACGTCGCCGCCGCCCGCAGATACGACAGATCCGGCTGACGGTCGTCATCGAACGGCGTTGGGACCGCGATAATAAATGCATCGGCTTCAACGGGCGTCGTTGTTGCCGTCAACTTGCCGGCGGATACTGCGCCGTGCACGACCATATCCAAATCCGGTTCAATAATATGCGGACGCCCGGCATTGATGCTTTCCACGGTCGCGGGGTTGATGTCGACACCGGTGACGCGGACACCACGGCTCGCCAGCACGGCAGCCGTCGGCAGTCCCACATAACCGAGCCCGATCAAACAAACATGCTTAACCGGCATATTGCTGTATCCTTTTTACAATTCGTTCTGCGGCGTGGCCGTCACCGTACGGATTGTGGGCGCGGCTCATTTCTTCATACGCAACGGGATCGTCCAACAACCGATTGGCTTCAGCTTCGATCCGCAGTCGTTCCGTGCCGACAAGGCGGACCGTGCCTGCCTCAACGGCTTCCGGGCGCTCGGTGACATCACGCATCACCAACACCGGTTTGCCCAACGACGGCGCTTCTTCTTGCACGCCACCGGAATCGGTGATGACGATGCAAGCCTTCATCATCAAGTAGACAAAGCGCCGATAATCCACGGGTTCGATCAAATGTACGTTGTCCAAGTTACTGAGCATTTTTAGCACAGGTTTTTGAACATTGGGATTAAGGTGGACAGGGTACACGATCTCGATGTCTTCGCGGTTCGATAGATCACCGAGTGCGGCGCAGATATCCTCAAACCCCGGGCCGAAGTTCTCGCGTCGGTGGCCGGTCACCAGCACCAACCGCCGCCCATTTGTCGGAAATGGAAACTCACGATCAAGCGCCAGCATTTGTTCTGCGTCAGCGAGCAGCTTTTCGCGAACCATGAACAGCGCATCAATCACAGTGTTGCCGGTGATGGAAATCGTCGACGTTTGGATGCCTTCGAACAGTAAATTATATCGGGCACTTTCGGTGGGTGCGAAGTGCAGACTGGAAACTGTGTCGGCGAGCCGTCTGTTGACCTCTTCCGGAAACGGCGCTGCGATGTTGCCGGTGCGCAGGCCGGCCTCGACATGGCCGACGGGAATATGGCGATAGAACGCGGCCAGCGCGGCGGAAAGCGCCGTTGTGGTGTCGCCATGCACCAATACCATTTGCGGCCGTTCAGCTTGCAAAACCTCGGTAA
>JAFMCK010000049.1 GCA_017857825.1 Rhodospirillales bacterium
CGACGTGCCTGAAGGCGCCGATCCGTTGGCGATGGCTTATGCTGGCCACCAATTCGGCGGCTGGGTGCCGCAGCTTGGTGATGGCCGCGCGATTTTGCTGGGTGAAGTCGTTGGCAAGGATGGTATCCGTCGTGATATCCAATTAAAGGGCTCAGGTCGGACGCCATTTTCCCGTGGCGGCGACGGGCGTGCGCAATTGGGGCCGATCTTGCGGGAATACATCATCAGCGAACAAATGTATGCGTTGGGCATCCCGACAACGCGCGCCTTGGCGGCGGTCACGACCGGCGAAGAGGTGCTGCGCGAAGGGTTGATGCCGGGCGCCGTATTGACCCGTGTCGCCGAGAGCCATATCCGCGTCGGTACGTTCCAGTTTTTCGCGGCCCGCGACGATACGGACGCACTGCAAACGCTCTGTGACTATGTGATTGATCGCCACTATCCGGCAAACCGCAACGCTGAAAACCCGGCGGCTGCACTGCTGGGCGCCGTGGTTGAACGGCAAGCAACCTTGGTCGCGAAGTGGTTTTCGGTGGGTTTTATTCATGGCGTGATGAATACGGACAATACGTCCATCGTTGGTGAGACCATTGATTATGGGCCGTGCGCTTTTATGGATATCTACGATCCGAACAAAGTGTTTAGTTCGATTGATCATATGGGCCGCTACGCTTTTTCCAATCAGCCGGCGATTTTACAATGGAATTTGGCGCAATTGGCGCAGGCGTTGCTGCCGTTGATGGCCGATGACACCAAAGCTGCCTTGCCGTTGGCGCAAGCGATCATCGACACCTTCCCCGCAAAGTTTGAAACAGCGCTTGCGGGTGAGCTTCGGGCCAAATTGGGCTTAAAGATCGAAGCCGAAGGCGATCTCGTGCTGGCCATGGACTTGCTTGAGCGTATGGCCACGAACGAGGCGGATTTCACGCTTACGTTCCGGCGTTTGGCGCGTGCATTGGGCGAGGCGACCGACGATGCGCCGTTGCCAAGCGCACAGTTCAAGCAGCCAAGCGCGTTTGATGAATGGGCTGTGGGGTGGCGTGAGCGGCTTGCCGCCGAAAATGCTCCCGATTCTGACATTCGTGCTCGTCTATTGGCGGCAAATCCGGCGGTGATTGCGCGCAATCATTTGGTCGAATCGGCGATCCGCGCCGCCGAAGATGAGGGCGATTTTAAACCGTTCAACGATCTTTTGGCTGTGATCGTTAACCCCTATGATGATCTGCCCGAGAACTCGCCGTACACGATCCCCCCTGAACCTCACGAGGTCGTACACCAGACCTTCTGCGGCACGTAAGCGGACGGCGTCTTGAAGACCCGTTTTTCGTACCTTGTCGCGGCGGCCGCTTTGGTGATGATCACGTTCGGCATTTGGACGTTGGAGCAAGCGCGTTCCGGCGTTGAGATCACATCGCAAAACATCGGCAGCGTGCCTGCGACGACATACCGTACAACAGATGCGTCTGGTCCGCTGGTGGTCATCGTGCACGGGTTTTCCGGGTCCCGAAAAATGATGCAGGGTTTCAGCTTGTCTCTGGCGCGGGCCGGCTACACTGCGGTGGCGATTGATCTGCCAGGCCACGGCGACAACTTAGAACCGATGTCGTCCAACATCACCGAGATCGAAGGTGCGACCGCGCAGTTTATGGGCACATTGAGGCAGGTGATCGACAGCTTGCAAAAAGATGCGGACCCAAACCGGCCGGTCGCTTTGATCGGCCATTCGATGGCGACCGACATCATTATTCGCTATGCGCTGACAGACCCGCGAATTTCCAGCTTGGTTGCGGTGTCGATGTATTCAGATGCTGTCACCGACCGAGCGCCTGCAAATCTGCTGATGATCACCGGCGCATACGAGCCGGGACTGCGCGAAGCAGCGCTGCGTACGCTGCGTTTGGTCGATCCAACGGCAAACGAAGACAGCATCTTGACCAGTGCCGATGGCGTCGTGCGCCGAGGTGCCTTGGTGGCGCCGGGTGTCGAGCACGTCGGTGTGCTGTATAGCCCGCTGACCCTGCGCGCGACCCTCGACTGGCTGAATGCCGCATTTGATCGTCAAAGCGACACGAAGGTGGTGCGGATCGGGGGTGCGATAGCGGCCGTGCTGATCGGTGTAATTATGCTGTTTTGGCCACTGACGTTGCGGCTTCCGGCACAACCCGTGCCATCCCCATCGAGCGGCAATCCGATATTGGCAATCTGGGCGCCCGCTGTCGTTACACCGCTGCTGTTGTATCCGGTACAGGCGAATTTTCTGCCGGTGTTGGGGGTGAGTTACCTTGTCATGCACATCGGTGTTTACGGCGTGCTGATGCTGGCGCTGCTGTGGCGGGAAGGGGTTCGTCCGGTCAAGTTTACGCTCTGGCCGATGCTATTGCTGATCGTCTACGCTCTTGGCATCTATGGATTTTTCCTGGACCGTTATTTTACCAATTTTACCCCGACCGGCGCGCGCATCGGGTACATGGGGCTGATTGCGCTTGGGGCGGTGCCGTTCATGCTGGGCGATTGCCTTTTGTTGAAAGCATATCAACGCCCCTTCTGGTTCGGCATCGTCAGCCGTATTGCATTCTTTGCCAGCGTGATCGCGGCGATTGCGATGAAACCTGATTCCTTACTGATGTTGGCATTTTGCCTGCCCGTTGTGGTGCTGTTCTTCTTGAGCTACGGCTTAATGGCGCGCTGGCTGAACGCACGGGTGCAGACACCGACGGCGATCGGCCTGGCCCAGGGAATTTTGTTGGCATTCGTGCTTGGGATCGCGTTTCCAATTATCGGCTGAGCGCGTTACAGCCGTTCCCAAATTTCATGCTCGAATTCGAGCTCTTTATCGTATTCGCCGAGTTCTTCATTCGGGAAGTCGCGGACTGAGACGATCCCGTAGCCGCCATCCGGTAGACTGTGCACGACCACATGGCGAATGTTTTCGTCGCGCATCAACGATACGCATTCGATCCCGTGGGCTTGGGCATGCAATGAAACTGGATCGGGTGTCATCACATCCGCCACGAGTGTCTTCTTTGGATCTAAACCTGGCTGGATGACGCGCTCCAAAAGGTTGCTGCCGGTGAAGATGCCTTTGACTTCTTTGCCATCAAGCACCAGCGCAGAGCCAACATGGTTGCCGACCATTGAGGCGGCGACATCACTGACTTTGTCTGAGGGGGCGACGCAGACCAATCTTTGATCGGCGACGATTTCATGAAGTTTTCGGTGCGGCATTAGATGGTCCTTTCTTATCTTCGAGTGTGTAGGGCTTATGCGGTCCTGTTGTCTGCGGCGTCGAGAATCTTTTGTCGCACGTCATCGGGTTGCGCGTTGATGGCACGTACCAGGGTCCGCAACTCGCGCCTAAGGCCGTACACTTGGTCTAACAACGGGATGATCAAGTCGATCGTATCGACGTCTAGATTCAGTTGGTATCGGCATTCCGCGATTAAGCGCACGCGCGCTACATCGGTTGCGTGAAACACATCGCTGCTTTCTGATACTTTTTCCGGCTTGATCCAGCCTTTATCGATCCAAGCAGCCAATTCGTCGGCATTGAGGTCGTCTAGCATATTTACGACATCATTGAAAAAAATCGTCATATTGCCCCCAACATCGCGTGACGCGGATCATCTTTGTGGGTCTCAGCCCACGAGGCGGCGAAAGTATCAAGGGCTTCGTCGGGCTTTTCGGGCAAGACGACTTCAAGCCGCACATGTTGATGGCCGCGTTTGCCACTTTTCCGATCCTTCACTCCCCGCTCTTTGAGCCGCAATACTGTGCCGGTGTTGGCGTGTTTCGGGACGGTCATCTCAACGGTGCCGTTGATGGTCGGTACTTTAATTTTGCCGCCCAGCACGGCCTCACTGATCGTGACGGGTACCGTCACGTGAATATCGTTGCCGCGCCGTGTAAAAAACTTATGCGGGCTGACGCGGACATCGATATAAGCATCGCCCGGCGGTCCGCCTTCCAGGCCCGGCGTACCTTTGCCGCGTAATCTCAACGACTGGCCGCTTTGCAGGCCTTCGGGAATGGTAATGTCGAGCTGTTTACCGTCGGCCATGGTTGCGCGCTTTTTGGTGCCGCGAACGGCTTCAAGAAACGGAATATCAATACTGTAGTGGATGTCGTGCCCGCGCATTTTGACATGTGCACGATCTTGCTGATTGCGAAACAATTCTGCAAAGATATCACTCATCGAATCCGGATGCGCACTACCGTCATAGCGGGCGTAGCGTACACCATCTTCGCTGTCGGCATGGGGATGATAAAAGTGCTCGGGCGCACGTTCATTGCCGGCGGCATCAATCTCGCCAGCGTCAAAGCGGGCGCGCTTTTCCGGGTCGGATAACAACGCCTGTGCCTGACTGATCGCTTTGAAGCGTGCCTCCGCCTCGGCGTCGCCGGGATGCAGGTCGGGGTGGCATTTCTTCGCCAGCTTTCGATAGGCTTTGCGCACATCTTCGACCGATGCGCTCGGCTTGAGGCCTAAAAGCTCGTACGGATTGTCCATGGTGTCCTGTCTTAGGTTATCTATTTTTTTGAGCCTATGGTCTGGCCGGCGGGCTGACATTGATACAGGTCAACTGGCGTAGATATTTTGTTGGCTATCCGTCCCTTGCAATCTTTTGCCGGTCCAACCACTCTCGAATGCCGTAACCATAGGTAGGATGCACAGGGGCGCGGTGTGGATGAACCAGTTTGAACAACAGAAATATGCCGAAGGGCCCTGGGTTGGTGCGGTACCGATGACGCTTCGGGTCACTGAACCAGCACCCGAACGTGGCCTTTGTACAGACTGTGGCGTGTCCCGGACCGACGACGCCAAGCGGTGCGGGCGTGCGTGCCAATTTATTCAGCCGGACTACCCCCGATTGGAAACCCAAGTCCATGGTCGCACGCGAGACGCATCGAAGGGGGACGAGCGGTTTTTTGGTCCGGTGCAACAGATGTATCAGGCGCGCCTCAAGGCGCCACTCGAAGGTGCGCAATGGACCGGCATTACATCCCGGATTGCGCAGAAACTGCTGGAGTCAAATGCCGTCGATGCCGTGTTGACGATGGCGCCGGACCCAGATGATTTTTGGCGTCCGATCCCGGTGTTGGTAACGAATCCGGCGGATATGGCGCATGTGCGCGGTATGCGTATGGGCTATGCGCCACTATTGGCGTTGTTGGAGCCTGCGTTGGCAAAGGGCTATAAGCGTTTAGCCGTCATCGGCATCCCGTGTCAGGTCTATGCGTTGCGCGCCCTTGAGCAAGAGTTGGGATTCGAGAGGCTGTACGTGATTGGCACGCCGTGTTCCGACAACACCACGACGGAGAATTTTCATACGTTTTTGGACTTGCTGACCGATAAGCCTGATACCGTCACGTATTTGGAATTTCGCGCCGACTACATGGTCGAATTGCGATTTACGGACGGCAGCCGTAAAGAAATTCCGTTTCTGCAATTGCCGATTTCAAAGCTGCCGCGCGACTTTTTTCCACTGACCTGCCGCACTTGCGTTGACTACACCAACGCTCTTGCCGACATCACAGTTGGTTATATGGGTGGGCAGGGGGAGCAGTGGGTGTTGGTGCGGAACGCACGCGGCGAGGAATTGCTGGCCGGCCTGGGCGATGAAGTTGAATTGAAAGCGCCGGGCACAAAGGGTAAGCGCCAGGGTTCCGTGAAAGGCTTCATCGCCAATGTGGCGCGGTCAGCGGGCGGCTTGCCGTTGCGCCGTATGCCGGACTGGGTGCGACCGATTGTCAGTTTCTTGATGCCGATAATCGGGCCGCGTGGGCTTGAATTTGCCCGTACCCGGGTCGAGATGAAGGCTGCAGAAACTGTGATGCACCTTCGCAACGAAGAGCCGAAGCGGATGAAGACGATGATCCCGGACCACGTCTGGGATTTGGTCGCACCCTATGAGATTAAGCCTGAGCCCGGCGAACGGAAAGACCAGGGCAGCTAGCCACGGGGGACGTAATCGTCCGGCTCGTACCAGATTTTTTGATGATGCAGACGGCCCATTAGGGCGCGGATGGCGGTGATTTCCTGGGTCGCTTTGGCGGACTTATCCGTTTCGCGGACGCGGAGGTCACCGTTTTCAATATCGACAACGGTACGTGCAAGTTCACTTAGGCGTAGCCGCAGACCTTTTTCGATAAGCTGCAGGTCGCCGACCCCAAGTTCAAAATGTGTTTTGAATTTCGCCATGGCACTTTCCCCACTCGGATTAGGCTCCAAGACTATCCCGTATTCGTGACGTCAAACAACAGCAACGCGAATTTGCCGTCGCTGTCGGTCCATGTTTCCGCAAGACCAAAGCCCGCAGTAGCGGCCAACTGTTCAAATTCCCTGATCGCGTATTTATAGGAATTTTCGGTGTGAATGGATTCACCGTCGGTAAAGTGAAATGTGTGACCATCGATGCTGCAGCTTTGCGTGCCGACACTCTTTAAGTGCATTTCGATGCGTCCGTCGGCGTCATTGTAAAAAGCCACATGCTCGAACGCATCGAGATTCACATCGCCGCCTAGTTCACGGTTGATGCGCGCTAACACGTTTTTGTTGAACGCGGCGGTGACCCCGGCTGCATCATCGTATGCGGCTTCCAATACGGCCGCGTCCTTCTTTAGATCGAAGCCGATCAACAGTCTACCCTTAGGGCCGGCTGCCGTGCGCATATGCGCCAACAGCGCCTTTGCGTCTTGCGGGTTAAAGTTGCCGATGGTTGAGCCTGGAAAGAATACGCATCGACGCAGCGATGCATCTAAATCTGCCGGTAGATCAAAGGGCTGGGTAAAGTCCGCGGCAATGCTGAATACGCGCAGTCCTGGGTAGGCCGACTCTATCTCTTTGGCTGCTTCGGCCAACTGCTCGACCGAGATGTCGACGGCGACGAATTCTTTTGGGGTGGTGAATTGGTCTAAAATAATACGCACTTTGCTCATCGAGCCCGAGCCAAATTCGACCAGCACCGTATCTTCGCCAAGCGCAGCGACGATCTCAGCTGCGGCCGACTCTAAGATTTTCCGTTCGGTGCGGGTTAGGTAATATTCTGGCAACTCACAGATGTCTTCAAACAGCTTCGCGCCGATGTCGTCATAGAACCATTTGGGGGGCAGCGATTTTGGTGTCTTGGAAAACCCCGTCAAAACATCTTTGAGGAATGCCTGCGTCATGGGGTTTATCGTGGAACTGTCGCTGCGAGTCTTATCGCTCATAACCTAGCCTCAATCATGCTCATTCATCGCCGCTCGCATATTGAGAAATACGGGCAATGAAAAAGGACGGTAAATTTTGACTATTGGGCCTACAGGTCTCGTCCTCGCGAGGCAAGCCCGGCGTCGCATCAAAGATCATTGATACTTGTGGAGAGAGAGGATGTCTTTAAGCCTAAGAATAGCTGTATCACGCGCGCTGAGAATTCGTTGCTCTGCTTCGGTGGCAACGGTGTGTAGATGCGCTATGGCTTGTTCGACAAAAACTCCGTTTTCATCGACTGCGGCGCGGGTCTCATGTTTTAGGCGAGACATCGCGTGGTTTGATTGGGTTTCCAACAGCACACTGGCGTCAGCGGCGTTTTTTCGCGCATTTTCAGCAGTCCGTGGGTCTTGTTTTGATTCGTCCAGTTTTGCTTTCGCGATCTTGGTCCGCTTGATGACTTCATGCGAAACCTCCTCAACCAAGGTTTCTATGGCTTGAATCCCGTGTTTTGCCTGGTCAGTAATTTTTTCGATGGATGCTGCCGCTTCATTATGAATATCTTCGATTGCGCGTTTGGCAGTGTCAGAAATTTTGTGCTCCGTCTGGCGGCCTATTTCTATGATCATTGAGCGCGCATGGTCGATTTGAAGAGCTTTATTTTGATTCGAACCATTTATTCTCTGTGTTGCGATTTCTGCAGACGCCAATAACTCGGTGGAGCAAATTTCCGCACTTGAAGCAATGCGAGTGGACAGCACATTGCAGTCAGCCTGAATGCGCGCCCCTGAAACAAGGTTGATTTTAGCAATTTTATGAATAGCTAACGTGCTCGCTTGCTGGAATGTGATTTCAGCGAGTTCAATGGCGGCGCGTCTGTCTTCTTCTAGGAACTTATCGAGCTCTTCAGTCGATGTTGATTTGTTGAGATACTCGCGCTTTATGGGCTTTCTCTCCTAGTCCCGACTATATGGTACAGCTATATAGGCGCCACGTCACAACATTGATTTGAAAGCGAAAAGAAAACCGCAACCAACGCATGAAGGTGCGTCGGTTGCGGCCTGATATGGTTACGGTTTGATGTAGGTGTAGCCCTGCTGCTGCAGATAGCTTAGTTCGGCGACGCCGCTTGGGACGATATTGTCCTCGAACACCTCAAACAGGTCTTTCGTGTAGTCGATTTTACGGCCTTTGAGCGTGTTGTTGCAGACGTTAAAGGTGACGTGCTGGGTTTTCAGGCTGGTGACGTCGCCTTGTAGTTTTTGGTTCGTCATCGCGCTCTTCAACAGCGAAACACCATTTCCGTGTAGGACGACTTTAACCTCCATGTTTTCGGCACCGACCGCGTTGATGTGGTTTTGAATGTTGCGCAGTGCGCCACGGTATTTCTTATCCACCTCGCCGCCATCGTAGTTGATGTGATAGACGACCTTTTGTTTGCCATACCGTTCGTTGGCATTCGCCGGTGCTGTCGCAAAAGCGAACATCGTAACGGCGAGCATAAAAGCGCTTAGAATTATTTTCATGATGTCATCTCCCATAGAGTTATTTTTGGATTTGGAAATTTTTGCCTTCAATCTCAGCGAAAAACATATCACAAAAAGTGAATGTGTATAGGCGCTATTTTTTCTAAGAAATTTGAACGAAAATTGTATACAACAAGAGTAGATTGTATATTATGTTAATTTACACAAAAAATCAATTTTTTATTGTATTTACTAAATTAATTATGTAGAAAAATCGCTTATCGGATGAGGAAGTCATGGACGTATTTGAACCCCGTACTGCGATGCTGCTGATCGCGCTGACGGTTGGTGCCATTTTTGGCGTCACGGCAAGGCTGACGGCATTTTGTTTCCGCTCGGCGGTTCTGGAGCTTTTGGCGCGTCGGATCGGTTTCCAGGCGGTCGCGTGGGCGTTTGCGCTGGCGATCGCCGTCACGGCAACGCAGCTGCTGTCCTTCACCGGCACGGTTGATGTTTCCGAGAGTATATATCTGTCCAGTTCGTTGCCGTGGCTGACGCTTGCTTTGGGCGGGGTGTTGTTCGGTGTAGGCATGATTTTGGCCCGCGGTTGTGGCGCACGGCACATGGTGTTGGTGGCCGGCGGCAATTTGCGATCTGCCATTGTGCTTAGCGTGCTTGGCATCGTTGCCTACATGACGTTGCGCGGTATCTTGGCGGTGCCCCGTACATCTCTTGAAGCCATCGGCACCCTCGACATCGCCGCTCTTGGCCTCAGCTCGCAAAGCCTTTCGGATCTTATCGGTAGTGGCGGGATCGCCGGGTTGGTGATCGCCGGGATCTTAGTGGTCGGTGCATTCGTCGTCGCCTTCAGATCCGGCGCCAAGGCACCCCGGGTTGCCGCGTTGACCGGTGTCGTTGTCGGCCTATTGATCGCGGCCGGTTGGTATGCGAGCGGTGTTATCGGCTTTGACGAGTTTGAGCCGGTGCGCGCGCAGTCGCTGACCTTTACCGCCCCCGTCGGCAACGCCATCCAGTTTCTTATGACCTACACCGGTGCTAGCGCTGACTTCGGTGTCGTTGCTGTGGGTGGGGTTGTGTTGGGTGCGCTGATGGTCGCACTGGTTCGCGGCGAATGGCATTTAGAAGCATTCGAGACCCCGCACCAACTGCTGCGCTATGTCGGTGGTGGTGCCTTGATGGGCTTCGGGGGCGTACTTGCGCTTGGATGCACGGTGGGTGCCGGATTGTCGGGGGTCAGCACACTGTCCATCGGCTCGATCTTGGCGATCAGCTCGATCTTTGCAGGCGCGCTGCTCGGCGATTTGCTGGTGCGTCGCCGGATTGAAGCGCGCTCGATGGAAGTGCAGCCGGCGGAATAAAACGCCGTTCGCACAAAACATATTCGATTTTTCGTAAGTGTTGCGTCATACTCCCGTCATAGGGAGGACACCATGCGTATATTTATCATGCTCATTGCGTTCGTTACGGTCGCGTTGTCGTCGCAGACCGCGTGCGCCAGCGAAGACATCGCCGATCAATATCCAGCATCTATGTTGTATTCGAAACCGGTTGAGGTAATCCCGCATGTTTGGTCAGCGATTGGTGCCACCGCGCCGCCGACGTATGACAATTGCGGCCATAACAACAACCTGAGTTTCATCGCCACCGGCGACGGCGTGGTCGTCATCAACGGCGGTGGCGCGTATCTGCTGGCTAAAGCACTGCACGACGAAATTAAGGCGATCACCGATCAACCGGTGAAGTTGGTGATCAACGAAAACGGCCAAGGCCATGCCATGCTCGGCAATAGTTATTGGGCCAGCCTAGGGGTGCCGATCTTGGCGCACATTGATGCGGCGCATGAGTTTAATGATCGCGCAGGTCAAAGCCTAGACGCCGGAAAACGTACCCTTAAAGAGCGCTTTGAAGGCACCACGGCCGTTGGTCCGACCGAGACATTTGAAAACAAGCGCGTCATTGAAATGGGTGACTTTAAGATTGAAGTCTTGAATCTAGGACCGGCGCACAGTGCCGGGGATATTCAAGTGTGGTTGCCGGCGCAATCGCTAGTGATCGCCGGGGATATGGCATTTCACGAGCGCATGTTACCGATCTTCGATGACACCAACAGCAAAGCATGGGTGGAAACTTGGAAAGGCCCGTTTGAAGCGCTGGAGGCGACCTATGTGATCCCAGGGCATGGACATCCGACCAACATGGCGCAGGTGCGACGCTACACATTAGACTATTTGGAATATCTGCGCGGCAAGATACGCGAACACATCGATGGCGGCGGCAGCTTGGAGGAAGCTTATTATATCGATCAGACGGCGTACGCGCATCTGGACACATTCGAGCAATTGGCAACCCGCAACGCAGGCCGCGTCTATGTGCAGATGGAATGGGAGTAGCGGGGTAGGCCGCTAGCCCCAAATCTCGGATTTAATCTGTTCCAGCCAGACTTCGGCGTATCTGGCGTCGGACTCCCGCGTGTCCGCATCTGCGCCGAGCACAGAAAAGTCGGTCCCGTTCCGCACCACGTGGCCGTCTTCCAAATGATATGAGGCTCCGAGCCGGAGGCCATAGTCCGGTGCGGCTTGTGAATAGCAGTTGGCGATCCAACTGGGTCGCTGGGCGGTCGTGCCGGTGAGATCCGCAACCGCAGAGTTGACGGCAACCCGGGCCTGGCTGGCCGCTGTTGAGCCGGCTTTTGGCAGCGCTTCCGTCAGCGCCGAGTCGCCAATTACATAGACATCTTTCAAAAGTGACGACTCGAAGGTTTTGATATCGATCGGGCACCAACCTGTATCATCCGTCGCCCCCGCATCTATCGCAATTTGCCCAGCCGTCTGTGGTGGGATGACATTCAACACATCGGCTTTGATCTCATCGAAATCGGTGAACGCGGTGAGCGTTTCCGGGTCAACCTCGCGGACTGCGCCGTCGTCGGCAATGGCCCGGTATTCGATGATATCGCTGTAAAGGGTATCCCAGGCCTCGGTAAACAAATCTTGGAACGGAAATGAATCTTTCGCATCTAAGATCAGCAACCGCGCGCCCGGTTTGTTGTGCTTCAGGTAATGCGCAACCAGACACGCACGCTCAGCTGGCGCCGGCGGGCAGCGATACGGTGCGCGCGGCATGCTCAACACGAATAGCCCGCCATCGGGGATCGTGGCGAGTTGATCCGCCAATAAGGTGGTTTGCGGGCCGGCCTTCCAGGCGTGCGGTACGCGGTCCACAGTCATTTCGTTGATACCTTCAATGCCGCTGTAATTAAGCGCAACGCCGGGCGACATGATCAACTTGTCATAGCGGATTGTTTGCCCGTCGGCGGTCATCACGTGATGCTTGTCGGCGTCGATGGCATTGGCGCGGGTAAAGCGAACGTCGATGCCGCGTTTGATCACGGCGTCGTAACCGACTTCAATGCTGCCGATATCCTGCATGCCGGCGATTACGGCGTTTGAGCCCGGGCACATCCAAAAACGCTTTTGATCGCTGAGCAAAACCACCTCGGCGTTCGGCATCTGTGCTTTGGCGGCGCGCGCGGCTGCGGCACCGCCAAAGCCGCCACCGATAATTACAATCCGTGCCGGTGCTGCGTGCAGATATGCAGGCGCCGCGATGAGGGCGCCGGCAGCGGCGCCAATTTGCAGCGCGCGACGACGGCTGAGGTTCATGACTTTCATGTATGAACGTTTCCTTTTCTTAGCGTAGCGACAAATGGCCTAGCGCAATACGCGTTTGCTGCTATATCAAAGTGTATGAAACGATTTCCGATTCTAACGGGGCTGGCTGTTTTAGCAATCGCTGTAAGCGCCATGGCGTCACCGCACGTTGCAACAGCAGCTGAGTTGGTGATGTTTGAAAGCGCATCATGTACATGGTGCCAGCGTTGGCATGATGAGATTGGCGAGATCTATCCGAAAACCAGCGATGCGCGCTGCGCACCGCTCAGGCGTGTCGATCTCGGCGATCCTCGCCCCATTGATCTGGCCGAGATTAAAGGTGTTATCTACACACCGACATTTGTTTTGATTGATGATGGTCGCGAGATTGCCCGCCTGATTGGCTATCCCGGCGAAGATTTTTTCTGGCCAATTCTTGCTGATCACCTTGCAAAACTCCCAAACGGCTGTCCAAAATAGTATGGGGAGAGCCGCCTTTCATATTCAATCTTGATATATCGTCTTTTTTGAATATGATTAGCGGTGGGGGCGACAATCAAGGATTTCTTTTATAAGAAACCGGGATTCCGCAAATAAGGATAATGATCGCTCCCGCGAGGTAATTTTTATTGGGAGGCGATATCCAATGCCAAAGACCAAGACACTCGTCTCGGCGTTTGCAGCCATTCTCTTAATGGCTGGCACGGCGAGCGCTGATGAGCTCGCAAAATACGACGTTGTCGATATGGCGATTCCGACATCGCTCACCGGCAAGGCTGGCGATGCGGCCGCAGGCGAAAAAGTTTTTATCAATCGCAAACTCGGCAACTGTCTGGCGTGCCATCAAGTCACGGCACTGAAGGCGCAACCGTTCCATGGCCTGATTGGCCCAACTTTGGACGGCGTTGCTGAGCGTTACAACGAAGGGCAGTTGCGACTGCAGGTCGTGAACGCAAAAGCGATTAATCCAGATACCATCATGCCGGCTTTCTATCGGACTGAGGGGCTCCACAGGGTTCTGAAAAAATTCGATGGAAAAACCATGCTTTCCGCCGAACAGGTCGAAGATGTGGTGGCATATCTAAAGACCCTTAAGTGATTTAACTAAATATCCAAGGAAACACGAGGTACTCATGTCACAGAAAAAAGCACTTGCAGCACTGAGCCGACGTGAAGCACTGCTTCTCGCAGCAGGGGCGACCATGGTCGCTGCCGGCGGCATCGTCTTAACCGGTTCGAGGGCCAACGCCGATGCGAAAATGATTGACGAAGCGTTGGTAAAGTTAATCGGCGACACCAAACCGGTCGACGGCAAGATCACTCTTGATCTGCCGCAGATCGCTGAAAACGGCAACACTGTGCCGATCGGCGTCAGTGTCGACAGCCCGATGACGGCGGACAACTATGTTAAAGCCGTGCATCTGTTTGCCGACGGCAATCCGACACCTGCCGTCGCATCGCTGTATTTTACACCGATGTCCGGTAAAGCCGAAGCGTCGACCCGCATGCGTATGGCGGGCACGCAGAACGTTGTCGCAGTCGCTGAAATGAGTGACGGCAAGGTATTCCGCGCCTCGCAAGAGGTTAAGGTCACCATTGGTGGCTGCGGCGGTTGAACCAGGGAACAGGAGAAAATATCATGGCTAGTAATGTAAAACCTCGCGTTCGTGTCCCAGGCAAAGCAGCCAAGGGTGAGATCGTCGAAATCAAAACGTTGATTTCGCACAACATGGAATCGGGCCGCCGCAAAGGGAAAGACGGCAAGTTGATCCCGCGTTCGATTATCAACAAGTTTGAAGTAACATTTAACGGCAAGTCGGTCTTTAGTTCGGATTGGCAACCGGCGATTTCAGCCAACCCTTATATGTCGATCTTTGCAAAAGTCGATGAAAGCGGTGAGTTCGCCTTCAAATGGACTGACGATGGCGGCTCAATCTACGAAAAAACTTCAAAAATCACTGTATCTTAAGCGGCAGCCGTAACGTCAAAAAAATATTGGGAGGCGAACAAAAATGAAATTTTTTTGGAGAGACATCACCCTCGCTGTAGCAACGCTTAGTGTTGCTGTAGGCGTTGGTGCATCAAGCGCCAACGCAGCCGATTGGGGGCCTTATCAGGTTGAAGATCGTCGCAGTGGCTATACCTACATGACCGACGAAAGCCGGGCGATGCAGGTGGATACGTTCCAGAACCCAGGGATGCTATGGGTTGAAGAAGGCGCTGATCTATGGACCACCGTTGACGGTAAAGCTGGCAAGTCATGCTCGACATGTCACGGCGATGCAGCGGAGTCCATGAAGGGCATTGGTGCGCGTTATCCAGTCGTGGACGAAGGCATGGGTAAACTGAAAAACGTCGAGCAGCAGATCAACAGCTGCCGGGGAAAGAACATGGAAGCGGCACCCTATAAATGGGAATCGAAAGAAATGCTCTCCTTGACGTCATATGTGAACCACCAGTCGTTGGGGCTGCCAGTTTCTGTGAAGGTTGATGGTGCGGCTGCCCCGTTCTTCGAAAAGGGTAAGGCGTTCTATTACGAGCGTCGCGGCCAATTGGATATGTCGTGTAGTCAATGCCACGAGGATAATGCTGGAAATATGGTTAGGGCTAACATCCTGTCGGAGGGACAAATCAATGGCTTTCCAACGTATCGTCTGAAGTGGCAAAAGCCGGGCTCGACCCATCGTCGGTTTAGGGGCTGCAATAAACAGGTTCGCTCGACGCCTTTTGGGTATGGTTCCGACGAGTATGTGAACCTTGAGCTTTATGTTAAGTGGCGCGGTCGTGGCCTGCCGGTGGAAACACCAGCCGTGCGAAACTAACGACCCGTTTGTGATCGGAACGGAGGGGTCGTGCGCCCCTCCGGTTCCAGCGCTTTACCAAATTTGAATAAGGAACGGTGCCGTGATTTCTCGTCGCGAGTTCTTCCACCTCGCTGCCGCCTCTGCCGTGGTAACCGGATCCAGCATGCCTTTCGGCCGTGCAATGGCGAGCCAGGCGATGACGCAAAAAGAGTTGCTGTCTTTCGATCCGATGGGCCAAGTCACGCTGTTGCATTTCACCGATATGCACGCGCAGCTGACACCGATTTATTTCCGCGAGCCGTCCTTTAACCTGGGCGTCGGCGAGGTCAAAGGCTTGCCGCCGCACATCACCGGTCGGGACTTTCTAAAAGAATTTGGCATCGACGAGGGCACACCCGAAGCCTACGCGCTGAGCAGCCAAGATTTCTCGGCACTGGCGCGTGAATACGGGCGCGTCGGCGGCGTTGATCGGATGGCGACGTTGGTCAAAGCGATCCGTGCTGAACGTCCGAACAACACATTGTTTCTAGACGGCGGGGATACGTGGCAGGGCTCGTACACCGCACTGAAGACCGGCGGCGAAGACATGGTGCGCGTGCAAAATGCACTTGGTGTAGATGCCATGACCGCGCACTGGGAATTCACGTTCGGTGAAGAGCGTGTCAAAGAACTCAAAGATACCCTTAATTTTCCATTCCTGGCCGGCAACGTGACCGACACCACCTGGGAAGAAGACGTCTTCGATTCGACCGCATATTTTGAGCGGGGCGGCATCAAGATTGCCGTGATCGGCCAAGCGTTCCCATATACGCCGGTCGCCAACCCGCGCTACCTGATCCCGAACTGGTCGTTCGGCATCAACGAGAAAAAAGTCCAAGCCCACATCGATAAGGCGCGCGCCAGCGGGGCCGGGCTTGTCGTGCTGTTGTCGCACAACGGCTTTGATGTGGACCGTAAGATGGCGAGCCGGGTATCCGGGATCGACGTGATCCTCACCGGTCATACGCACGATGCCTTGCCGCGCACGGTCCAGGTCGGCAAGACCTTGCTGGTTGCGTCCGGTAGCCACGGCAAATTCCTATCTCGGCTTGATCTGGATGTGGCCGGCGGCGAGGTGAAGGCATTCCGCTACAAGCTGATGCCGATTTTCTCGGATGTGATTGATCCTGATCCGGAAATGGCTGCATTGGTGCAAGATATCCGCGCACCGTTCGCATCTGAAATCGATAAGGTGTTGGGCACGACCGAGCAGACGCTGTACCGCCGGGGTAACTTCAACGGCACCTTCGATGATTTGATCTGCGAAGCGTTGATAAGCGAACGCGACGCCGAGATCGCCTTGTCGCCAGGATTCCGTTGGGGCTCCAGCCTGTTACCGGGCCAGGACATCACGGTCGATCACGTGTATCACCAAACCTCGATCACCTATCCGAACGTGTATCGCAACGAAATGACCGGCGAGTTTTTGAAGGTTATTTTGGAAGATGTGGCCGACAACCTGTTCAACAAAGATCCATACTATCAGCAGGGGGGAGACATGGTGCGCGTTGGTGGTATGGCCTATACCATCGATATTAACAAAGATATCGGCAGCCGGATTTCCAACATGACGTTGCTCAAAGACGGCTCGCCCATCGATGCCAACCGCAATTATGTGGTGGCCGGATGGGCCTCGGTCAACGAGGGCACGGAAGGGCCGGCGGCATACGATTTGGTGTCGGACCATATTTCCAAGCAAAAAACCATCAAGCTGCCCGAAAACCAAACGGTCACCGTGC
>JAFMCK010000314.1 GCA_017857825.1 Rhodospirillales bacterium
GGCCACCACCAAAGCTTCGACAACGCATCGCCCGGGTAGGCCAGGTTGAAGGCTTTCTTCGAAAGATCGTCCAGCTTGTCGGCATAGCCTTTGACGGTGCCGTTGTAGCCGGTTTTGATCGCCGAATCTGCCGCCGCATCGACGGTGTAGATGGCGTTAACCAGCTCATAGGTCTCGTCGATATTTTTGGCGCCGACTGGCATGCACAGGCCGTCCAACCAAGCGAATGCACCTTCTTTCGGTGCCATATACTGGACGGGTTTGTCGTCTTTGAACAATTCGATCGCTGGGCCGTCCCAGGTCTGGCCTAGGATCACGCCGTTTTGCATGAAGCCGGTCTTTTGCGTGTCGTGGTCGTTCCAGAACTGTTTCACCCACGACTTGTGCTCAACTGCAAATTTGGTGATCTCTTCCCAAATTTTGCGCATGCTTTCTTCGTCTTTGTAGGCTTCGACGAACGGCGGCAGCTTGCCGATGCCTTCTAGGTAACGACCAATGCCGGCCATCATCGAATGCGGACGGCCTTGCACTTTGCCCTTCATTTCCGGGATCCAAAGATCGCCGAACGACAGCTTGCCGTATTCCGTCGACCACTTGTCGGTGCGCCAAGACATCGCCTCGGTGCCCCAAATGTGCGGCAAGTGATGCTGGCCACCACCCCAGGTCCAAGCTTCAGATGCTTTGACGAATGCCGGTTCGACATTTGACAGGTTCGTGACCTTGTTGATATCCCAAGGTTGCAACAAACCCAAATCGATCCACTGACCTTTGCGGTTTAGGGTCGGTGTGATCAGGTCAAAGCCGCGCCCCTTCGATGCCTTCATTTTGTTCAAAAGCTCTTCGTTGGAGCCGAGCGGAGTCACGTTGACTTTAATGCCGGTCTTTTTCTCGAAGCCCGAAATGAAGTCGTCGGTCAGGTAGTTGGTCCAGACGATGGCGTTCACGGTGCCTGCGGCGTATGCATCACGGATCACGAACGGCCCCATGGCCGCAGCGCCGGCAATGGCCGCGGTGCCCTTAAGGACGGTGCGGCGATTAAATTTCTTTGCTGCAGCAACGGTCTGTCGTGCAGAGGATTTAGTGTTGGAGGTCATGCGAAAGCTCCCTGGGTCAGAAAAACGTTGATGGGCGATATTTGTTTTGTTGGCCGTTCGGTTTGGATGTTTCTTCGGTGATCACGCACCGTTTACCCTATAATTATGAGCCCGTTCTCTATATTTGGTCAACAATCTGGAGGTTACGGTTTTTTTATCCAATCTAGGGTCGTGCTGTTTCGGATGGTGTGGTTAGTGCCAAATGCTTGATTTTCTTAGGTCCAGCCTTGAAAAACCGAGACAATCTAGGTGCGGGCCGCTTGCCAAGCGCCGACTGCGGTCGTTAAGTAAAGCCCACATAAAAAGAGTGGAAATCCTAAAGAATATTACCCGAGAGGAAGATCATGAGCGCGGACATTCAACATTTTATCGATGGCGCCGTCGTCAAAGGCACCAGCGGGCGTACCAAAGACGTGTTTAACCCGGCGACAGGCGAGGTCGCACGCCAGGTCGCGCTTGCCAGTAAGGCTGAGGTGCGCGCCGCCGTTGAATCCGCTGCCCGTGCGCTGCCCGGCTGGGCTGCAACCCCGCCCGCCAAGCGTGCGCAGGTGATGTTTAAATTCCGTGAACTGCTGATTAAAAATCATGACCGCCTCGCCGAAGCAGTGTCGATGGAACATGGGAAAACCTTTGATGATGCGAAAGGCGAAGTCGCACGCGGCTTGGATGTCGTTGAATTCGTCTGCGGTATCCCGCACCTGTTAAAGGGTGAATATTCCGACAACGTGGCGGCCGGCGTCGACAGTGTCGGCATCCGTCAGCCGGTCGGCATATGCGCTGGCATTACGCCGTTCAATTTTCCGGCCATGGTGCCGATGTGGATGTTCCCGGTCGCCCTTGCCTGCGGCAACACCTTCATCTTGAAGCCGTCCGAGCGTGACCCATCCGCGCCAATGATTATCGCAGGATTGTTGATTGAAGCCGGTCTGCCGAAAGGCTGTCTGAACGTCGTCAATGGCGATAAGGAAGCCGTCGATGCGTTGCTGCACGATCCGGACGTAGGCGCCATCAGCTTCGTCGGCTCAACGGCGATTGGCCGCTACATCTACGAGACCGGGTGCGCCAACGGCAAACGGGTTCAGGCGTTGTGCGGGGCGAAAAACCACATGGTGATTATGCCCGATGCAGATATGGCGCAAGCCGTCGACGCGGCAATGGGGGCAGCCTATGGCTCTGCCGGCGAACGCTGCATGGCGGTTTCGGTCGCGGTCACCGTCGGTGAAGAAGCTGCGAATAGCTTTATCGAAAAAATGGCCCCGAAGGTGCGCGGCCTGAAAATCGGACCGTACAATGACAGCGCTGCCGAAATGGGGCCTGTGGTCACCCAGGAATCCAAAGATCGGATCGAGCGATACATCAGCGAGGGCGAAGCCGATGGCGCAGACGTTGTCGTCGATGGCCGCGGCTTGTCGCTGCAGGGCTATGAAAACGGATTCTTCGTCGGCGGGACGCTGATCGATAACGTGACCAAAGATATGTCTGTCTATAAAGACGAAATCTTTGGACCCGTGTTGTCGGTGGTGCGCGCCAAAACGTATGAAGAGGCCAAAGACTTGGTGATCGGTCACGAATATGGCAACGGCGCTGCGATCTTTACCCGTGACGGTGATACGGCGCGCGACTTCGTGCGCGACGTCAACATTGGCATGGTCGGCGTCAACGTTCCGATCCCGGTGCCGGTCGCGTACCATTCGTTCGGAGGCTGGAAAGCATCGTTGTTCGGCGATCACTCGATCCATGGGATGGAGGGTATCCGGTTCTACACCAAGCTTAAAACCGTTACCGCGCGCTGGCCATCGGGCGTCAAAGAAGGGGCTGTGTTCAACTTCTCGGGCGGCTCTGACGTTTAAGCCGACTTTAAGAACGCGACGCTATCGGCCAGTGCCGGTGCAATGCCGGTAAACGGTTCCGACAACGACAGCACCAACGGTGCGTGGCCGATGTCGTCATAGATTTTGGGGCTGACATAGATAAGGAATTTTCTTTATGAGTGTCAGATGGTTAG
>JAFMCK010000050.1 GCA_017857825.1 Rhodospirillales bacterium
TTGATTGAGCGCGAAATATTGCGGCAATTCACGACGCGTGTGGTGCAATGCCATCTGGTAATGCAGTGCACGAACTTCGGCAAACTCGGCATCGGTGATGCGGGTGCATGCCAACTCGCCCGACAGTGCCTCGAGCGCGCCCATGACCGGAAATATTTCGTCGACGGCGGCTTCGGTCAACGTCGCGACGCGGGCACCGCGATTGGGCAGCAGATCCAGCAAACCCTCACCACCCAAAACTTTGAGTGCTTCGCGCAGCGGTGTACGCGAGACGCCGAACATGTCGCACAGCCGTTGCTCAGGTACCCGCTCGCCACCCTGCAGTTCGCCGGAAAAAATCATCTCGCGGATACGCGCAACCAATTCTTCGTGCAGGCTGGATCGTGACAGCGGCTGGACAGTCGATTGGGCAAGCTCGTTCATCCGGCGTGCTCCTTTTTCGGCAAGGCACGGTCTAAGACCTGCGCCACGTGAACGGCATCACGCTGAGCACCGTCATGGATTTGATGGCGGCAACTGGTGCCGTCAGCTACGATCAGGGTGTCAGCCTTGGCGTCACGGACGGCAGGCAGCAACGAAAGCTCCGCCATTTTCATGGACGTTTCATAGTTGTCGGCTTCATAGCCGAACGCGCCGGCCATACCACAGCAACTGCTTTCAATGGTTTCCACCGATAAACCGGGCACGAAGCGCAGCACTTTTTCGACAGCCCCCATCGCAGCAAAGGCCTTTTGGTGGCAATGCCCGTGCAACAGGGCTTCGGTTTCGGCCAAGGGTTCGAGGTCGAGCTTCAGCGTGCCGGCATCGATTTCACGCGCCAAAAACTCTTCAAACAAAAAGGCGTTCTCGGCAACGATGGCACTGTCCGCCCCAGGTAGGACCGAGAGAAATTCATCTTTAAGCGTGAACAGGCACGACGGCTCTAAGCCGATGATCGGCACGCCGGCACGCACAAACGGCAAAACGGCTTCGAGCATACGGGTCGCTTCGGTTCGGGCTTCGTCGACCAAGCCTGCCGCCAAGAACGTGCGACCGCAGCACAACGGGCGTTCACCCGCTTTCGGTTTGGCGATTGCGACACGATAGCCCGCAGCTTCGAGCACACGCTTGGCAGCGCGGAGGTTTTCCGGCTCAAAATAAGTGCTGAAAGTATCGGCGAGGAGCACAACCGCACCCCCGACCGGGCACGAGCCAGCGCGGATACCTTCTTGATCAATATCGAAAATATCACGGCGCCACTTCGGCAGCGTGCGCTTTGCCGAAAAGCCCAACACGGCTTCGGACAATTTCGCGAGGCCTGGAATGATGTCGCGCAAGTTCATCACACCGGCCATACGTGACGCCATCGGCGCATAACGCGGCAAGTAGGCGATCAAGCGGTCTTTCAACGCAAGCCCGTGACGCTTGTTGTATTGATGCGCAACTTCAATCTTCATCTTCGCCATGTCGACGCCGGTCGGGCATTCGCGTTTGCAGCCTTTGCAGCCGACGCACAGCTGCATGGTGTCTTTCATGGCATCCGAGGTCAGCGCATCTGCTCCAAGCTGCCCCGACAGGGCGAGCCGTAGTGAGTTCGCGCGACCGCGCGTCAGGTGTTGCTCGTCACCGGTGACCCGGAAGGACGGGCACATCACACCCGGGTTGGATTTCCGGCATGTGCCGTTGTTGTTACACATCTCGACCGCGCCCGAAAAACCACCCCAATCCGACCAATCAAGTCCCGTTTCAAGTGGGATTGGGTGGTAGCCAGGCTTAAAACGGAACAACGTACGGTCGTCCATCTTCGGCGGATCGACGATCTTGCCTGGGTTCATAAGGCCTTCCGGGTCAAACGCGCGTTTGACGTTGCGGAACGCCTCGGTCATCTCGGGGCCGAACATTGCCTCGTGAAATTCAGAGCGCACCAAACCATCGCCATGTTCGCCGGAATGTGAGCCTTTATATTCGCGTACCATCTCGAATGCTTCTTCGGCGATATCACGCAATTGCTTCGCGCCGACTTCGGTCTTGAGGTTGAGAACCGGGCGAACATGTAAGCAGCCAACCGAAGCATGCGCATACCAAGTTCCTTCGGTGCCGTGTTTGTGAAACACCTGCGTCAGGCGGTCGGTGTATTCGGCCAAGTCTTCAAGGCGCACCGCGCAATCTTCGATGAACGAGATCGGCTTTCCGTCACCCTTCATCGACATCATGATATTGAGACCTGATTTCCGCACTTCCCAAATCGCTTTTTGGAAAGTGGGATCGATGGCCTCAACGACGGCATCGGGGAAACCTAAGTCGGCCATCATCTCGCCAAGCTGTTTCAGGCGACGCAAATTTTCGTCCTGATCAGGTTCGGCAAATTCGACCAGCAAGATCGCATCGGGCGAACCTTTGACGAACTGATCGACCGTGCCTTTAAACATCGGGATGGCGCGGGACAATTCGATCATCGTGCGGTCGACAAGCTCAACAGCAACCGGCCCCAATTTCACCAAATGTTGGGCGGCGTTCATGGCATCGTAGAATTTTGGAAAATGACAGACGCCGAGGGTTTTTACTTTCGGTAAAGGCTGCAACGAAATGTCGACCGCCGTCGAAAACGCCAGCGTGCCTTCCGAGCCCACCAACAAATGCGCCAAATTCGGCAGGGGAGCCGTTTGATGCACGGTCTGATTGCTCCAGCCACCCCGTGCAGGGCCCGCGGGCATCAATGCATCGATGTTGTAGCCGCCGACGCGGCGCATCAGGTCTGGGAAGCTGTCTTTGACCAACGCTTCGCGGTCACGGCCCATATCCAACAGCTTTGCCACCAAGTCGCGCTGGTGATCGGCGAGACCGGCCATGCTTTGATTGTCCGACACCTCGCCAAAATGCATGGCGGTACCGTCGGGTAAGATGGCATCAACACCGCGCACATTGTCGCGCATGGTGCCGTAGCGAATGGACCGCGACCCACACGAGTTATTACCGGTCATACCGCCGATGGTGGCCCGGCTTGACGTCGAAACGTCGACCGGGAACCAAAGATCGTGCGGCTTCAAATATGCATTCAATTTATCCAGCACGATACCGGGCTCGACCCGCGCGGTGCGCGACGAAGCATCGAATTCGAGGACACGGTTCATATGCTTGGTGACATCGACAACAATGGCCTCGCCCACGGTCTGGCCGCACTGCGAGGTGCCGCCGCCGCGTGGCAGCACCGGCATACCTTCGTCGCGGGCAATGTCGATGATGGTTTTGACCTCGTCGGCTGAGGTGGGCACGACCACGCCGACGGGCTCAACCTGATAGTGCGAGGCGTCGGTGGCATAGCGGCCACGGCTGAACGAATCGAACCGTACGTCGCCGCCGATCGCGCTCTGGATCCGTCTTGCGAGCTTTTCGTCGCCGATCCGTCCGGTCGCCCGAAGGCCAAATTCTTTACGTGCCATATATCTGTGTCTCCTATGTACAGACGCACGCTATCAAATTGTATTCAAAAAGCAAGAAACAAAATAAAACCCCTAAAAATAGGGGTTGCATGGGTATAAAATTGTATTCATTATGCGTCGCAGTCCATAATCATAGATGATCGTTAGGGTCTCAACCGGCGATCCGGAGAACCATCATGAGTTATCGTAGCGGTCGCCACTTCCTGCAAATCCCGGGCCCGAGCCCTGTGCCTGATCGTATTTTGCGGGCCATGGATATGCCCGTCATCGACCACCGCGGGCCGACCTTTGGTGATTTGGGCGCACGGGTTTTGGAAAAGCTGAAGGGTGTCTTCAAAACTGAATGCCCAGTGATCGTATTTCCGGCATCCGGCACCGGCGCCTGGGAAGCGGCATTGGTGAACGTGCTCAGTCCCGGCGATAAAGTACTGATGTTTGAAACTGGCCAGTTCGCCTCGCTCTGGCACGAGCTGGCGACGCGGATCGGACTCGACCCCGAATTCATCCCCGGCGATTGGCGCCATGGTGTTGACCCGGAAAAAGTCGCCGCACGGCTGCGCGAAGACACCAACCATGAAATCAAAGCGGTCTGCTGCGTGCACAACGAAACCTCGACCGGTGTCACGTCCAGAATCGGGGACGTCCGCAAAGCCATCGACGCCACCGGCCATCCGGCCCTCTTCATGGTCGATACCATTTCCGGCTTGGCCTCCGCCGATTACCGCCACGACGAATGGGGTGTCGACGTGACCATTTCCGGCTCGCAGAAAGGTCTAATGCTGCCGCCGGGGATCAGCTTTAACTGCGCGTCGAAGAAAGCATTGGATGCGCACGAAAACAGCGGCTTCAAAAAATCTTATTGGGATTGGGGATCGATGCTCGGCAACAATGCGAGCGGCTTTTTCCCGTATACGCCGGCGACCAACATGCTGTACGGCCTCGAAGAAGCGCTGAAGATGATTCTTGATGAAGAGGGTTTGGAAAACGTATTCACGCGCCATAAGCGTCACGCCAAAGCCACCCGCATCGCCGTTGAAGCTTGGGGTTTGGAAGTATTGTGCTTAGTCGAGGAAGAACATTCCCCTGTGCTGACCACGGTACTGCTGCCGGACGGCCACGACGCGGATAAGGTGCGCAGCATTATCTTGGAAAAGTTTGATATGTCGCTCGGCACCGGACTCGGTAAAGTCAAAGGCAAGGTGTTCCGCATCGGCCACTTGGGCGACATCAACGATCTGACCCTATTGGGCGCGTTGAGCGGCGTCGAAATGGGCCTTAAGCTCGCTGGCGTGCCGATCAAAGACGGCGGCGTTCAGGCGGCGATGGCATACCTAAGCGAAACCGCATAAGAGGTCTGACGTGAGCGAAGAACAGGTCCTTGTTGAGCGATCCGAAAACGACATCGTCACGGTCACGATCAACCGTCCGGAAAAACTTAATGCGTTGACGAAAAGTATGTGGGGCAAACTCGGCGATGTGTTCGCCGAGCTTTCCGCCGACGACAGCGTGCGCTGCATCGTTATCACCGGTGCGGGTGAGAAATCATTTAGCCCTGGCAACGACATCTCTGAGTTTGAAACAGATCGTTCGAATTCAGAGAAGGCCGCAGCCTATGGCGCCTTGATGGCCCGCAACATCGACACCATGAAGGCCTGTCCACATCCAACACTTGCGGCCATTCGCGGTATCTGCGTTGGCGGTGGTATGGAAATCGCCGGACTTTGCGATGTGCGGATCTGCGGCGAAAGCAGCCGCTTCGGCGCGCCGATTGCAAAGTTGGGACTGGTCATGGGCTACCATGAAATCGGCGCGCTCAGTGCCTTGGTCGGCAAGACGGCAGCGTTAGAAATTTTGCTCGAAGGGCGCATCTTGGATTCGGACGCTGCGCTTCGGCTCGGTGTGGTGACGCGGGTGGTCTCCGACGAGACCGTGATGGTGGAAGCGTTTGAAGCGGCGGAGCGGATCGCGGCGGGCGCACCCTTGGTGCATCGCTGGCACAAGCAATTTTTGAAGCGCTTGCAAGACCCGACACCGCTCAGCGACGCCGAACTTGCCGAAGGCTATGCCTGTTATGACACTGAAGACTTCAAAGAAGGGTACAACGCCTTTTTGGAGAAAAAAACACCGGCATTCAAAGGCCGTTAATAAAAAGAGTCGCTTGGGGGAACTGATCTATGAGCCAAGAATCGCAAAAGAAATTCGGCCCATTATCCGGCATGAAAGTTATTGAGCTTTCACACATTATGGCGGGACCTGTGTGCGGCCTGATGCTGGCCGACATGGGCGCGGATGTGATCAAGGTGGAGAAGATTCCGGGCGGCGATGATTCGCGTCGATTTTTGCCACCGGATATCGAAGGCGAGTCTGCGGCTTACATGATGATGAACCGCAACAAGCGTGGCATCGCCTTGGACCTGAAAACCGAAGGCGGCAAACGCGTCTTGCGCAAGCTTTTGGCAGATGCGGACGCGGTGACGGAAAACTATCGCCACGACACCATGCAGAAATTAGGTTTGGGCTATGAGGATCTTCGCAAGGATAACCCTGGCCTGATCTATTGCGCGATTTCGGGCTTTGGCCGAACCGGCCCCTATGCTGAGCGCGGCGGTTTTGATCTGATCGCACAGGGCATGAGCGGGCTGATGTCATTCACCGGCGAAGGCCCGGGCCGCCCACCCTGCAAGGTCGGTGCACCGGTCACCGATATCACTGCGGGTATTTTAGCTGCGTACGGGATTTTGGCCGCCTATATCCACAAGTTGAAAACCGGCGAAGGACAGATCGTCGACACCTCATTGTTTGAAGCCGGCATCGTCCACACTTATTGGCAGAGCGCCATTGCGCTAGCGACCGGCGTCGCCCCTGGCCCGATGGGGTCGGCGCATCCCTTAAATGGTCCCTATCAGGCGTTCGAAACCAAGGATGGGTGGATCACGGTCGGCGCCGCAAACCAACGCAACTGGGAACGTCTGCTGGAAGCAATGGAAGTGCCCGAGATCGCCGACGATCCGCGCTTTAAGACGAATACGGATCGGATGACCAACCTGAAAGATTTGGAAGCGGTCCTTACCCCCGTGTTCCAAAGCCGCACGCAGAGCGATTGGCTTACACGGCTAGAAAACGCCGGGGTGCCCGCAGGCCCCGTGTTGAATGTCTGTGAAATGTTTGAAGACCCGCACGCCCAGGCCCGCGATATGATTCCAACGGTCGAACATGCGACCATCGGCTCGGTGCGCACACTCGGCTTGCCGGTCAAGCTGTCCGAAACACCGGGCAAAGTTGCCACCGGCGCGCCGGTGTTCGGCCAGCACACAAAAGATGTGCTGAGTGAATATGGATTTGCCGCAGATGAGATTGCGACGCTGGCCGATGAAGGCGCGATTGGGGTCGCTGAATAAGCACTAATCACGCGAGCGCAGTATCCAATGCGACACATTTTTCGGAGATTGAAATATCGGCGAGCGATGTGACTTCGAGTGCATGATCATCGTGCACGTCGTCACCACCCCGCGCGGCAACCGTTGCATCGCGCGCATCCAGTAACGCTTCGATGGTGGGGCCGAACAATTCCAGCATAGACGTAATCCACACGTTCACGGCGCCGGACGGCGTATCATGGGTGACGCGGAAGTTTTCCAACATCCGTTTCACGTCCGCCGCCGGATACCACGTCTCTCCGGTTACCCACCGGTTGGTGGTAAATAACCGCTGCGCCTGTCCGGCCGCATCCATAGAGATCGCAATGATGTGCGAAACAGCATCGTTGTCATCGGGATTTGCGTCGGGCAGGCGCTGAACACCCACAGGAAAGCCGCGCGGGCGTAAAAAGGTATGAAAGTGACCATGCTCGTCCGCCCAATCGTTGCCGCGACGGTCCGGCGGATGCGCATGATAATAAAACTGCGCATGCGTGTCCCAGTCATAAACATCACCGATCGGATAATGGTCCCACTGAAAGAAATCTCCGCTGCCTTTCAGCATTTCGCCGACCACGCTGCTGCCTTGATCATGGAGCTGTTGCTCGGCCTTTTGCACTCGGTCAGCAGCGGCACGCATTTCCAGCATGCGTGCGCGCGACACGCCCTCAAGGACGGTCGGGATGATGGGGACCAAAGGCAGCAGGGGGTTTCTCAAAGTAGTCTACAAAGCTCCTAAGGTTCAGCGACGGTCAGTGTCACAGTGCGCAACGCATCGCCGCGACGAACGCTGACCGACACCGGGTCACCGGGACGCACCATATAGAATGCGGCTGTTGCCTGAGCGAGCGACGTAACGCGGAGGTTGTTGATTTTGGTAATGATGTCGGCGGCTTCAATACCTGCCTGAAACGCGGGACCGTCGATATCAATAAGGGCAACCATGACTCCACCGGTGTCGGCCTGAAGTGCGGGCGGCACAGCGGCAACTTCCAAACCGACCCGGCCCGGACGGACCATCCCGAAATCCCGCAGGTCTGTGACCACGCGCATCAGCAATGCCGCCGAGGTCGCAAAATTCACGCCAATATCCGCATCGCTGTTCTTGGTGAAGATTGCCGAGACAAGGCCGACCAAACGTTGATCCGCATCCACCAATGCCCCACCTGATCCGCCCGGGTTCACGGAGGCATCAGTCTGAATAAAATCTTCAATCTGGTTAAAGCCGACGCCCGAGCGCGCAAGCGCTGAGACCACACCACAAGTTACACTGAGACCGAGCCCAAACTGATTGCCGATGGCACACACCGGATCAGCCAGCTGCGGCGACGGTGCGAGCGGCAACACCGGCACGTCCCCCTCAATTTTAAGAAGTGCGATGTCGGTCAGCGGATCGCGACCGATAATGTTGCTCGCGAACACACGACCATCCGCGAGCATCACTTCGACGTTTTTGGCATCGCCGATTACATGTGCATTGGTGGCAATATAACCGCCGGTCAGCACGGCGACGCCGGTTCCTTCGGGATCACGGGGGGCGCCTTGTGCGCCGACACCGCGCGCCTGCAAGGACCAATCAGGTTTCAGGCGCACGACGGCATCGAGGACCGTCGCATCGAACGCCTGGGCAGGCACGGCGAATCCACTCAACACCACGGCGAATACGGCGAATATGAAACTTGATCTGTGCATTTCAAGAAACAAGATGACGCGCCCAGCGCAATCCGTAAACTCCGAGGTGAGATTCCGTCGTGTTTTTACGCAGAAAATTGGGAAGTGTCGGACATGATCGAAACATTGCGCCGCGAAGACGATGCCATGACGACGTTTCCCCGCGCGCAGCTCGCACACGCGCCGACCCCACTCGACCCCCTTTCAGCGATTATGGCTGTGACCGGACACCCGCACCTATATGTAAAGCGCGACGACCTGACCGGCCTAGCGATGGGCGGCAACAAGGCACGTCAGCTTGAGTACTATTTTGGTCAAGCCTTGCACGAAGGCGCCGACACGGTGCTGATCACCGGGGCCGTCCAATCCAACTTTGCCCGCCAATGCGCGGCGGCGGCACGGAAGCTTAACCTCAAATGCGAAATTCAGCTCGAAGACCGGGTCAGCGATATGCCGACGGGCCAAGATAAAACCGGGAATTTTTTATTGGATCGCATCTTGGGCGTCAAAATCCATCGCTTCCCGGTCGGCGAAGATGAAAATGCCGCCGACGAAAACTTAGACCGCATCGCCGACGAATTGCGGGCCAAGGGGGCGAAACCTTTTGTCATTCATTTAGGTGCTGATCATGCACCGCTGGGCGCGCTGGGCTATGTGGACTGCGCGCGGGAAATCATCGAGCAGACCGCCGAACTCGACGTGCCATTGAAAGCCGTCATCGTCGCCAGCGGCAGCGCGGCGTCACACGCAGGTATTGTGGGCGGACTGCGCCATTATGGTTCGAACGCGATTGTGCACGGTATTTGTGTGCGACGGGCCGCGGAGCTGCAAACACCCCGGGTGCTGAAACGCAGTCGCGACCTTGCCAAGATGCTCGGCCACCCTGATCTGGTACAAGACCAAGACGTGATTACCAACGATGCTTTCATCGGCGAGGGCTACGGCAAACCGACCGCCGGCACCATGGCCGCGATTGAAAAAGCCGCGCGCGCAGAAACTCTGTTGCTGGACCCCGTCTATAGCGGCAAGTCCTTTGATGGTCTGCTTGGGTTGTTGGCCGAGGGAGCGCTGCCCAAAGACGGTGCCTGTGTCTATATCCATACCGGCGGCACGCCTGGCCTGTTCGCATATAGTCATTTATGGGACACGTTCGAAGTGGTGGCGGACGCATGAAGCTTCCGCGTACGCTTCGTTTGGATCCGTCTGACGGTCGGGTTTTTCATGACGCTGCCAACCCCGGTGAGTGGGCCGTGACCGGCACGTTCGCCTTCGTCGATGCTACGCCTGCGGAGATGGATAATAAAACCCAGATCGCGTTTCGCAGCGGTTGGCTGGGCATCGAAAGCTTTGGCCGCTCCACCTTCGTACAGGTCGCGGTCGCACCCGAAGCCGAGGTCGAGGCCGCGACCCGCACCCTCGCCGGTCACTTGTTTGACCGCTTCGGTGCGCCGGATATGCTCGCGGCCCTCGAAGCCGCCCGCGCAGAGATCACCCACGCCGCGTCACTCTCCGACCATCCTGCCGGCACTCTTTTAACGATTGAACGCGAGATGCATGACGACGGTATTTCCGAGCGCATCCGCCTCGTCCCCCGCCCCGACGACGACGGCGGCCACGCGACGATCTGGTCATTCGAGGAAGGGACGGACGATCAGAGCTGAGATGTTCGCTTTGACTAGTGGTTCAGAATCTTCGACAGAAAATCCTTAGCGCGATCGCTTTCCGGATTCCCAAAAAAATCTTCGGTGCTGCGGTCTTCAACGATGGCGCCCTCGTCCATAAAGATCACCCGATCGGCGACCTTTTTAGCGAAGCCCATTTCGTGGGTCACGACCATCATCGTCATGCCTTCTTTGGCAAGTTCAACCATCACGTCGAGGACCTCGTTGATCATCTCTGGATCGAGCGCCGAGGTCGGCTCGTCGAAAAGCATAACGATTGGATCCATCACCAACGAGCGGGCGATTGCGACGCGTTGCTGTTGACCGCCCGAGAGTTGGCCGGGATGTTTATCAATATGTTCGGACAATCCAACGCGATCGAGAAAAAGCTCAGCCCGAGAAACCGCCTCGTCACGGCTACGTTTTAAGACCTTTTCCTGTGCTAGGCATAAATTCTCGCGCACCGTCATATGCGGATAAAGTTCGAAGTGTTGGAAGACCATTCCGATGCGGGCACGCAGCGCGGTAAGGTCAGTGCCTTTGGCGGTAATATCGGCGCCGTCGACGACGATCCGACCCTGCTGGACGGGCTCAAGCCCGTTCACGCATTTGATCAACGTCGACTTGCCTGAGCCGGATGGCCCACAAACAACCACAACTTCTTTCTGGGTTACTTGAGACGTACAGTCTTTGAGGACCTGGAAGTCGCCATACCATTTGCTCACGTTTTCAATATCGATCATGTTGCCATCCGATCTCTCATGCGCTTCACAAGGACCGAACCGGTGAAGCAAATTACGAAGTAAACGAGTGCTGCAAATACATACATCTCAACAAGGCGGCCCTCGGTGCGGGCAACGATGGACGATGTCGTCATAAAATCGCGAAGGCTGACGACGAACACCAATGATGTATCTTGGAAAAGGATGATCCCCTGCGTCACAAGGATCGGGATCATGTTTCGGAACGCTTGGGGCAGGATGATGTGCCGTTGGATTTGCCAATACCCGAGCCCAGTCGATTGCCCTGCAAATTTCTGACCCTTGGCGACGCTTTGAATGCCGGCGCGCATAATCTCGGAGTAATATGCGGCCTCAAACAAAACGAACGCGATCAGGGCCGAATAAAAACTGCCGACCGGGCGACCCAAAACTAAAGGCACTAAGAAATAGAACCAAAAAATCACCAAGATCAGCGGCACTGAGCGGATGAGGTTTACGTACCCCGCCGCAATCAAAGCCAATGGCAGGATACCGGAAAGCCGGGCCAGTGTAAGCAAGGTGCCCAACACAATGCCGCCAATGACCGCCAAGAAAGTCAGCCACAGACTCAGTTGCAAACCTTCCCAAAGAAAAGGCAAAGAGGTCCAAATGACGCCAAAATCAAAATCTGTCATATCAGCCGTCCTTGCTCATATATCCGGGGATATGCGTAAACCGCTCTAGGGTCTACATCGCGACGGTTGCCACCAACGCGATCAAGACGTAAATGACCGTCGCTGCAGTGAACGCTTCGAAGCCTCGGAAGGTGTACTCTGCAATTTGCTGGCTTTGCGCCGTCAGTTCGAGCAATCCAATCGTCAACGCCAGCGATGAGTTCTTAAACACCGTCAGAAATTCCGACGTCATCGGCGGGACGACCATGCGAAGCGAGATCGGCAACAAAATATATCGATACGTTTGCGCGACACCGTGTCCATGCGCCTTGGCGGCAGCGGCGAGGCCTTTCGGCACCGCCTCAATTCCGGCGCGCACTTGCTCGGCAACACGGGACGCGGTGTAGAGACTGAGCGCGATCACGGCGGTGACAAATTCCGGATTGGGCATGTCTCGCTTCACCCACCGCCCCCACTCTTCAGGCAATGCTTCGGGCATGGCGAAGTACCAAAGAAACATTTGCACCAAAAGCGGCACGTTACGGAAAAGCTCGACGTAACAGGTGCATGCACCGGCGATGAATTTATTGGGAAGGGTTCGGCCAATCCCGACCAAGCAGCCAATACTGAAAGCGAAAATCCAGGCAACGAGCGCGACGCTGATGGTCCAATAGAAACCGCTGATCAGCCAGTCAAGATATGGCTCGGTTACCAGGACGCTCCAATTCCAATTGTAGTTCATCCGCGCTCCCCCTTCGTTTTAACAGGACAGAGCCCAGGCCGACCGGTCGTTTGTAGACCAGCCGGCCCGGGGTCGTGTTACTCGGGCAGGGCCCCGAGCTTGAACGCAGCTTTCAGTAAATCGGTTTGCGGCACGCCAAGCGGCTTGAACCACTTGTCATAGATCGCATCGATCTCACCGGACCGGAAAACGGCCGCCAGCGTCTTTTTGCCAATCAATTCGAATGCGCTGTCATCACGACGGACCATAAGGGCGTACGGATCAAACGATAGGAAGTCGCCGACCACTTCGAACTGGTCGGGGTTTTTCGACTTCGACATCAAGCCATAAAGAAGGATGTGATCGGTGGCATAGGCATCGACACGGTCTGTCTCAAGCGACAGCATACCCTCAGCATGGTCGCGAACCGGGAGAACCTTGAAGTCAATGTTCATGCTCTCAGCGGCGGCCTTCACAGCACGCTCGTTGGTCGTACCTTGAGCCAGTGCGACCGCCTTACCGGCAAGATCTTTAACCGACGTGATACCCGAACCTTTACGCACCATCAACTTGGTGCCCGTCACGAACGTGACCGGCAGGTATTCAACCTGTTGCTGACGGGTGAGGTTGTTCGTCGTCGAACCACACTCAAGATCAATGGTGCCGTTGGCCATCAGCGCGATGCGGGTCTTTGGGTTAACCGGCACGTATTTAACGTTGAGCGGCTTGCCCAATTCGGCGGAAACGGCGTCGACAATCTTCGCGCACAAATCCATTGAATAGTCAATAGGCTTTTGGTTTTCATCAAGATATGCGAACGGCACGGAGCTTTCGCGATGGCCGATAACGATTTCGCCGCTTTTATCAATCTTGGCGAGCGTGCCGGTGAGGTCTGCTGCCTGCACCGTCGGCGCCAGCGATACGGCAACGGCGGCCGCAGCAATCATACTGAGTAGTTTCATAGTACTTCCTTTCGAGGTTTGAGAGTTAGTCGACATAACCAGGCAACCCAAAGATTTCTGGGTAGCCAAACAAGGCGGCGCTGCCGCCGGTATGTAGGAACACGATGTTTTCGGCATCGCCAAAATGCCCGGCGCGCACAAGATTGATCAGACCATCCAGGCCTTTGCCGGAATAAACTGGATCAAACAAAAGGCCTTCAAGGCGGGCCAGCAGTTTCACAGCGTCGCGCATACCATCGGTCGGCTTACCGTAACCGGGACCGACGTAGTCACAGTTTGCAACCACTTTATCGCGATCAATTTCCAACCCGGTACCGAGATGCGCTGCTGTCCTGACGGCAAGATCATAGACCATCTTTTCCTGCGTCTCTTTGGGCGCGCGCACACCGATGCCCAACAAAGAAATATCGCTTTGGATCGCCGCCAATCCAACGACCAAGCCGGCCTGAGTCCCTGAGCTGCCCGTTGCGTGGACCATATAATCGAAGGTCACGTCAATGTCTTCGGCTTGCTCGACAAGTTCACGAACACAGTTCACATAACCCAATGCACCGATTGGGTTGGAGCCACCGCCAACGATGATATAAGGCGTCTCATCTTGCGCCGTCAGCTTGTCCGCCAACGTTGCCATTTCCGCATTCATATCGGAACCGCCGGGGCGCTTTGACAATGTCGCACCGTGCAACTGGTCCATCAAAACGTTGCCATTGAAATTATATTGTTTGTCGGCGTCGCCGGTGCGGTCTTCAAGCAAGACATGACACGCGAGGCCAAGCTTTGCCGCTGCCGCCGCTGTCTGTCGTGCGTGATTTGACTGCGTGGCACCTTGTGTAATGACACATGTGGCGTTTTTATCGAGCGCGTCAGCCATCAAGTATTCAAGCTTCCGCGTTTTATTGCCGCCCGAGGATAAACCGGTGCAATCATCCCGTTTAATCCAAATGCGCGGCCCACCTAAGTGTGCGCTGAGGCGGTCCATGGGCTCCAACGGAGTCGGCAGGTGGCCTAACCGTACCCGCGAAAAGCCCCCCAACGTTGCTGAAAGTTCCTTGCATAGTGCAATTTTCTTTCGTTTCTGCCGCGCAGGCTTCAAAACAGATGAATCATTCGACGAGGATGCTTCAGGCATTGTTTTCTCTCTATTTCCTTGATGTGTCCGATGAAGTTTATGGGCAAGTCAAAAGCGAAGAAAAATGCTAATTTGTACCCCTACCCATATATATTGTATGGGTGCGTTAGATTTTCTGAAATGAGGCGTCCATGGATACGCGCTGGTTTGAAGACATTCTGGTACTGATCGAAGAAGGCACATTAACCGGTGCCGCAGAGCGGCGCGCTGTCACGCAGCCCGCCTTTTCCCGCCGCATTCGCGCCTTCGAAACATGGCTTGGCCAAGATGTGATCGACCGGACGACCAACCGCGTCGTGATCCGTGATGCGCTTAAGCGAAGCGAGCCGGATATCCGCGCATTCCTTCAACGCTTGAGAGAAGTGCAGCAAGCACTCCGGCACGCCGAGACTGTGATCCCGCGGGTCACTTTCGCGACACAGCATGCGTTGACGTTATCGTCTTTTCCGGACCTGATAAAAACGATCGAGAAAATGGGGGTGTCGCTGAACTACCGGCTGAGGTCCGCGAACCGTGACGATTGTATTTCAATGATGGTGCGGGGCGATGCCGATGCATTGCTGTGTTACGAAACGGAGGACGAAACACCTTTACCGCTAGACCAAAGTTTTCGTCGCACCGAATGGGCGCAAGACCGCATGATCCCGGTCGTTGGCGGGCAGTTGAGGTACACTATTTTAGATAAGCACAAACTGCCGCCGGACGTGCCCGTCGTGACATACCCCGATACCAGCTATTTAGGCCAAACACTGCTGCGCAAATGCCCAGATTGGGCGGCTGCGCAACGAACGATGCGCCCGATTTGTGAGAGCGCCTTTTCGGCCGGTGTCAGAGAGATGGTTCTGCAAGGGATCGGCATTGCCTGGTTGCCGATGAGCATGGTTTGGCAGGACCGCGAAGCCGGACGCATCATCGACCTCAGCAATATATTGGGAAACTGCGAATTGACGATCTGTTTATACACAAAAACCGACCATCTTTTAACAGCACACATCCATCATCTGGCTGAGAAAAATTCGACCAGGTAATTGGTGCGCCCGGCAGGATTTGAACCTGCGACCCCAGGATTAGGAATCCTGTGCTCTATCCGACTGAGCTACGGGCGCCCAAGGTAGAGGGGCGCTTGATGCCCACACCAGACCTATTGTTGCGGCAAGGTGCGTCAGAAAGCGAACAGGGTCAACGGTACAGACACATTCAGCATCAGCGTTTCCGTGCCGGGGTTTTGTTTATCAAGGTGCGCGTTGGATGAGTGGGCGAAAGAAATGCCAAGGCGGGATTTATCTTTAAAGCGATACGCGACTTCGAGCCTGGAACGGAAAATCAGTGGATAGCCGAGATCAAGTTTTTCCGTATCACCTCGCCACCACGTCGCGGCCAAGGACGGTTGCACGATCCAGTTACCACCGACCTGCAGATCAACCAATAAGCCTGCACCCAAAAACGTCATACCGTTGGTCACGTAGGACGCATGTAAAAACGGTTTAAACCAGCCGAGCTGCGTATCGTCATGATATTCGAGGGAGAATTCCGGCGCGGCGTCTTTATCCGCCTTGATATCGAACCAGCCCGCTGAATACCTGACATAGGCCGTATCTTTGGCGAGACTGAACAGGTTCTCCGCCGCCATCGCCGGCAGCGAGATTGCCATCATAGCCGTAAATACAAGCACGCGCGCGGCGACCATTCGGGCCTACCCCCCATCTGGGGGAAACCTTAGACAGCGCCGAATCGGTAATCAATTCGAACCTAGAAGTATTTCTTAAGGTATTGATTAAACCCGCTCTTTAAGGCTTTCGGTGGCCCGAACCAGGTGCGATCTAATGCCCGGTTCCATTGCAGAGTGTCCAGCTTCGGCAACGATTCGGTAATCGATCTCAGGCCAAGCCTGCACCAACGCATCCGCAGTGATGATCGGGCACACCATATCGTATCGTCCTTGCACGACCACGCACGGCATACCGCGCAGCTTGGCAACGTTGTCGAGGATTTCGGTATCGCCGATAAAAACATCGTTCACGAAAAAATGCGCTTCGACTCGGGCCAGCGATAGCGCGCCCGAGGATGCCTGCGGCGGCGCCTCGCTAAACGTCGCCAATAAGTTGGAACAGGACGTTTCGTATCCGGCCCAATGTGCGGCGGCGGGCAAATGCACGTCACTTGCGGGATCAATCAAGCGACGGTGATAGGCCCCTAAAAGATCGTCGCGTTCATTTTCAGGAATGAATTCCGAAAACCTTCGCCAGGCCTCCGGGAAGACTTTGCGCATTCCGTACAAAAACCAATCGAGCTCGGCGTTCGACCCCAAAAAAATCCCG
>JAFMCK010000315.1 GCA_017857825.1 Rhodospirillales bacterium
GTCATCGCCACTTCGCGCCGCACCGGAATCCCGGTCAGCACGGAAACGATGGACGTCGTCATGCCGACACCTGCGGACGGGCCGTCTTTTGGGGTCGCCCCTTCCGGCACGTGCACGTGAATGTCGCGCTGGTTGAACAGCGGCGGACGAATACCGAAAGTATGCGCGCGCGATTGCACGTATGACTTCGCGGCCTGGATGCTTTCCTGCATCACGTCGCCGAGCTTGCCGGTAATGATCATCCGACCCTTACCCGGCACCATCACGGATTCGATCGACAGCAACTCGCCGCCGACTTCGGTCCAGGCCAAGCCGGTCACGACACCGACCAGATCTTCGGCTTCCATCTCGCCATAACGGTACTTTTTGATGCCGGCATATTTCTCAAGGTTATCCGGCGTGATTTTGACCGACTTGGTCTCACCCATCAGGATTTCTTTGAGCGCCTTACGCACCAAGTTGGCAAGTTCACGTTCCAGGTTCCGCACACCGCTCTCTTTGGTGTAGTAGCGGATCAGGTCAACCAAGCCCTCATCGGTAATCGACCATTCTTTCCCCTTCACACCATGCTTTTCAATTTGCTTGGTGATCAGGTGGCGTTTTGCGATTTCGACCTTTTCATGCTCGGTGTAGCCGGACAGGCGGATGATCTCCATCCGGTCTAAAAGCGGGCCCGGCATATTGAGCGTGTTGGCCGTAGTCACGAACATTACGTCTGACAGGTCATAGTCGACTTCAAGATAGTGATCATTGAAGCTGCTGTTTTGCTCGGGGTCCAAGACCTCAAGCAAAGCCGATGCCGGATCACCGCGCCAGTCGTTACCCATCTTGTCGACTTCGTCCAGTAAGAACAGCGGGTTCGACGATTTGGCTTTTTTCATGGATTGCAGGATTTTGCCGGGCATTGAGCCGATGTAAGTCCGGCGGTGGCCGCGGATTTCGGATTCATCACGCACGCCGCCCAACGACATCCGCACAAAGTTCCGCCCGGTCGATGCGGCAATCGATTTGCCCAACGATGTTTTACCGACACCCGGAGGTCCCACCAGGCACAAGATCGGCCCCGTCACCTTGTTCGTGCGTTGCTGCACGGCAAGGTATTCGATGATCCGCTCTTTGACCTTTTCAAGACCATAGTGATCCTTATCCAGGATTTCCTCGGCCTTCTTGATATCTCTTTTGACGCGGGTCCGCTTTTTCCATGGAATAGATAGCATCCAATCCAAATAGTTGCGCACCACCGTCGCTTCGGCCGACATCGGTGACATGTTCTTGAGCTTCTTCAGCTCGGCCATCGATTTTTCTTCGGCTTCTTTGGTCAGCTTGGTCTTTTTGATTTTTTCTTCCAGCTCAGCCAACTCGTCGCGGCCGTCTTCACCCTCGCCGAGTTCCTTCTGGATCGCTTTCATCTGCTCGTTCAGATAATACTCGCGCTGTGTCTTCTCCATTTGGCGTTTGACGCGGTTGCGGATTTTCTTTTCTACCTGCAACACGCCGATTTCGGCTTCCATGAAGCCGAGCACACGCTCAAGGCGCTCGATCACGCTGTCGACTTCCAGCAGTTCCTGCTTTTCGGAAATCTTGATCGCCAGATGCGAAGCCACGGTGTCGGCCAACTTCGACGGATCTTCGATCTGGTTAACCGAAACCAAGACTTCAGGCGGGATTTTCTTGTTGAGCTTGATATAGCTCTCGAACTGGTTGACCACCGAACGCGACACCGCTTCGAGCTCACGCTCATCGCCGGTGTCTTCGTCGATACGGCCAGCTTCGACCATGAAGAACTTTTCGGTCTCGGTGAATTCTTCGATGCGCGCACGCTGAATGCCTTCGACCAACACCTTAACGGTGCCGTCGGGCAATTTCAGCAGTTGCAGGACGGTCGATACGGTGCCGATCTCGTAAATGTCGTCTGGGCCCGGATCGTCGTCCGCAGCGTTCTTTTGCGCGACCAAAAGGATCTGCTTGTCGTCTTTCATCACATCTTCTAAGGCGCGCACGGATTTTTCACGACCCACGAACAGCGGCACGATCATGTGTGGGAACACAACGATGTCGCGTAGCGGAAGGACCGGAAAAAGCTCTTTTTGTTCTTTGGTTGTCATTCAATCACTCCGATGAAACCGGGTGCGCCACGCAGGTATTTTTGGGCGCACCGGATGAGACGAGTTATACCAAAAGTGGGTTGTTTAACTGGTATGTGCAAGTGCTAACGGGTTCGGCGGGAAACCCGTTTTGTCGGCTTTTGCGTGGTTATTTCATGTGTGGGGGGCGAAATGAGGCTGATACAAGGCCAAGGCGGCATTGCGCCCCGCAGACGATAACGGCGTCACCGTAAAGGCGACGCCGCATCGCGTATATGAAAGCACCTAAAGATATTCCGCTAATAAGCTGAAATAACACGGATTTCCTTAAGAAGCCGAGGATTCGACCTCGTCTTTGCGGTCAGCATAGATGAACAGTGGCGGTGCGCCGTCATTAACGGTGTCTTCATTGATCACCACTTCTTCAACGCCATCCAGGCCCGGCAGGTCAAACATGGTATCGAGCAGAATATTTTCCATGATCGAGCGCAGGCCACGTGCGCCGGTTTTACGTTCAACCGCCTTTTCAGCAATCGATTCGAGCGCGGCTTCGCGGAACGTCAGGCCGACGTTTTCCATATCGAATAAGCGCTGATACTGCTTCACCAGGGCGTTTTTAGGCTTGGTGAGAATTTCGATCAGCGCTTCCTGATCAAGATCTTCGAGGGTCGCAAGAACAGGCAAGCGACCGACAAATTCAGGGATCAAGCCGAACTTCAACAGGTCTTCCGGTTCAACCTCGGCCAGGATTTCGCCGGTCTGGCGATCTTCTTGGCCACGTACGTCGGCACCAAAGCCGATGTGCGTGCCGCGCCCGCGTCCGGCGATGATCTTTTCAAGGCCGGCAAATGCGCCACCACAGATGAACAAGATGTTCGTGGTGTCGACCTGCAGGAATTCTTGCTGCGGATGCTTGCGCCCACCTTGCGGCGGCACGGAGGCGACGGTGCCTTCCATAATCTTCAGCAGCGCCTGCTGCAC
>JAFMCK010000316.1 GCA_017857825.1 Rhodospirillales bacterium
GAACTCGTTCGGGTTCGGTGGGACCAACGCCTCGTTGATTTTCCGCGAAGTCGACTGACGTCGGCGGCTCAGATGCGCCGTATTATCATTTCAGCATTTATTTTTTTGGCGGTGTTCGGCGCGTGCGGTGTCGGCGCTGGATACTTTTGGCTGAAGCACGCGTACTTCGCACCGGGCCCGTCGATGAGTGATACGGTCGTTGAAATCCCCAAAGGCGCGTCGGTGGCTGGCATTGCCGGCATTCTTCAACGTGCCGGCGTGATCGATCAGCCGCGTGTATTTCGCTTTGGACATCGCTTGTTCGACGATGCGCGGCCACTCAGGGCCGGGGAATATCGGTTTCCGGCCAATGCCGGCGCCGCAGGGGCGGCAAAGGTTCTCAAGCAGGGCGAACCTGTAGTCTATAAGCTGACCCTTGCCGAAGGTCTCACCAGTAGCGAGGCGATAGACCTGCTGCGCCGTGATCCGGTCCTCAAAGGCGATATTGTCGGTATCCCCGACGAAGGGACATTGCTGCCGGAAACCTATCACTTCCATCGCGGGACAACGCGGGCGGACATGGTGCAACGGATGCAAAATGCGATGGACACCGCGCTTGATGCGTTATGGGCGAAACGCGAGGACGGTTTGCCGCTCGCGAGCCCCTACGAGGCGGTTATTTTGGCATCCATCGTTGAAAAGGAAACAGCACTGGCGTCGGAGCGACCGCACGTTGCAGGTGTGTTCATCAACCGCTTGAATAAGGCGATGCGGTTGCAGTCCGATCCGACCGTTGTATACGGCATTACCAATGGCGACGCGCCCTTAGGCCGTCCATTGACGCGCCGCGATCTGGAGACCAAGACGCCCTACAACACCTATCAAATCGATCGCCTGCCGCCGGGTCCGATTGCCAATCCGGGTCGGGAGTCGATTGCCGCCGTATTGAACCCACTGCAGACCAAAGATTTGTATTTCGTCGCCGACGGTACCGGCGGTCATGCGTTCGCAGCGACGTTAGAGGCGCATAATCGTAATGTGCGCGCATGGCGAAAGCTGCAGCGGGCGAAGTAGGCGCTCGATCACTCCTTGTTGCGCGGGGATAACGATTGTTTTGTATTGGCTGCCCTAACCCTTCTTAGGTGCCCGCGCCAACAAGGCATCGAACAACGGCCCCGGCAGGGCGCTGAGCAGGCGCATCATCAAAACCATCGGCCAAGGGAACGTGATGGCGCGTTTACCGTCGGCAAGACCACGGTGGATGATCTCGGCGGCGCGTGGCGCCTTCATGAGCATCGGCATCGGAAAATCGTTGGCGTCGGTGATGCGGCTTTCGACGAAGCCCGGGTATATCATACTAAGCCCGATCCCGTCTTTGGCGAGGCCCGGTCGGATCGCATCCCCCCACGCTTTCACCGCAACCTTGCTGGCAGAATAGGCAGGCGCTGTCGGCATGCCGCGAAACCCGGCCAACGAGCTGACGATCCCGATGCGACCACGCCCATGCGTTCGCATCGCGTCGACGGCCGGCAACACGGTGTTGATGACGCCGGTGATGTTGATGTCGATGATCCGGTGCGTTTGGTCTGCGTCCTTGGCGTCGCTGCCGGCGCCGCCCGAGATGCCGGCGTTGGCGATCACTAAATCCAACGGGCGCGCCTTATCTGCGGCATCAATCAACTGAGCGAGGGCATGCGAATCGGTGACGTCGAGAACGTGGCCTTTAACGTCAGCGCCTTTTGCCCGGCACGCCTGCACAGCGTCATTCAAGCGGTTTTGATCGCGCCCTGTGAGCGTTATCCGCACACCGGGTTTCGCCAGTTCAGTCGCCAGCGCCCGGCCGATGCCGCTTGAACCGCCGGTAATGAGGATTGATGAAAACGTTGGAATATCCATCGAAGTCTTATAGCGCAATGCTGGCGCCTGTGCGATAGGGCATCGCTGCGCCGCATCGCTTGAGGCCCCCGTCTGAGGCGAGTAATGTGGGCTCTGAAATGCGGCCATTGACGGCCCAAATGGGGGAATAGGCGTGGCACTGAATTCAATGACAGGCTTTGCGCGCGATAGCGCCGAATTCGCGCACTGGTCTTGGTCGTGGGAACTGAAAAGCGTCAACGCCAAAGGGCTTGATGTGCGCCCCCGTGTGCCGTCCGGCCTTGATGCCGTTGAAACCGAGGTGCGCGCCCGCACCGGCAAAGCGTTTAGTCGCGGCAATATCACCGTGGGTTTGGCGCTCAATCGGCAATCCGGCGAGGTCGGGTATCGGATTAACAACGACCACTTGGAACGTATGATCGCCATCGCATCTGATTTGGCGCAGCGTTTGCCCGATGCGCGCCCGGCCAGTATCGACGGCTTGCTGGCGCTGCGGGGTGTTATTGAGACCGAAGAAGAAGACGCCGATGACGATGCGAAGAAAGATCTGGAACGCGCCCTTTTGACATCGTTTGACGCGGCAATCAAAGCGCTGGCCAGTGCGCGGGCTGAAGAAGGTGCCAGGCTCGAGGTCGTCCTCTCCGGTTTTATGGCAACGTTGGCGGATCTTCAGGCACAAGCAACGAAGACGGCTGAGGCGCAGGGTGACGCGATCCGTCAGCGTCTGCTTGAACAGATCACGACGTTGATGGCCGACGCGTCGGGGCTTGATGCCGGGCGTCTCGAACAAGAACTCTCCATCGTCATGAGCAAAGCCGATATCCGTGAAGAACTTGACCGGTTGCACGCGCACATCGCGTCGGTCAGCGAGATGATGACCGAAGGCGGCGCGATTGGGCGAAGACTGGATTTCTTGTGTCAGGAACTCAACCGCGAAGCCAATACGATCTGCTCGAAAGCGCATGACACGGATCTGACGCGGATCGGTCTGGAGATGAAGGCGACTATCGAACAATTTCGTGAGCAGGTGCAGAACATTGAGTGATTCGACGTCCCCGCAAATTAGTATTCATCGGCGTGGTCTGATGCTGGTGTTATCGTCGCCGTCGGGTGCCGGTAAATCGACGATTTCGCGCGCGTTGCTGAAAGGTCACCCAGACCTCGCAATGTCGGTATCTGCCACGACACGCCCGATGCGTCCGGGTGAG
>JAFMCK010000317.1 GCA_017857825.1 Rhodospirillales bacterium
GCGGTTGGTGTCAATAATTTCGGCAAAGCCAACATCACGCATCATGCCGCGAATGGCGGAGCGTATATCGCGATCTGGCTCATATAGGACGGCTCTGACGTCGTGTATGTTTTTCATCTGGTCGCCCCAATACGTTTCGTTATCGAAATAATATGTTGCTATGAAATGATGGTCTGTGATGGAGGTCACTTTTGTTGATAAAGTTGCGAGAAAAATCCCACGGCTATCGCATAGCGGGTTTCGTATGGGGCGTTGACAGGCCGTTGCTCATGACGAGACTGCGCCGAAACGCCGTGATCCGAACCCAGGAGAATCTTTATGAGCGAAAATTTAGATGCCGAATTTGAAAATGCCGACATCGTCCTCGCAGATGCCCTTGTGGCATTCCAGGATAAGGGTGTCAGTCAGTATGTATATGGTATGGCGTTGCTGGAAATCGGGGTCGCCGCGTTGGTCAAACTCGAAGAGGCAGATGACGCGATTCTGGATGTTGTGCGGGAGTTTATTGAAAAGGCCCGTGGTTTTCAGGACAACGCATTCCCGTTACCGCGCCAGCAATAATCGTTGCGATGTGTATGGTCGTGCGTAAAAAGATCATTCAGGCATGATTCGGCGCGCAAATCGACTCCACTCACCTTGGGGTAGCCGTTATAGTGCGGCCTCAAGGTATTCAACGACATTTCATCTATAGGCGGCTATCGGGGGATTTATGGCAGGTTCGGTCAACAAAGTTATTCTCGTCGGCAATCTCGGGCGCGATCCGGAAATACGGTTTACTCAATCCGGTCAAAAGCTTGCCAATATGAGCGTCGCGACGTCTGAGCAGTGGCGCGATAAGCAAAGCGGCGAGAAGCGCGAGAAAACCGAATGGCACCGTGTCGTCGTTTTTGACGAGCGTTTGGCAGACATCGTCGAAAAATACCTCAAAAAGGGCTCCAAGGTGTATCTCGAAGGTAGCTTGCAGACCCGCAAATGGACCGGCAATGATGGTGTCGAGAAATACACCACCGAAGTCGTGTTGCAGCGTTTCTCGGGCGTTCTCACGATGCTGGATTCACCGGGTGGCGGCGGTGGCGGCACTTACGGCGGTGGAGACAGCGGGCCAAGTTGGGATGGTCCGGATGAGGGCAGTTCTGGCGGCAGTTCTGGCGGCAGCTCCGGTGGGCGTTCTGGCGGCGGTGGCGCCCCGGGCGGTGATCTGGACGACGAGATTCCGTTCTAGGTTGTTGTTGGTCGACGTCCAAAAGTGACGTCGAACTTAGCCGGCAAAATCAACGGCCCCTGGGTGACTGCCTTGGGGCCGTTAGTGTGGTGGGCAGCATGCGCCGAAACGTTTTCATTCTTGCGATGTGCCAGGCTTTGTCGATGTCCGGCAACTCTATGCTTTTGGCGGTCAGCGCTTTGGCAGGGCTTATTATCGCGCCGGATCCGTCTTTATCGACGGTACCGCTCGCTTGCCAGTTTGCCGCCACCACGTTTTCAACGATCCCAGCGTCGTTGTTTATGGCGCGGGTCGGGCGACGGGTCGGCTTTACGATAGGCCAAATTATTGGTGCGGTGGGCGGTGGTATCGCAGCGTATGCAATCCAGTCCGGCTCGTTTGGCCTGTTTATCTTTGGCTCGATATTGTTTGGGATCAATAACGCGTTTGCGCAGTACTATCGGTTCGCAGCCGCCGACACGGCGACCGAGGATTTTCGCTCTCGTGCGATTTCATATGTGTTGGCAGGCGGTATTATCGCGGCGTTTCTGGGGCCACAACTCGCGAAATGGACAGCGGAACTATCGCCGGTGATGTTTTCCGCCAGTTATGCGTCTATCATCGGGCTCAGCTTAGTCAGCATCACGTTTTTACAATTTACCCGCATCCCGTTGCCGCCGAAGCCGGAACTTGGCGGCGGCGGCCGTCCTATCACGCAGATTATGGCGCAGCCGGTCTATTTGGTCGCGGTGTTGTCCGGCAGCCTTGGGTACGGGGTAATGAACATGCTGATGACCTCGACCCCATTGGCGATGACGTTCTGCGGCTTCGAATTCAACGATGCGGCGACCGTGATCCAATGGCACATCGTCGGCATGTTCTTACCGAGCTTTTTCACCGGCAACCTGATCAAGCGGTTTGGCGTCATCAATATCATCGCCGTCGGTGCTGCGTTGCAGGCGTTGGCCATTGTCATCGGCTTGTCTGGCACTGAATTCTCGCACTTTACCGCCGGTTTGATCGCGCTCGGGCTCGGGTGGAACTTTATGTTCATCGGCGGCACCACGCTGCTGACCGAGGCTTATACCCCAGAAGAGCGCGCCAAGACCCAAGCCGCCAACGATTTTACCGTGTTTTCCGTGGTCGCAATCACCGCGTTTTCGTCCGGTCTTCTGCATGAAAACCTCGGTTGGACGTCGATCAATTTGATCTCGGCGTTGCCGGTCGCCCTGGTTTTTGTGGTCGTGATCTGGTTCGGTCTGCGTCGTCAATTGCGCAGGACGTAAAGCGCTGATCTGCGGTGTTTTTCACCGCATTTGAACGGGCCGCTAAATTGGCCGGCGTGGTTGTTTGCCATGCAGCAAAATGCTACAAATACAGGGTCCAGCCTCGGGGCTGCGTAGGCCCCATTCAAACTTTTAAGGTTGCCTTCCAAATAACTGATAATGAAGCGAATTTTTTGTTTTGACCGATACTCCTGAAGCGCCGCCACCCGCGACTCCGCCATCGAACCCACCTGGGAGCCCGCACGACGACGTGTCGCCGGTTTCGATTATCGACGAAATGCGCACGTCGTATCTTGATTATGCGATGAGCGTGATCGTCAGTCGTGCGCTGCCGGACGTCCGTGACGGCCTCAAACCGGTGCATCGGCGCATCTTGTACGCGATGAAGGAAAACGGCTACGAAGCTGGTAAGCCTTACCGCAAATCCGCGCGTATCGTCGGTGACGTGATGGGTAAATATCACCCGCACGGTGACCAGGCGATTTATGACGCGATGGTGCGAATGGCGCAGGGCTTCTCGATGCGCCTGCCGCT
>JAFMCK010000051.1 GCA_017857825.1 Rhodospirillales bacterium
GCATCCGGACGTATCGGGCCGGATGACAGCGCTGGGCCTGCACAGGCATGGCGCGAAAAAGAAGCCCGTGCCGAGCTGCTGGAAGCGCTGCAACCATTGTTGGGCCTGATCAGTGAAATGCCGCAGGCGGGACTATCCAGCGGCATGCGGTTGACGGTGTTGCGCCGCGACCTCGGCGATCTGTTTCGTGACGCAGGTCCGGTGCCGCTGCGCATCGAAGGCACCGTGGCGGGTGTCGCCGAGATCGACAACCGACGCTTTTTAGCGCTCAGGCTGGACCGTGCCGAGATGGCGCCGCCGATGCGGGCGCGTGTTGAAGGCTATGCGTTGATCGACTTGGAAACCGCGCTCACCGAAACCCTTGTGGCGGCGATTGAGTTGATTGTGTTGCAGGGCACCGATGCCGTCAGCTTTCGGTTCGTCGAGCGTCGCGCGCTGATGCCGCAACAATGACTGCCTGCGGACGCGGAAATCGAGGCACAACACCTTCGCGCATATCCTCTTTGAATGATCGGGCCGAGCGGGTAGTCTGCTCATCACAAGGGGAACAATTCCATGACTTTTAAGGCGATCTCATTTCTCGCCGCACCCACGCCGGAAGCCGAGAACGCCAAGGCGTCGCTGGTTCGGCAATACGGCGACACCGCGCCCAAGGATGCCGACGTGATCGTCGCGCTGGGCGGTGATGGGATGATGCTGCACACGATCCATGACACGCTCGATCTGGATGTGCCGATCTACGGCATGAATCGGGGTTCGGTTGGTTTCATGATGAACGCGTTCGACGAGGACGACCTCAAGGCGCGGCTCAACCGTGCGCAGTTGATCGAACTGCACCCGCTGAAAATGACCGCGATCGATATCGATGGCCGTCAACATACGGAGTTGGCGATCAACGAGGTATCGTTGTTGCGCGAAACCCGCCAAGCGGCGAAGATTCGGATCATCGTTGACGACATTCCTCGTATTGATGAGATGAGCTGCGACGGCGTGTTGGTCGCAACGTCCGCCGGCAGCACGGCGTATAACCTATCCGCAAGTGGTCCGATCATTCCCATCGGCACCGAGCTTTTGGCGTTGACCCCGATCAGTGCGTTTCGGCCCAGACGCTGGCGCGGCGCTCTGCTGCCGTCGAAAGCAAAAATCACCTTCGAGGTGATCGAGCCGACGGACCGCACCGTCAGTGCAACCGCTGACTTTAACGAAGTGCGGAACGTCGTCAGCGTGACGGTCACCCAAGATCGCCAACATGTGGCGCAGCTTTTATTCGATCCCGAGCATAATCTCGAAGAACGAGTCCTGAAGGAACAATTCAGCGCGTGAGCAGATACGAAGACGCAGAAACGCGACCGGATAAACCGGACACGCGAAACTGGAAAAAGCGCGCGCCTTGGGTTGCCGGCACCATGTTGTGGGGCTGCTTCGGCGGCTGGGTATTTTCTCAGCTCGGCATCCCGCTGGCGTGGATGATCGGCGCGATGATCTTTACCGCCGGTGCTGCGATCACCGGTGTGCGGCTGCAAGGGCCGGGGAAGGGCCGGGCGGTGATGATCACCGTGCTGGGCGTTATGCTGGGCAGCGCGTTTACGCCCGATATCGCCAATCACCTGTCCAGTTGGCTGTTGTCGATTGCGGTGTTGCTGGTGTTCGTGGTGTTGGTGACGTGTCTTCTGGCGTGGGGATTTCAGCGCTTCGCCGGTATGCCGCGGCGCGAAGCGATCTTGTCAGCAACGCCCGGTGGTTTCGGCGAGATGGTCTTGATCGCCGAGGCCTATGGCGCCGATGTGCGCTCGATCTCGTTGATCCACGCAACCCGTGTCATGTTCACGGTGATGCTGATCCCGATTTATTTCCGTGTCTTCGAAGGCTATACCCCGCCCGCCGTATCGCCCATGGGCTCGGTCGGGGATTTGGGTCTGATGGATGGCGCGATCTTGGTCACGTGTGCGATTGTCGGCTATGCCGGGGCCCGCGCCATTAAGGTGCCCGCCGCCGCCATTTTGGGGCCGATGGTGGTCAGTGCCTGCGTGCACTTTTTTGGCTTCACCAAAGCGCAGCCGCCGGGCGAATTGGTGAACTTGGCGCAGATCGTGATCGGCACCACGGTTGGTTGCCGTTTCGTCGGCGTCAGCCATCGTCAGCTGATTAATCCGGTCGGCATCGGCATCATCGGGGCGGCGATTACATTGGGCATGGCGTTAGGTGCGGCATCCGCGCTGCATGCGATTACCAACTTGGACTATAATGCCTTGTGGATCGCCTTCGCGCCGGGCGGTCTTGCCGAGATGACCTTGATCAGCCTGGCCATGCACATCGACACCGCCTTCGTGTCGACCCACCACATCGTCCGAATTTTGTTCATCGTCTCTGCGATGAGCTTGATCAGCCGCCTGTTGTTCGGGAAGCCCGAGAGAGAATTCTGAGACGATCCCAATGTTCCGTCATTCCCGCGTCGGCGGGAATCCATGTCCGCCATGGACCCCCGCTTGCGCGGAGGTGACGGAGAAGAAAACTGGGTGGTTTGCCGGAATGACTGAAGGTCAAATCCGGGATCTTAAAGCGACAACCCTAGCCCAAAAGCTGGCGGATCGGGCCTTGGTTTTCAGCCCATTCGGCCCATTGCCGCGGGCCGAGGCCGTATTTGTTTTTGTGGCCGGCATTGGCGCCGGCATCGATCAACGCCTGCACCACGTCGCGTTGGCCACGGGCGGATGCCATCATCAGGGCGGTGTTGCCATAGGCATCGGCGCTATCGGCGCTGAGGCCTGCCTTGAGGCCAGCTTGCACCGTCTCCACGTCACCGCGGGCGGCGGCGGCGAGGAAGTCTTCGGCAGTGATTTTTGTATCTGTCATGATGTCTTTTCATGCCGCGCGGGGGACAGCACGTCAAGGTGCATTGAAATGCACGGTGCCGAGGCCGGAAATGTCATAGCCGCTGAGCGCCGTTGCCCGCGCTTTAAATGCGTCGCTGCGCGCGAACGTCAATAAAGCCTGCATCGGCGGCTGAAAGAAATCACGGCGGCGCACCAAAAGGTCGTAACGCTCGCGGTGCAGCGGAATGAAATCGAGACCCGCTTGCTGAGCGGCGGCGCGCACGCCCAAACCGGTCTCGGCGCGAAATTCCAGAACCGCCAGCGCAAGTTCGGATTCCGAGCGCGCTTCATCAGCCAGGATATCGATATCTTTCATCTCGATCCCGGCTTCGGACACCAGGTGCTGGAACAGCACGCGGCTGCCGGCCTGCGGCTCGCGGACCACGAATCGGGCGCGGCCCGCGACGGCGTCGGCCAAAGATGTGATGTGCATCGGATTGCCTTTGCCGACGATCAACCCCTGTTCGCGCCACGCCCACTCGATCAGCACCGCGTCCATACCGGCGGTCGACTCGATCACGTGCGAGACGTTGTAGCCGCCATCCACCAGATCGACGATGTGCATGCCCGCGGCCACCGCTTCGCCCCGGGAAAACCGCTCTAGCCCATCCAGGCTGCCGCCCGGCATCAACGCCAGATTACACTCAGCCTGGCGCACCGCCCACTCCAACAGCGGATCGTGAGAGCCGACGATGACCGGCGGCGGGGGGGTGGCGTGGGTTGCCTCGATATCCGGGAACGTCGACGAGCGCGCCAGCCAAAGATCGATCAAATGCTTTGGAAACAACCACTTGCCGGTCACGCGGGTGCACGGAATCTCCTCGGCCGCGACAAGTTCATAGACCTTGCGCTCTTTCAGGCGGAGATACACCGCGACCTCTTTGGTGGTCATTAAATCTTTCATCATAAACCCGTACACATCGTGGGACTTTATTTCCAGCCAATATTGGGTATCAATGCCCCGTCGGGCGCTCCATATCAAAAAGCAACAGGGCCTCGAACGTGAACACCGGGTATCCGGTGTGACCATTGGGAGAAGACACGAAATATGAAACTCCACGGTAAGGAGGTCCTCGTCTGTTCGTGCGAGGACACCATGAGCATCGACGCTGACGCGCTGGCCAAAGCTGCCGGCGGCGACGGCGCCTTAAAAGTCGCCCGCCACCTGTGCCGGGTCGAGTTGGATCGTTTCACCGATGAAGCCGGCAAGGCCGACAAGCTGTTGGTCGCCTGCACGCAGGAAGCACCGCTGTTTTTGGACGCCCTGGAGGACATGGGTGCCGCCGCGCCGGAAGCCGCGTTCGTGAATATTCGCGAGCGCGCGGGCTGGTCCGAGGCTGCCAAAAATCCTGACAAAAACGTCATTGCCAAGATGGCCGCGCTGTTGAACGAGGGCGCGCTTGATATGCCCGATGCGTCGTCGGTCAGCATGATTTCAACCGGCATCGTGTTGGTGCTGGGCAAAGATGACGCAGCCCTCGATGCCGCCCGCAAACTCGCCGACCGGATGGACGTGTCGGTGATCTTGGAAGGTGGCGCCGATGTCGAACCACCCGCCGTGATGGATGTGCCGGTGTTCATGGGGAACATCAAAAGTGCATCGGGTCGGTTGGGTCAGTTCGAGGTGCGGGTCGAAAACTTCCGCCCTACTGTGCCGTCATCGAAATCGAAACTTGAATTTACCGGCTTGGGCGAGGTCGGCACGTCGACCTGCGATCTGATTTTGGATTTGCGCGGCGGCACGCCGCTGTTTCCGGCACCGGAAAAACGCGACGGCTACTTTCAGCCCGATCCCGGCAATCCGGCGTTGGTGATGGAAGCGCTGTTCACGCTCACCGATATGGTTGGTGAGTTCGAAAAGCCGCGTTACGTCGACTACGATCCGGGCATTTGCGCGCACGCGTCGAGTAAGATCGTCGGCTGTTCCAAATGCCTCGACATCTGCCCGACGGGCGCGATTGTGCCGAACGGCGATAAAGTAAAGTTCGATCCCTATGCCTGCGCCGGTTGCGGCTTGTGCGCGGTGGTATGCCCGACGGGCGCGGCGAAATATAGCTTGCCCGGCGGCGACGGTATGAGTGCCCGACTGCGCGCCTTGGTCGGCACGTACCTTAAAGCCGGCGGCCGTGACGCCGTGTTGCTGATCCATGACGATGTGTTTGGCCGCGATGCGATTGCGCTGTCGGCCCGTCACGGACGTGGCCTGCCCGGCAACGTATTGCCGTTCACCGTCAACCAAGCGACGCAAGTCGGCATCGACGGCATTTTGTTGGCGTTGTCGCTCGGCATATCCGAAGTGGCAATCTTGCTGCCGCCGAAAAAGCGCGAAGACCGCAACACCTTGCTCAACGAATTCGGCATCATTGATGCGATCACCGAAGGCCTCGGCTACGGGGCAGGGCGCGTGCGCCTGATCGAAGCCGACGACCCCGATCAGCTTGAAGCGGCCCTGCATGACGTCACCGTTCCAACGGCGATCCCAAGCGGCGACGTGGTCGGTGCCGGGCGTAAACGCTCGGTGCTGCGGTTGTCGCTGGATGCCTTGCACCGCAAGGCCCCCCAGCAGCCCGACGAAATTGCACTACCTGCGGGCGCGCCGTTCGGCACCGTCAATGTGGATACCGATGGCTGCACGTTATGCTTGGCCTGCGTCGGTGCATGTCCGACAGGTGCGCTCAAAGACAACGAAAACCTGCCGCAACTCAGCTTCTCCGAAGATGCCTGCGTACAGTGTGGGTTGTGCAAAAACACCTGCCCGGAAAAAGTCATCTCGCTGACGCCGCGCCTGAACTTCCGCGACGACGCACACACCGCGCAGGTGATCAAAGAAGAACAGCCGTTCTTGTGCATTCGCTGCGGGAAGCCGTTCGCGACCCAGGCCTCGCTGACGCACCTGACGGAAAAGCTTTCCGGTCACACCATGTTCCAGGGCCCGGGCAAGTTGGATCGCCTGAAAATGTGCGAAGACTGTCGCGTCGTGGAAATGACCACCAACGAAGACAATCCGTTGGCGCACGGCACCGTGCCGATCCCGCGCACCACCGACGACTATTTGCGCGAACGCGAGACGCTTCGGGAAAAAGCCAAACAAGACATGGTCAAAAAGGGTCTGACCGACGGCGAAGCGTGATGGGCGAAAACGTCCCTGATATCGACAAATTGCGCCAGAATGACTAAGTAGTACGGAGGGAGACAGCATTATGGATGGCACCACGCCGCTCAATCAGCCTGACAAGGTCGCCGCCGAAGCGCCGATGATCGATCCGTTCGGTCGTCACGTCAGCTATTTGCGCGTCTCCGTTACCGATCGCTGCGATTTCCGCTGTGTGTATTGCATGGCCGAAGACATGACGTTTCTGCCTAAACGCGACGTGCTGTCCTTGGAAGAACTCGAGCGCCTGTGCGGCGCGTTTATCCGCAAGGGTGTGCGCAAGCTGCGTCTGACCGGCGGGGAACCGTTGGTCCGTCGCGGCATCATGACGCTGATCAACAATTTGGGTAAGCACCTGGATACCGGCGCGCTCGACGAGTTGACCTTGACCACCAACGGCAGCCAGTTGCCAAAATATGCCGAAGATTTGGTCGCTGCCGGTGTGAAACGCATCAACGTCTCGGTCGATACCTTGGACCCCGAAAAATTCCGCCAGGCGACCCGCTGGGGCCGGCTTGAGCAAGTGATGGACGGCCTGGCCGCTGCCAAGAAAGCCGGCTTGCAGGTGAAGATCAACGCCGTCGCCCTTAAGCATCTGAACGCCGACGAATTCGACGACATGATCCGCTGGTGCGGCGAGAATCGTTTCGATCTGACGTTGATCGAAACCATGCCGCTGGGCGAGATCGGCGAAGACCGGGTCGATCAATATCTGCCGCTGTCGCAAGTCCGTCGCGATCTTGAAACGCGCTGGACGCTGACCGAAATCCCGTATCGGACCGGCGGGCCGGCCCGCTATACCGAGATTGCCGAGACCGGCCAAAAGCTCGGTTTCATCACGCCGCTGACGCATAATTTTTGCGAAAGCTGCAACCGTGTGCGCCTGACCTGTACCGGCACATTGTTTATGTGCCTGGGCCAAGACGATGCCGCAGACCTGATGAAGCCGCTACGTGCCTCTGATGACGATTCCGTTCTCGAGGCCGCGATCAACGAGGCCATCGGCCGCAAGCCGAAAGGCCACGATTTCGCAATTGAACGCCGCGGCGACGCCCCCGCCGTCGGCCGCCACATGTCGATGACCGGCGGCTAACGAAAAAATCCCTCTCCCCCACTCCCCCACTAAGGGGGGAGGCTAGGTGAAAGGGCTTCTTGAAAAAGTGCGGACGCCGGCGGGTGATAATGCTATGTCGGATACAACATTCATTTGATCCGAGGAAACCCCATGCCCGCTTACATGATCGCCCAGGTCAACATCACCGACCCCGAAGCTTTTAAGAAATATCAGGCCCGGGTGCCCGATACGTTGAAACCGTATGGCGGCAAGTACATCGTGCGCGGCGGCGAGACGGATGTTTTAGAGGGCGTTATGCCATATCCGCGCATCGTCGTGATCGAGTTTCCGTCGCTGGATCAAGCCAAAGCCTGGCACGCATCCGATGAATACGCGGAGCCGCTGGCGATGCGCCAAGCGTCCGCCGACAGCGTCCTGATTGCGGTGGACGGCTATAATGGATAGCGCCGCCGATCAAGTGACTGCGCTCGCCAAGGGTATCTGGCAGGCCCGCGAAAACGGCAGCCTGTTGCCCCGCGACGCGGTCAAAGATGTGGTCGGTCGGGACGCAGCCTACGCGGTGCAAATGGCGGCTGCCGATGCGGCGGGCCTGACGCGGGCGGGTTGGAAGATCGCCGCCACCAGCGCCGTGGCGCAAGACCTGATTGGTGTCGATGGCCCGTCGTTGGGTCCCGTATTCGCGGAACACATTTTTGAGCCGGGCGCGACATGCGTCGCACGCCCCAATCAGGGGATGGCGATTGAATGCGAGATCGCCTTCGTGATGGCCGGTGATTGTGACTTCGGCATCAGTCCGGCACGGGATGCGGTTTTGGCCGCAACCGAGACGGCACGCATCGGGATCGAGGTTGTCGGCTGCCGTTTCGAAGGCGGCGTCAAGGCTGCCGGCCCGGCGATCCTGATCAGCGATTTTTCATTCAACGTCGCTCTGGTGCGCGGGCCCGAAATTCGCGGCTGGCGAGATATGGATTTAAGCGCCGTCGATGCCTGCGCCGTGGTGAATGGTGAGCGCGGCAACACCGGCACCGGTGCGGCGGTGATGGGCGACCCCGTCACCGCCTTGGTTTGGGCAGCGGGCGAAGCGGCGCGGATCGGCAGGCCACTCAAAGCCGGCGACATAATCACCACCGGCACCATGACTGGCGTCGTCCCAGTCAAACCCGGCGATCAGGTGATCGGCGATTTTGGCGCACTGGGCCAAGTCGAAGTTAACTTCATCGAAGATTGATCGCCGGCGGTTCAATTTGAAATTGAATTGAAAAAGTTTTTTAGCGTAATATAAGTCCATGAATGCATATTGGCTTAAGCCTTGGCCGGTGTTTTTCGCAGGGAGTATGTTGGTACTTCTCGTATGGAGCTATTTTTTCTATTTTGATGGGCTTGGCCCAAATGAAATGGGCACCGATGGTAAATTTGATTATCGGGGCAAAACGGAGCTTTTATATTTTTGGGCGAGCGTTCTACTCGCAGGACTGGCAGTCTTCTCGTTTTTCTTTGCGAGCAGGCAGTTGGGGGTGTCGCAAAACTAACATTGGACAGATATTCTGCTTAAGATGGATGAGCGGTATCGTGCGACCGATTTTGTATATGCACGTCAGTCTGCCGATGCGTTGACCGGAACCATCTTAGAGCTTGTAGAAAAAGAATTTCCCGATGCTGTAAAGAATGCTCGTTCGCACGAAGATTTGCAGCCTATCTTTTTGCACATCAAGGGCATCGTTCCAAGATTACAAGCTGCATACCCGATCTCGTTTCAAAACGCTATTCCGGCGATTGATTTTTGTGAAACAATGGGTGTTCTCGTGAGGCGGGATATGGCGCGATTTGTAGATATCGAAGCGCTGTTCGGCGGTTGGATACAAGGTTTATATTTGACGATGGAAGGGCGTATTCAACGGCTTCGCGATCAGCATGAAGATGTCCGCGTCTACGAAAATTTTTCTTATCTTGGCAAAAAATGTATGGAACAACGTTGGCGCGATCAAAACAATGAGCGCGCCACGTAAGCTTTTACCGCAAAAAGCGGAGGAGCTTAGACCCCAGGCCTTGGTTTGTATTTTTCCATCGCACAGATATAGCCGTTATGATGCATCAAATCAACGAATATCTGCAAATTTTCCCGTGTAAGAATTAAATTAATTTAATAGTTACAATGCCTTGGTAAGAGTCGTTGATTTGATTTCCGTTGTTAGAATTGAAGATGAAGCTGCGCGTATTGGCCGGTCGGCTTTACGCTGGACTAAGCACGCCTGGCGGCGAATACCGCGACGGATGTATTACGCGTATCGGCTGGGGGTTCGCCTTCAAAAAGGCTGTGCAACGCTTGCCAGTCAACCGGCTTTGAGACATAGCCGTCGAACCCTTGCATGCGGTATTCGTTGATGCTTTCGGTCATCACGTCGGCTGTAAATGCGTATACCCGTCCTTTTATGCACCCGGCCGATCTTGCCCATACGACAACCTCGCGCCCGTCCATTTTCGGCATATGGATATCGAGCAAAATCACGTCGTAAGCCTTTGCCTTGATTTTCGCCATCGCTTCGGCACCATCACACGCAAACTCGACCTCATAGCCCCAAGCCTTTGTCATCGCATCGATAAGATGGCGATTGGTTTCGTTATCGTCGGCAACCAAAATGCTCATCTTGATGGGTTCGACCAGGCGCAGTTTGGGTGCGGTCGTGCTGGCTTCCGCCGTCGAGTTGGGGGTTGCGACGGCAGTCTTAACGGGGATGTTGACGGTGAATACGGATCCCTCGCCGAGCGTGCTCGTGACTGCAATGGTGCCGTTCATTTTTTCGACCATGCGCTGGCAGATGCTGAGCCCAAGGCCGGTGCCGCCGTTATTGCGCGTGCGCTTGTGGGTAATCTGCGTGAAGGGATTGAAGATATCGGACAAGGCATTCTCTGGAATGCCGATGCCCGTGTCATGAACCGCAATGCGCAGGGTGTCCATTCGATTGGTCGGATTGCGGTGAAGTGACACCATGACCTCGACACCGCCAGATTGTGTGAACTTGAGCGCATTGCCGACCAAGTTCATGACCACTTGGCGTATTCGATCGACATCGCCATAAATTTCACGATTTTGAATCTCATCGGCAATTTGTAATTTGAACTCGATCTGCTTGCCTGTGGCGATCGCGCCGTAGACCGATTGCACGGTATCGGTAAGCTGTGCGATATCAAATGGCTCAACACACAGCTCCATACGGTCGGCTTCAAGTTTAGATAAATCTAAGATGTCATTCAGCACGGTCTCCAAGTGGCGACCCGATTGCTTTAGGGTACGTATGAATTTGGTTTGCTTGTCGTCAAGGTCGGTCATTTCCAACAACTCGGCCATACCCAGCAGCCCGGTCAGCGGGGTGCGGATTTCATGGCTCATGTTTGCGAGGAAGGCCGATTTCATCTCGCTGGCATTCTCGGCTTGGGCACGGGCATTACTCAATTCGTGGGCGATTTTTCGCTGCATGGACACGTCACGTATCGCCGCAATGGTTAATTGATTGCCGTCGAATTCGGAATGGTTCAGTGAAATTTCAACATAAACCAAACGCCCGGACTTGGTCATCGCCTGCAATTCTGCGCCCTCGTCCATCTGTCGGCGACCGGTCTTGCTCTGGAATGAAGCGCGATGATGAACATGTCGTTTACGTAAGTCTTTGGGGAGTAGTTTTTCAATGCACATCCCGACCAATTCGTGTTGGTCGTATTCGAATAAGGTTACCGCTTCGGTATTGCAGCGTAGAATAATGCCGTCATTATTGACGAAAAGCATTGCTTCTGGGGCATCATCAATCAGCAGATCGACTTGAGACTTGGCAGCCAATACCTGCTCGTTCATGCGTTCCATGCGGCGCAGCAACCAAATGGCGATGCCGGTTGCGATAAGTACAAGTAGCGCTATGGCAAAGTCGATACTGATTTCGTTACTAAAGTCCGTGATATTGTTATCGCTATCAGTACGGCGTTGAGCGAACTCGCTTTTAATGAGGTCCGTTAAAACATTCAGCGATGCCAACGCCAAATCGTCGTCGATCTGGACGATGTCATCTAATGCTTGGGCCGACATGTCTTTGGATTGCAGGAGCGCCGCATCAAATTTTTCGCGGTATGAATTCAGGATTTGGCGAATTGCCCAAACCTCGCCGGTCGCGCCACTTGTTGTCGGCGACGACTCGAGCGCATTTTCGAGGGATTTCAAGGCTTCGCGCGCTTGAGTAAGGCTCTGAGACGCCTGTGTCGCGTAAACGGGGTCACGGCGCAGGATATAATTTTTGAAATGATGAATGAAGCCGCCATAGCCCAAAGCTTGGCTCAAGTCCGCGAGGTGTTCGTTGAGGGGGGCGGCGTGCTCGCTGAACGCAGACCAACTGGCTTGCGTGCGATTGAGTCGATTTTTCAATTCGGCGGTATGAAATACGATTGCCCCGACTAGAACAGCGCCGATGATCAGCGCGATTCCAGATTTGGCCAAAAACTGTTTCGATACAAAAGTTTTCATTTACGCCCCTCAATTCTTTTTTCCGGGCTGCACCCGGAAAAAAGAACGCAACATGTTATCTCATTGAGCGGCATAGTATTTCGACGAAGCGAATTGTGAAGGAGTTTTGGGTCAGCCATCTGACCTATTCCCCTAATCTGAAATGGAAAGAATGCTTCTACAGCCGGGTGTATTTTTATGCGATTTCTCAGAATTGCAGAGTGATGGCTGGGGCCTGATGGTGACGCCCTAGTGTCCCGGAATCACCTGCGGTCATTCCGGGGCGTCGCGGTTGCGGGGCTGGGCGGCGGTGGTGCTGCTGATAATTTTATGACCCCGGTTTGGCGTTTGCGAAGAATGCCTGATTGCCGAGGATTTGGTAGTTGCTGATTTCGGTTTGACCTTCGGCGCCGATGATCCAGTCGATAAACTTTTGGCCGAGTGCGGTTTTGGTATGCGGATGTTTTTCGGCGCTCACTAAAATAATGCCGTACTGGTTGAACAGCTTCGGGTCGCCTTCGACCAAAATTGCAAGATCGCCTTTGTTTTTAAACTTCAGCCAGGTGGCACGGTCGGTCAGCGCGTAAGCGTTCATGCCTGATGCCACGTTCAGCGTCGCCCCCATGCCCGATCCGGTTTCCCGGTACCATGTGCCGGACGATGTTTTCGGATTGATCCCGGCGGCTTTCCAAAGGCCGAGTTCTTTTTTGTTGGTGCCGCTGTCGTCGCCCCGCGACGCGAACGGCGCCTTGGCGGCGGCGAGTTTTTTGAGCGCGGCCTCGGCAGTCTCACTGCCTTTGATCCCGGCAGGGTCCGAGGCCGGGCCAACCATCACAAAGTCGTTGTACATCACGTCGGAGCGTTTCATGCCCATGCCGTCGGCGACGAATTTTTCCTCGGACGGTTTATGGTGCACGAACAGCACGTCGGCATCGCCGCTGCGGGCCAAACGGATCGCCTTGCCGGTGCCGACGGCAACGACGCGAACTTCGATGCCGGTCTTTTTGGTGAACACCGGCAAGATCACATCGAACAGACCTGAGTTCGCGGTCGACGTGGTCGACGCCACGGTGATGAATTTGTCGTCTGCGGCGTGCGCGTTCAGCGTGAACAGCAGTGCTGCGATGACCGGTATCAAGGATTTTGTGAAGCGCATATGATTTCTCCATTATGTGAAAGAATTACCATCTGAGATCGCCGCGCAGAAAGGCGGCGGCTTCGCCGCTCGCGGGGGTCTCAAAAAATGCGTTGGCGGGGCTGTGTTCAAGCAATCGGCCCTTGTGGATGAACAACACGTCGTCGGCGAGGCGTTTGGCTTGACCCAAGTCGTGGGTGGTCATGATCAACCGCGTGCCTTCGTCGTGCATATGCTGGCAGATGCTCTCGACGGCATGGGTCGCTGCCGGGTCCAGGTTTGACGTCGGCTCATCCAAAAACAGCACTTGCGGGCGCAATGCCCAGGTACGGGCGAGCGCCAGCTTTTGCTGCTCGCCGCCGGACAACAAGCGCGCCGGGGTGTCTTTGAAGCGGGCCAAGCCGGTACGTGCCAAGACGTCGGCGGCAATCTCGGCGCGCTCGGCGCGGAGGGTGCCTTTCAGCTTCAAGCCGTAGACGACATTTGCGATGACGCTGCGCCGTAACAGTACGGGGCGCTGGAAGACCATCGCCTGATGCGTGGCGGCATCGGCGTTGCCGGTGGCGCCTTGCCAGGTGACGGTGCCGCCGCTGGGCGCAATCAAGCCGTGGCAGAGCCGCAGCAGCAAAGACTTGCCGGCGCCGTTCGGGCCTAAGATTACGGTGCGGGGGCCGGCGTCGAGTGTGAATGTTATTCCGTCAATCAGACGCTGGCCGTTTGCGTCGTAAGCCAAACCTTCGACGCGGAGTGGCAGGATCGTGTTGGCTGCACTGGCGCGATGTGCGCTGGGGGCTGCGTTGGGGGCGGTCAGGTCCATGCCGCCTCCGCACGTTGCTTGGCGGTGAATGTGGCGGCGTTGATCGCGAGTGACAGGCCGATCAACACGATGCCGAGGCCGAGGGCTAAGGCCAGATCACCCTTCGAGACTTCGAGCGCGATGGCCGTCGTCATCACCCGGGTGACATGATCGATGTTGCCGCCGACGATCATCACCGCGCCGACTTCGGCGGACGCACGCCCGAACCCTGCCAGCACAGCGGTGACCAGCGTGAATCGCGCATCATACAAAAGCGCCGGTACGGCACGCAGCGGACCTGCGCCGAGCGAACGCATCTGTTCCGCATACTCGACCCACAAGTCTGCGACCACCTGGCGGGTCAGCGCGGCGATGATCGGCGTTACCAAAATCGCTTGGGCGATGATCATCGCGGTCGGTGTGAACAGCAGTCCAAGCACACCGAGCGGGCCGGATCTGGACAGCAGCAAGTACACCACCAAGCCGACGACAACCGGCGGCAACCCCATCAGCGCGTTGAGCATCACCGTTAACGTGCCTCGGCCCGGAAATTTGAATAATGCCAACGCCGCGCCCATCGGTAAGCCGATCACGGTCGCCAGTGCAACCGCGCTGATGCTGACCTGCAATGACAGGCCGACGATCTCGATCAAATTGGCGTCGAGGGTGATCAGCAACTGAATTGCGGTGGCGAAGGCGGCGCTAATGTCCGTCATTGAGTATTCCGTTAATTTACAGGCCTATTTGGAGCATAAACCGTAAAATATGCATATTAAAACATAAATATGCAGGAATGGTAGCGATTGAGAAAACGCGCTTGATCTCCACCCCTTTGCTACCGATGATCGCACCACCACATAATCAATAAGAACCGTGGCCGGGCCTGATTTTGGGGTCTGAGGGAGAGTGCATCGTGAGTGAAGACAGTTTTCTGATCGCGCCAGATCCGGTCGATCCGCGTCTGACCGAACGCGTCAGCGGTGTAGATCAGGACGGCAACACCGTCGAGACCCGGGTCACCGTCGAGCGGCCGCTGACGTTGTTTCTGAACGGGCGCGAGATCGTCACCATGATGACCATCTGTGACCACCCGGATTACTTGGCCGTCGGCTACTTGTTGAACCAAAACATGCTGCGCCCGGATGACGAGGTGACCGGCATCGAATACGACGCCGAGATCGAAACCGTGGTCGTGCGCACGGCGCGGGAAACCAACTACGAAGATAAACTCAAGAAAAAGACGCTGACGTCCGGCTGTGCGCAAGGCACCGTCTTCGGCGACGTCATGGAAACCTTTGAGACCGCCCAGCTGAACAAAGACACGGTGCTGAAAACGTCTTGGCTGTACAACCTGACGAAAACCATCAACACCACGCCGAGCTTGTATCTGGAAGCCGGGGCGATCCACGGCTGTGTGTTGTGTCACGAAGACAAGCCATTGATTTATATGGAAGATGTCGGCCGTCACAACGCCGTCGACAAGATCGCCGGCTATATGTTTCTGAACGGTATTTCCGGGCACGACAAGATTTTCTATACCACCGGGCGGTTGACGTCGGAGATGGTGATCAAGACCGTACAGATGGGCATGCCGATCTTGTGCTCGCGCTCGGGCTTTACGGCGTGGGGTGTCGAATTGGCACGCCAGGTTGGGTTGACGCTGATCGGGCGCGCACGTGGCAAACGCTTTATTGCGTTGGCCGGCGAAGAACGAATCATCTTCGACAGCGACCCCGCCGCGATGGAAGATGAGCCCGAACGCATGAACCGCAAGGGTGCCGCCGCGAAATGATCGAGCCCGAAACCCTGACGCTCGACTGGCACGGGCCGATTGTGCCGATGGCCTACGAGGCACCTTCGGACGCCGACGCATTGCAGGTGCCGAGCGTGTATATCTATGAAATCGGCTTCGATAAGGTGACGGCGATCTATGTTGGGCAAACCAAGAACTTTATCGACCGAATGTATCAGCATATCACGGCGATGCTCGGTCTGACGTATTGGCTGCGCAATGACCGGGGCAGTTATGGCGACGGTGCTTATGCTCCGAAAGCACGGCATCATTTTATCGAAGACCTTAAAAACGTGCGTCACCACCAAGCGATGGCCGCCGACTCGCTTGCGCGGATGACATGGTATCATGCGCCCGTCGAACCGTATGCCTTGGTGCATGCCGAGGGGATGCTGATCCGTCGGGTGAAGCAGCTTGAACTGCATGCGGTATCATCGGACGTACCTTTGATGTGCGAGAACGGAAATTTGGGTCGCGCGCCGGTCGGTGCGGCGATCATCAAGAACAAAGGTGCAGCGCGTCCATGCGACTTGCTCGGCGATCACATCACCTGGCCTTTGGAGGATACGGCATGCGCAATGCCTACATGAAGCCGATTGTCGGCGTGCTGCTGGCCGGCGGTTTGGCCAGGCGCATGGGCGGCGGTGACAAGCCGCTGCGGACTTTGGGCGGCAAGCCGATCTTGGACCGGGTCATCAATACGGTGAAGCCGCAGGTTCACCAGTTGATCTTGAACGCCAACGGCGATCCCGCGCGCTTCGATCAATACGGCCTGCCGGTGGTGCCCGATGTGTTGGATGACAACCAAGGCCCGCTGGCCGGGGTTCTGACGGCGATGGATTGGGCCGTGGCGAACCTGCCTGAGTGTGAATACGTGGTCAGTTTTGCCACCGACGCGCCGTTTTTGCCGAGCGACTTGGTCGCCAAATTGATGGCCCCGGTGCTGAACGGCACAGCCTCGATGTCGTGC
>JAFMCK010000052.1 GCA_017857825.1 Rhodospirillales bacterium
CTAGTCGAATGGGTAAAAATATGAATACTTCGAGCTTATCTATGTCAGCCCCAAAGATAATTATTCGTATACGACGCTATTGGCGTCCGTTGCACACAGGGTGTATCAACATAGAAAACCCGAGGGGAGAGAAACAATGCGCACCGTTGAAAGCCTGGATCTGCAGACGCTTGCTGTTCGCCGTGAAGGGCCGCATGTGCTGGTCGTGACCCTAAACCGCACCGACGTTGCCAACGCATTCAATACCTTAATGGGATCAGAATTGCTGTTGGTGTGGGAGTCCCTATACCGGGACCCGAAGCAATGCCGAGCCGTGGTGCTGACCGGCAGCGGCACGCGCGCTTTTTGCGCCGGCGCCGACCTTAAAGAACGCAACGGCATGAGCGATGACGCCTGGCGACAACAGCATGCCCTTTTTGAACAAATGATTCGCGCGATGATGGACTGCCCGGTGCCGATCATCGGCGCGATCAATGGCGCCGCATACGCCGGCGGCCTCGAGATCGCGCTCAACGCAGACTTTCTTTATGCTGTCCCCAGTGCACGATTTGCCTTTACAGAGGTGACACTCGGCATCATGCCAGGCGCTTCTGGCACCCAGCACTTGCCGCGTGCCATCGGCATTCGCCGCGCCAAAGAAGTGATCCTCAGCGGCAAACCGTTCTCAGCCGAAGACGCCCACGCATGGGGCCTTGTCAATGCGCTCCACGAGCCAGATGCCCTCATGCCCGCTGCCCTTGAAGTCGCCGCACGGATCGCCGCCAATGCACCGATTGCTGTGCAGCAGGCCCGCAAGTCGGTCGATGCAGCGGGATCCCTTGATTTGAAAAACGGCTATGATTTCGAGATCGCATGTTACCAGCGTGTCATTGATACCGATGATCGGCTCGAAGGCGTCAGTGCGTTCAACGAGAGACGTTCCCCCGATTTCAAAGGCCAATAAGGCACCAACAAGGGTATAGCTTATGTATGTCGTCGTGTTCGAAGTTTGGCCCGCCGAAGGTCGCACCCAGGATTACTTCGATCTTGCTGCAGAAATGAAAAACGATCTGGAAAAAGTCGATGGCTTTATCTCGGTCGAGCGCTTCGAAAGCGTGACCGCACCCGGCAAGTTTCTCTCGCTCTCGTTTTGGCGCGACGAAGCAGCCATGCAGACATGGTACACGCACGGTGGCCACAGCGACGCACAACGCCAAGGGCGCAACGGTATTTTCAACGATTATCGCATTCGCGTGGCCTCAATCGTGCGTGACTACGACATGGCCAAAGGACGACCGCCGACAGGTCTATAAAGAATTTCGAGGCAGCGTGACCGTGACCACCGCACCTTGATCGAGCTTGGATTCCAGGACCACGGACCCACCCAGCAGCGCGGCTGCTTTTTTCACCGTCGTCAACCCGAGTCCGGCGCCGGTATATGCAGGCCCAGTCTTCAACCGAACAAATGGCTGAAACACCCGATCCCATTGATCTTGTGGCAAACCGATGCCGTCATCCGTTATGGTGATAACAACGGTCGCATCGCTTTCAGCGATATCGATAATGATGTGTGGAGATTGTTTCTCGGCGCGGAAGGTGATCGCATTCATCAATACACGGTGGACTAACGCCGCCAAAATTTTTGCATCCGTCACCAACGACGGTAGATTCGCGACGACCTGTACATCCGCGCCAGCAGTCTGCAATGCGCCCCGCAACTCAGCCTGTACCCCAGCGATGACCTCACCGAGATCGACGTTCTCAAACACCACCCCGTCTTCGCCTAAACGTGCGAAGTCGAGCATGCCATCAATAATCGCACGCATATCCGTAGCGCCTTTAGCGATATAGCTGATGTATTCACGCGCCGCGTCATCAAGGACGGGGGCGTAATCCTCCTTAAGCGCCTCGGCGAAGCCGTGCATTGTGCGGAGCGGCGCTTTGAGATCATGCGCCGCCATGAACAACAATGCCTCGGTGGACGGCACATCGCTGTCGTTTTTGCTCATGCCATTATCAGATCGACGCGGCGTCGAAGATATTCTGCACACTTTCACGGTGTACAATGACGCTCATTTATCTGTCTCACGTATACGCTCAATTTCGTCGGCCACCGACTCCAGGCTTTTCAGAAATTCATTGAAGTCGTTGCTCTCTTCTTTGACTGCTTCTTCATCTGTGAGCGCCGCCGCACCTTTGGTCTCCTTTGCAGCAATATGGATTTCCTCACCGATCACATCGTTGATGGTCAGCAACAAGGTCGGGCGATCAATCGGTTTTGTGACACAGGCGTTCATGCCCGCGTCAAGATACGCGCGCACGTGTTCTTCCATGGCATCAGCGGTCAGCGCGATGATCGGCATTGTTGATTGCGGCCCAGACGCAGCACGAATAGCGCGGGTCGCGTCTGGTCCACTCATATTCGGCATGCGGATATCACACAGCATCAAATCATACGGGTATCTTGCAGCCTCTTTGATTGCCTGTTCACCATCATCGACAATCGTTGCGTGGTGCCCATATTTTTCCACAGTCGCCGAAATAATCCTTTGGTTCAGGCGGTTATCCTCAGCAATCAGAATGTTCAGCGCACGCGTCGCTAGGAAATTCTGTGTTTCCGGCAACCGCGCGATTGCCGATACATCCGTCGTCGCAAGACGTAACGGAATTTGAAACCAAAACTCGCTACCATCACCAGCACGGCTGGTCACGCCAATCTCACCGCCCATAAGTTCGACCAAGCGCTTAGAGATTGCCAAACCTAACCCCGTCCCCTCATAGCGACGCGAAATTGATGCGTCACCCTGAGAAAAATTACTAAAAAGATGACGCTGATTTTCTTCGGAAATGCCGATACCGGTATCACTGATTGCGATGCGGATCATTTTTTGGGCTGACTGTTCTACGACGTTGGCGCGCACGGTAATGCCGCCACGGTGGGTAAACTTCACCGCATTACCGACCAAATTGATGAGAATTTGACGGATCCGCGTTGGATCGCCGTTCACACCGACGGGCACTGAATCCGTATCGAGCAGCACATAAAGACCCTTCAAGCGTGCCCGCTCACGGACAAGATCAACCGCCTCTTCGATGGCATATGGAAAATTAAAATCGAGCTTCTCGATATCCAGTCGCCCGGCGTCCAATTTCGACAAATCGAGAATGTCGTTGATGATCGTCAATAACGATTGCGTTGCGCCCTTTATTTTGATCACTTTTTCTCGATCATCGGGGGCAAGGTCGCCGTCTAGCAGCAGATCAGCAAAGCCCATAACGCCCGTCATGGGTGTGCGTATTTCATGACTCATTGATGCCAAAAATTCGGACTTTGATCGTTCCGACATTTCGGCTCGCTCTTTCTCGACGGCATAATTCTCGGCGAGTTCCGACATTTGCGCGGTGTTCTCTTCGAGATACTGGCGCGAAACCTCCAACTCTTCGACGTAGCGATATAGACGCTCTTTACTCTCCTGAAGTCGACGCTTAGCGGTCTCTTCTGCAGTTACATCTCGGCCACTGCCACGGTATCCAATAAAATCGCCACTCGTATCAAATATAGGCTTGCCGCTAATCGACAAATGCGCTTCACGGCTATTCGAACGCGGCACGGTGTAACGGAAATCATGAAATGCGATATGGTTTTGAAGGGTCTCGAAATGCTCACGCCAAAAATCTTCGGCATCATGAACATTGACGCCCGCCGCTTCCCCGCGCGACCGATTAAGAAACAACCGAGGATCAAGCCCACTAACGTCCTCAAATTTTTCCGAGATAAACTTGAATTTATGATCTACGTCCGTTTCCCAAAACCAATCTGCGGAAACGTTGGCCATATCTTCAAACAATTTTTGACTCTCTTGAAGTGCCCGCGTCCGCTCACCAACCAACGCTTTGACGCTTTCTTCACGCGTGATCAGCGTGTGCGCAAACGCCGACAAGGTCGCCGTCAACATAAGACCGATCAACATCACAATGCCGGGCAAAAGATAGGCGCGCTCGAACAAGACTGTTAGATCTGTCAGCGTTGTGACTCGAAGCTTCATATTCGAAATATTGAAGGTAAAATCATTAGTTCTAACCAAGCCATCGAACGAAGCCTCGTTGGCCTTGGTAAGTTCATCAAAGTTGCCAGTTGTGAAGATCGGTGACTGTGACCTGTCTGTTGTGTCGCGCGCGACACTCAAGCCGATCGCCCCCCTCAAAATCAAATCATCGATAGAGCTTTTACAAAGTGCCAGGCCAATAATGGCTTCAATATCGTATACTGCAAAGATAACGCCATCGACATTGGCATGGCGTAAGTTGATCAAATGGGATGGTACGTCCGTTTTGAAATGTGGATAGAACGCGAGCACTGAATTATAGCCGGATAGAATGCTATTCTCGTGAATGGGAGCAGTCAGCCAGACCTCGTCAAACTTGATACTGGCAGCTATCACATCACTGACTTCTGATACCTGTGAAATATAGGTCCCAAGCAGCGGCGCCATTTCCTCTTTCGGCTCAATCATTTTTACAATAAATTGATCGGCGTTTTTGCCGTCTTGCGATACTGACCGGTCAGTACGCGCCGCATAGCCGTAACCCATTATACCAATTTCATAGGCCTTTAGATTTTTTGCGAAACTTGAAAATAGCTCAGGTGTAACTTCAGGAACGGCATCCAAATACGCACGCAAGCCGCGCATTGAACTTAGAGACAAATTCGTTTCCGTCTCGATTCGCCCTATGAGGTCATCTACCCGCGCCGCGACTTCCGCATGCTTTTCGGCCAGCATACTCGTCCACGTGAAATATGTAACGATGATGCTGAGCGTGATCCCAAAGAACGCAAGTAGCGGCACAGCCAGCTTCCAAGGGCGAGCACCGTCAGCTTTATCCACGGGCAGGGAATCATTTACCTCAAAGGTATCGGCAGAACCTTTGCGACTTAAGGGCATTCATTGTTCCAAAACTTTAACGCAATCATCCGCACATACGAATAGACCAGATAAACCCCCTAAGTTTAAGGATAATTTGGTACATCGACGTACCTTTCGACATCGCGCCCAATGACGCGCGCGGGTAGCTCACGTGGAATGTTTATCGCGCAATGCTGCAACCTCGGCATCGCTTAAGAACTTTGTATTCATTCCACGCAGCATCAAAAATAATTTTGCGGTCTCTTCAAGTTCTTCGGTTGCGTAAACTGCGTCCCGCAAAGATTTTCCGGCAACAACGGGGCCATGATTCGCCAACAATACGGCGTGGCTTTTTGAAGCCATCTCGCGCACGGCCTTCGCGAGATTAAGATCACCCGGCGGAAAATACGGCACCAAAGGCAACTTTCCAATCTTCATCACATAATATGCCGTGATCGGCGGCAATACATCGGTCGGATCAATATCTGCCAAACAACTAACAGCAACGGAATGCGTCGAATGAAGATGAACGATGGCACCCGATGCTGGACGCTCTTCATACATCGCCAAATGCAAAAATGTCTCTTTCGTCGGCTTGTCACCGCTAAGATGGTGTCCGTTCATATCCAGCTTCGATATTTGCGCCGGATCGATTTCGCCCATGGCGACACCTGTCGGCGTCATCAGCCAACCGTCTTCGAGGCGCACACTGATATTACCGGAACTGCCGAACGTCAGCCCGCGGTCGTACATCGACTTCGCGAGCAACGCGATTTCATCGCGGGCAGCGGTCTCAGTCATGGCAGCATGCCCAAAGATTTTGCAAAGAAATCTTCGGCACCGAAGTTACCGGATTTCAAGGCGAGCGCCAGCGGCACGCCGCCAATAGCTTCGGTCCAAGGCACGCCAGGGTCTATTTCCGGACCAATGCGCAGGGCGCGCACGTCCAGGGCACTGACCACCGCACCTGACGTTTCCCCCCCCGCCACAACGAAGCGATTAACGCCATCGTCAAGCAAGCCGCGCGCGATGCTGCCCAAAGTCTCTTCAACCATTGTACCGGCGCGCTCACGACCATAAGCCGCTTGAATTTCAGATATCGTATCCGGATCCGCCGAGGAATAGATCAACACAGGCTGATCCGGGTCTTTTGCCAATCTCTCTAAAGCCCAGGTCAGCCCCGCGGTCGCAACATCCTCGCCGCGCCCGATGGCGTGCGGGTCAATCGCGAAGGTCGGCCATGTATCCGACACCGCCGCCACTTGTTTGCGGGTCATGCGTGAACAACTGCCAGCCAATACGACACTCCGGCCGACCATGCCCGGCAATGCAGGTGCGGGGTTATCCGCCATAAACCCTTGGCGGCGAAAGTTTTCAGGCAGGCCCATGGCAACTCCTGACCCCCCAGTGATCAAGCCAAGGTCGCTTGCCGCCGCGCCGATTTCAATTAAGTCTTCATCCAGCACCGCATCCACGATGGCATGACGAACACCGGCTTTTTTCAGTTCAGCAAACCGCGCGCGAATGCCCGGCGCGCCCTCACGCACCGCGGTATAGTCGACCAAGCCGACAGGATGTTCGGTCTGTCGGCTCAGCACACGCACCAAATTCGGATCGGTCATCGGGTTCAACGGATGATCCTGCATGCCGGACTCCGAGAGCAAAACGTCCCCGACAAACAAATAACCTTTATAGATCGAGCGTCCTGTTGCCGGAAACGCCGGGCAGGCAATGGTGAAATCCTCATTGATCGCATCCAACAGTGCATCGCTGACCTGGCCGATATTGCCGGCATCCGTGGAATCAAAGGTCGAGCAGTATTTGAAAACGATTTGGCGCGCGCCTTGCGCCCGAAGCCAAGCCAACGCCTGCAACGATTGCTCAACCGCATCATTCGCCGGGATCGTCCGTGATTTAAGCGCCACGACAATGGCATCGGTCTCGCCAATATCGAGCCCAGGCCCCGGTACGCCGATGCTCTGAACCGTGCGCATGCCGGCCTTGACCAGGGTATTCGCAAGGTCAGTGGCACCGGTAAAGTCGTCGGCGATACAGCCTAAAAGCATTCTTGAAAGTTCCTTATTGCTGCACGGACTCGGGATTACTTAGCCGCCATAGCGGATGTATTCATCCCACGTGCGTTCTAGTTTCCGGAGCATTTCAGTCGCCTCAGACATCGTTGTGTCATTACCGATGCTCTCTTGAAACTTGAAACCGTTTTGCGTTTCAAGCTCGACGATGCCGGCGACCACTTTGCGGCCTTTATCCGTCAAACTGACCGTGATTGAACGCTTGTCGTGCTGTGCACGCTCTTGATTCAGATATCCATAATCCGTGAGTTTCTTAATATTATAGGATACGTTCGAACCCTGATAATAGCCGCGTTCGATCAAATCGCGTATCACCACCTCGCTCTCGCCGATGTTCGCCAAAATCAGTGCCTGCACGCCGTTTATGTCGCGCACACCAATTCTTTTTAGCTCTGTTCTAAGAACATCCAAAAACCGCCGGTGCAGCCGCTCGATCAACAACGTCAGCTCAATATATTCATTCGACACGTGAAACCTTTCTTGTTGCCCCCCATCCCTATAGCGTATTGCAATATTAAGGAAAAAACGAACATTTATGTCGATGAAAAAGAACATCACGAGTGGGCAGCATTTTGCCGGGATCAGCCAAAAGTATCGTATCAACTTTTTGGTGATCGCCGCATGTCTGATACTTGCGTCCTGTTCAGGCCAAGTCCCGACGCAATCGGAAATCGACAGCGACATTCAAGAAAACCGCGCTGCGCAATTGGTGCGTGTCGGCGACACGACGCGCGCCGGCGGTGATCTCGGCACAGCCATGCAATTATATCCTTCGCTACATCATGGAGTTTTGTGACACCGTCAGCGATGCGGTGGAGGCTTTGAAAAAAATCCCCTGCCACATGGCCTATAACGTGACCGTCGTCGATAAGGCCGGCAAATATGCCACGGTATACCTATCGCCCGACCGCAAGGCGTTGGTGACCGATCAGCGGGTCGCCACCAACCATCAAGAAAAAGTCGAATGGCACCGCCATGCCAAGGCAACCGCCAGCGTCGAACGCGAGCGTTTCTTGCTGCATCGCCTGACGTTGCATGATGAACCTGCGGATCGCTTTATCGGTGCCTTCCAAAAACCGCCGCTGTACTCAACGGCGTTCGGGCTTGGGTTTGGCACGACCTACACGGCGATTTATTGGCCAAAGCAAGGCATCGCGGAATACCGTTGGCCAGGCGTACATTGGACGCAGCGCATCAAATCGCCAGTCGAAGGCAAACGCCTGATCCGTTTCCCTATGAATGTGGACGCGCTCGGCTAAGCCTTCACACGTGTGATCACATATCCGGCACGCGGGAAATGTACAGCGACAGGACCGACATCGGGATCATGCCGCAGCACACTGACACGATCTGCGCTGAGGCCAATGAGCCGCCCGGTGGTTATGTTTTTATCGTTCTCAGGCCGCACTGAAATCATCTCATCCGCTTCAAATCCTGACGGATCGTTCTGATTGATGCCGACACTGGGCAAAGGCTCGGATGCGCGCGCCAAGCTTAAGGCTGCGTCTTCAGTCAATTCAAATGGATGGCCATGACCAATGGCTTTGACTGCAGCTTGCCAACGCATCAAATTCGGATAGGCAGCCAAGAATGCCGGCCCATCCTTGTATCGTCCAAGCAGGAACCACGTCACATAATAGGCAAACGCGTCCGCTGCCCCAGGCGCGTCGCCGCCTAAAAAGCTCTGTTTCTGCAAGGCGGCCTCAATCCAGGCAAAATGCGTATGTGCTTCCGCCAGCTTATCGGCCAGTTGCGCACGAAGACTGTCGATCGTGATATTGCCACCGAAATACAACTGTGCGCGATCTTCGAGGAAACCTTCCGGCATGTTCTGAACACCGTCAGAGAATACAATTGCGAGGATGACTGGAAACATCTGCTGATCGGTGCGCCGCCCAATCGCCCACGCAGCATCTGCATCGCCATCCGGAAACAATGTCGGCTTGGGAAAGCGGTTTTCGAGTTCACGGATGATACAGACGCTGTCGCAATAAATGTCAGCGCCGATCTGCATGACGGGGGTCAGCCGAAAACCGCCGGTCAGCGGCATCAACTTCGGCTTCGGCGGCACACGCGGAATAATTACCGAGTGCCAGTCCAGCCCCTTGACCCCAAGGCAAACCCGCACCTTTTCAGAGACAGGTGATGGTGGGTAATGATGGAGAACAATACCGCTCAAAAATTCCGCTCCTTTATGTGAAGCGGGATTAACAGTTTCCTGCTCGTTTAGCCAGTCCGCCCAATCCCAAAAAACTGTTCGAAAATCTCGTATTTCATATAAAAACGTCGTTCATCGTAATCTCAGCTATAACGCACTGTGCACTTGATCCAGGGCCTTGCCGACCACCGTGATGATCTCGTCGACTTCCGCCTCAGAAATGCACAACGGCGGTGCAAAACCCATAATATCGCCGTGCGGCATGGCGCGCGCAATGACGCCATGCTCAAGCGCCGCACCGGCCATTTTTGCACCGATTTTGAGGCTCGGGTCGAAGAACGTCTTGCTGTCTTTGTCAGCGACGAATTCAATCGCCGCCAACATGCCGTCCCCGCGGACCTCACCGACCATCGGATGATCGGTAAAGGCGTCGCGCAGCTTGGTTTGAAAATAGCTGCCAGTACTTTTGACGTTGGCGAGCATGTTTTCGGACTCGATCAGGTTCAGGTTGGCGAGGCCCGCCGCGGCCCCGATAGGATGCGCCGAATACGTCCAACCGTGTCCAAGCGGCCCGATATCGTCAGAACCTTGATCAAGAATTTCACACACCCGCTCGCTCAAGATCGATCCCGATAACGGCGCATACGCGCTGGTCAGGCCTTTAGCGACGGTGATGATGTCCGGCTTCATGCCGTAATAGTCAGACCCGAACCACGTGCCCAATCGGCCAAACCCGGTGACGACCTCATCGGCGATCAACATCACGTCATATTTGCTGAGAACCGTCTGAATTTCTGCCCAGTATCCTTCGGGCGGCGGCACCAAGCCACCGGTGCCCAAAAACGGCTCGCCGATGAACGCGGCGACCGTGTCCGGGCCTTCAGCGATGATCATTTCTTCGAGCTTTTCGGCGCAATGCTTTGAGAACTCAAGCTCGCTCATGCCTGGCTCGGCATATTTCCAATAATGTGGGCACACCGTGTGCAATACCCGCTCAAGCGGCAGGTCGAAGGCTTTGTGAAACAACGGCAAGCCGGTCAGGCTGCCGGTCATCAAACCAGAGCCATGATAGCCACGTTCGCGAGAAATGATCTTTTTCTTCTCGGGTCGGCCCAAGACGTTGTTCATGTACCAGACCAACTTGATATTGGTTTCATTGGCATCGGATCCGGATAAGCCGAAATAAACCCGGCTCATGTGGTCGGGGGCCAGTTCCACGACTTTCGCCGCCAAACGAATCGAAACCTCGGTGCCGTGTCCGACATAGGAATGATAGAACGCAAGCTTGTGGGCCTGCGCGGCAATCGCGTTCGCGACCTCAGTACGGCCATAACCGATGTTCACGCAATACAGGCCTGCGAACGCGTCCAGGCTACGCTTCCCCGCACGATCCGTAATGTACACACCTTCGCCACTCTCAATGACGCGGGTCGGCGTGGTGCCTTGCGCGTGCCCTTTCACATCCGAAGATGCATGCAGGAAATTCGCACGGTCCAGAGCTTCGAGTTCGTCCATATTGCGAAGGTCGGTCATCTTGTTTCTCCCAAATCAAGCTAGTGCCCTGCGTGATAGCGGGTGTTCACGACAGTTTAAACCCCTGGGACATGGATTTTTTACCCGCTTAGCCTCTATGGTGACAGCTCAGGGGCCCAGCCCCCATAGATGGAATCGGGAGAAAAAATAAAAATGTCCAAGTCACGCCGTACAGCGCTTGTCACCGGATCGGGCCGCAATATCGGCCGCGCCGCCGCCCTCGCCCTTGCCGCCCAAGGAGCCAATGTCGTCCTCAACGGCTCCAGCAATCAAGCCGCCTGCGATGCGGTCGCAGACGAAGCGCGCACGCTGGGTGTCGACGCGCTCGTCGCCATGGGTAATGTCGGCAGTCTAGACGACCTCGCCAAAATCACCGATGCCGCCCTCAGCGCCTTTGGCCGCGTTGACATTCTGGTCAACAATGCCGCCGTGCGCCCGACCTCGCCGTTCTTAGAGACCGATGAGGACGAGTGGGCCCGTATCTTGGATATCGATTTCCACTCGGCACGCCGCCTCGCCAAAAACCTTTTACCGGGCATGATCGAAAACGGCTGGGGCCGCATCATCAACTTCGCCGGAATGAATGCAATCCACGGCTATAACGGGCGTGCGCCTGTCAGCGTATCAAAGCACGCGTCCTGGGGCCTGACCAAATCACTTGCCAAAGAATTCGGCGCCAAGGGTGTGACCGCAAATATCATTTCGCCGGGCCCGATCCGCCCGGACGAAGCCGACCCTGAAATGCGCGCGCATATTGAAGGTATGGTCGGGCGCGTGCCGATTGGCCGCTTGGGTGAATCTGAAGAAGTCGCGGCGATGGTCGCATTGCTCGCATCCGATGCCGGGGCCTTCATCAACGGTCAGCTGTTACAGGTCAACGGCGGGGCCGAGACCTAACGACTCAACACTCGGTGACGTTCACCGCCAGGCCGCCTTCGGATGTTTCTTTGTATTTCGAGAGCATATCGACGCCGGTCTGGCGCATCGTCTCGATCACGTTATCCAGCGGCACAAAGTGCGTGCCATCGCCCCGCAGTGCCAACGAGGCCGCGTTGACCGCCTTCACGGCCCCCATGGCATTACGCTCGATGCACGGCACCTGCACGAGACCGCCGACCGGATCACAGGTCATACCTAAGTGATGCTCAATGGCGATTTCGGCGGCATTTTCGATCTGTGCATTGGTGCCGCCAAGTACGGCTGTTAAACCCGCCGCCGCCATCGCCGCGGCCGAACCGACTTCACCTTGGCAGCCGACCTCAGCGCCCGAAATCGACGCCTTTGTCTTGATGATGCCGCCGATAGCAGCAGCGGTCAGCAGGAATTCATCGACCATGTCTTCGGTCGCGTTCGGGCAAAATTCCAGGTAATAGCGAATTGTCGCCGGGATCACGCCCGCAGCGCCGTTTGTCGGCGCCGTCACAATGCGCCCACCCGCCGCGTTTTCTTCATTCACCGCTATCGCGTAAAGGCTGATCCAATCCATGACACGGTGCGCGTATTGGACGTTCCGGGACTTATCAGCGTCGAGTGCATCGGCGATCTGCGCCGCGCGACGTTTGACCTTAAGGCCACCCGGCAGTTGCCCCCTGGTCGACATGCCCCGGTCCATGCTGTCTTTCATTACTGCCCAGATACGATCCAGACCGCTGCTTAAGGCGGCCACAGTATGTTGCGTGAGTTCGTTCGCACGCTTCATCTCGGCGATGGTCTTGCCGGTATCAGCGCCCATTTTCAGCATTTCGGCGGCGCTGCAGAACGCATAGGGCACGTCGGGATAACGAACACCACTTTCCTTGAATGCCGCCATCTCGGGCTTCGAGACCACGAACCCTCCTCCGACCGAAAAATAGGTTTCAAATGCCAATGCATTGCCCTCGGCATCGAACGCTTTGGCTTCTAGCCCGTTGGTGTGCTCATCCAACGGCGCACCGTATTCGAACAAAATATCGTCGCTGATAGAAAATAAGATTTCCGCAGCACCATCCAATTTAAGCTGCCCGCTGTTGATCACCTCATCAACGGCGACCGTTACGGTCTCTGGATCGATTTCCGACGGGATCTCGCCCAACAGGCCCAGCACCAGCGCGCGGTCGGTGCCATGGCCTTTGCCGGTGAACGCGAGGGAGCCATAGAGCGTCACCGTCACGCGGGCCACGTCGTTAAGGCACCTATCGCAGTTCAGGCGATCCAAAAATTGCCGCATCGCCACCATCGGCCCGACGGTGTGCGAACTCGACGGGCCAATCCCGACTTTAAACATATCAAAAACACTGAGGAACATAAGGCCTCCTAACCATTCCCATCACCCTACTTGGTTAGGACTGAAATCACCACCGATGCCTCGACGTCGGCTATTCCATGCGCGACTTCAAACCGTTCACAGACCTATGCAAAGATTTCGAGACAATTATGCGCTTGGCCTGTTGGACACTGCCCCTCTGCACCTGATATCCTTTGAGCAACGGAGACACCTCATCGTCTTTGCTTCACGTGGAGGATTTTGGTCATGATACCGATCACCGCCGTCAAACAGACGGCGCTGTCTTTGATGGACAAAGCGGCCATCGATATTCCGGACGACTATCTGAACGGTCTGCAAAAAGCGGCGGACGCTGAAGACGGCGACCTTTCGTCGTTCGTTCTACATGCCATGCTTGAAAACTATCAAGCCGCCAAAGAAGACCGCCGCGCCATGTGCGCGGACACCGGCGTACCCCGCTGGTACGTCAAAATGGGCAACGAAGCCCGGGTCGAAGGCGGACCGGTGGCGCTCGAAGAAGCTCTGCGCGGCGCTACGGCCGAAGCGACTGACGGCGTACCGCTCCGGCCTAACCGCGTGCACCCGTTGTGGCGTACGGATCACAACAACAACGTCGGCCTGAACGCGCCAGAAATCGAGTATTCGTTCGAGCCTGATGGCGACTGGATCGACATCACCACCGTGCACAAAGGCGGCTTGTTCGGCAGCGACTATCGGATGCTTTTCCCAGGCGACGGCATCGAGGGCATCAAACGGTTTTATCTGGACTGCTTGGTTGCATTCGGCAAACGCGGCCTCGCCTGTCAGCCGGCGATCATTGGCGTCGGGCTTGGCGGCTCGAAGGATACGACGATGGTCCTGGGCAAGCAGGCCGCGTGTCTGCGCACCGTCGGCGACCGCAACCCAGACCCCAAAGTGGCCGAACTTGAAATGGAATTGATGGAGCTCGGCAACTCCATCGGCATGGGGGCGATGGGATTCGTCGGCAAGTCCATGGTCATCGATTGCCACGTTGAATGCGGTTTTTGTCACACCGGTGGCATGCCGATGAGCGTGCACGCATTTTGTCTGTCTTCCAGACGCGCGGTTGCGCGCGTCCACGCGGATGGCCGGGTCGAGTATCGCACCGACCCGAATTGGTTCACCCCTTACATGAGACGGGAGACGGTCGGATGGGCACCGGAAGCGGAAAGCTTAAAAAAGTCAGTCTGAACGTACCGGTTACGACCGAGCAGCTGAAGGACATCGAAATCGGCGACATCGTCTATCTGAACGGTGTCGTCTACACCGCGCGTGAAGGCGTCTATAAACGCGTGCTTGAAGGCGGTGAGAGCTTGCCCGAAGGCTTGGCGGAGATCTCAAACGCAAACTTCCATTGTTCGCCGGCTGCTGCACGTCGCGAAGACGGACATTTCGACATCGGGGCGATGACCGGCACGGCATCGTTCCGGTTTTCCAAGTGGCTGGACCAGTGGTTCGATGTGTCGGGTGCCAAGATCATCATCGGCAAAGGCGGCATGACTTCCGAGGACTACCGCAATTTCTTCGTGCCGCATGGCGCAATTTATCTGACCACCGTCGGTTATGGCACCGGTGCGCTGCTCGGGCGCGGTATTCGCGGTATTCGTGACGTGCATTGGTTTGATGAGCTCGGCATCGCGCAAGCGATGTGGATGGTCGAAGTCGAAAACTTCGGTCCGTTCATCGCCGACAGTGACCTAGCGGGCAATTCCTTGTTCGAACGGGAAACGGCCAAGGTGAACAAAGGCTTGGCCAAGCTCTACGAAGGCACCCGCGCCCCTGCCCTGCATCGCTTTGGAGAGACAAATGACCGCAATGATGAAATGATCTAAGCACGTCAGATTTCGCAACAACTACGCGCTTCCGATCTTTTCACTGTCGGAGTCCATAAGATGAAACGCATCATCGGCTATTTTATAGTGCTTTTAATCGCTGTTGTTTTTACAACATCCGTTTATGCGCAAATGACACCGAAGCGTTTTCTAAAAAAATTCGACGAAAACGGTGACGGCAAAGTCTCCGCCGACGAATTCACCGGCAATAAAAGACCATTTGGTTTTTTCGACCAAGACGGTGACGGTGTCGCCACCCAAAACGAGATTGAAAGTGCGCTGAACGGTAAAAGCGCTTCCCAAAAATCCGCAAAAATGCGCGATGGTCAGGTGCCGCTCAGCGAGATCGATGCAAAAACCCGCTGCGGTGTCGGTCGAGGTCGGGAATGCGATATCGAAATTGCCAAGGAACTCGGGCTCCGCCCAACGGGCCTTAAGCCAGCATTCCCTGACGGCCTAGATTGTCGTGACATCGATGAAGGCTGGGCGATTTCATACACCGCAAAGCGCGACCGCGAGCAGTATCATGGCGGTATCGATATGCCAGCCCCCTATGGCACGCCGATGCTTGCTGCCGCCGATGGCACGGTCGTGATGAAATCCGCCGCAGAAAAAAGCTACCGTGGTATCGAATTGATTATTCGCCACAGCCCCGACGACACAGGGTTGCCGGTCTGGATTTACACGCAATATGCCCACTTCGACGCGATGCCCTCGGTCAATGTGGGTGACCGAGTCCGCATCGGCCAAGACCTTGGCCCGACCGGGAACTCCGGCTACCAAACGGGCATGAAAGCCATAAAAAAAACCACGCCGCCCGGCAATTCACTTCGCCGTCTGGTTCAGCGAGAACGAGACTTACGCCATCGATCGCAATAAGTTGATCCCCACCAAAGGCCGATGGATGGATCCAAACGCGCTGTACCGCAAACAGCCGCCGTTTGACACAGACTCTTTAATCGCATTGCCGGACACGGAAAAAGAGGTGGCGATTGCGGTAATGGTCGAAGGTGGTGAGATCGTGCCTGCCGGCAGCAAAGTGATTTGGCCCTACGCCTGCAGCCGATAACTCAGTAATCCCGCCCAGGGCGTGCCTTATAAACCGGCAGGCCGATACCGCGAATAATCGCCGCCGCACGCAGACCAAAGCCAACGGCAAACCCTGCAATGCCGGCGAGGCCCGTCGGCACGCCGAATTCAGTCAAACCGATGTAGGTGGCCGCTGCCGCAGCGGCGCAGGTCGCGTAAATTTCTTTGCGTAAAATCAACGGAGTTTCATTACAAATGACGTCGCGGAGCAGCCCGCCGAAGGTCGCCGTCATCATCCCCATGACGATCGCAACCAGCGGCCCGGCGCCGTTAAGCGTTGCCAACTCAGCGCCAATCACACCGTAAAGCGCGATGCCCAGACCATCTGCCCACAGCAAAATCGTAAACCGACGTTGAAATAAATGTGCGGTAAAAAACACGGTCACTGCGACCACCAAGCAAATC
>JAFMCK010000053.1 GCA_017857825.1 Rhodospirillales bacterium
TAAAAAACGCGATGTCGTCGTTGTTCAGGAGCGGCGCCATGTCGTCGGGCGTCATTGAGCGTGCGTAGTCGTGCGCTTGTCCCGGATTGCCGGCCCAAATCAAGCCGATACCGGGCTTGCCATTTGTACGATCTGCGACCTCGGCGTTCCAAGCTGTAATTTCGTCATCGGCGGCACGCAGATAAGGGTTGCCTGTGCCCAACGTTTGCAGCGTCACGCCGAGCCGAGCCGGGAGGCTCATGATCGATACGTGATAGTCGGTCGCAGGGGGGGAGGCGGCTAAATCGACAATATCGATGTCGTCAAAACTTTGGCGCATGAGGCGCATCAACGTTTTTTCGCACATCAACGTCACGTGCGCGCCCAGTGCCTGAAGGTCGGGCAGGAACCGGACATACATCAGCGCGTCGCCGAAGCCTTGTTCGTTCCACACCAAAAGTCTTTTGCCGCTCAGGTCTTCGCCTCGCCACGCCGGGGCGGTGATCTTATCGGGCAGCAGATGCCAGTCAGGGATCAGCCAACGGTCCTCATAGGCCGCAAAACCGGCCTCCAGGTCGCCTTGTTGGATCAACAGTCCCGCCCGTTTTAGGCGGGCTTTGATAAACGTGGGGTCGGACTCGATGGCGCGGTCCGTCCATTCGAGGGCCGCCGCGTGATCGCCTTTTGCAGCCAGGAAAGATGCCATGTTGAGGCGATACACGGCATTGTCCGGCATCGCGGCCAAGGCGGCACGGATTGCGCTTTCGGCGTCTGCCATGCGGCCCATGCGCTGCAAGGCGTTACCCCGGTTGGCGATGGCATCGGTGAAGTCCGGGCGGATCGCCAGCGCCGCGTCGTAATGTTTCAATGCGTCGGTGACGGCGCCGCAGTCATAAAGCTGAACGCCCAAGTTGTTGAGGATTTCTGGGGTCGCCGGTTGCAAGGCGTCGGCCTTGTGGTAGGCCGCGAGCGCTTCGCCGCCGCGCCGCGTTTCGCGCAGCAAGTTGGCCAGGTTAAACCAGCCGAGCGCATTTTTGGGGGCGCGTCTTGTTGCATCCCGGTAGGCGGCTTCTGCGCCCCTGGTATCACCTGCGCCACGCAGCGCTGCGCCCAAGTTTATGTAAAGTTCGGCTACGCCGGGGTGCTTTTGAATGAGTATTTGGAATAAAGTTGCCGCCTTCGTATACGCACCCTGTGCATAGGCAGCCGACGCGGATATCAATTGTGCGTCATCATCCATGCGTCATGGTCCCGTCATCGCGTTCGACGCCCGTAAATGGTGCTTCAGGGTTGAACCGCGCCATGACAATGTTTGAACTTTTTTCCTGAGTGACAATAGCAGTCTTCATTGCGTTCGAGCGTGCGTAGCGGTGGCAAGACAGCGCCTTCGGGCGCAATGCGATCTTCCATGACGGGCGGCTCTTTCGGCTCGTCGCCCCCTAAAAAATGTTCAGCATGTGTTGCCATCGCATCGAATGCGCGCAGTAATTCTTGCTTCACAATGGCATCAAAGGGCGCATGGTCCACGTCGCGTGCTAAACGAAGACGGAAATGTTCAGCGTTCAAAATGAACGACAGAATTGTGCCACGGAACAACAAGAGTACGGCATCCTCAGGCCCGGATGTGGGCGGGTTCAAGTAGCCGACGCCCATGCGAAGGAAGCTCATAATCTCGTTCTGACAGGCTTTTTCGGAAAGTGCATGATGGCTGGCTAGAATGCTGCGAAATTGGTCGCTGAAATCTGCGATGGCGGCGCACACAGCCGCACCGTCCCACAAATACTTGGACTCGGTTTTCTCAAAACACTGCATCAAAGCGTTTATCGCGCTCTGCTTGTCGCCCTCGGCACGGCTGAGCGTCAAAGCGTCGCTTCGACATGGGGTTGCACCTTGAATTAACGCGCCGTCGGCGCAATTGATCACACGCTGCTCGGTCTTCAGCTTATGAATGGCGTCGCCCATGTTCTTGCACGCGGGGAACAAGCGTTGCGAGGTCCAGGTGTCGCCACCGAAGTTGGCGGGGATGGAGATGTCATAAACGACATCATGCTCGACACCGGCACGTGTGTAATAAATGGATTGCTTTGAATGGTGATAGTCAGGGTCCCGAACCCCCATATCGAGGCCAAACAGCACGACTTCATTAAAGCCCGCTTCCAGCGCAAAGCATAATGCCGCGTTGCCGACGGTCGGATCGGGTAGGTACATGGTATTCTTTTGTTCCCCACCGAACATCGGATACGCCGATAGCGCGTGTCGATTGTAGACCACCGCCGCGTCAAACATGCCGGTTGCTGAGCGCTCGACGGTGGTCGATGCGACAAGCTTTAACTTCTTGAGATCAAAGGTTTTGTTGATTTCAACGAACCGGTCGACGACGCGGACATTTTCATTTTCGATATGGAAATCTGGGGTTATCTTATTTTGCAGCAATGGATCGAGGGCGGACCCGGCAGAAATAATGATGGCGTGATCTGCGTGCGCACGAATGAACGCCAGATCGTTGTCGAGCGACGGGCCTGAGCCGACGACGAACGCGGTCGCCTTGAGCCGTCGTTCGCCGCCCCGATCATACAATCGCGTGTTTGGTGCGCGTAGATTGGCATAGGCATTCCACAGCATCATGATTTCATCATGGAAGAAGCCTAAATTGGTGCTGATCATATTGACGTCGCGGGACAGCGCTGCCAGGAGGTATTCGCCGAATTCGTGATGATCCAGAACCAAGCACGCCATATTGTCTGCGCGTGCTGGGTTGAGACGTCGACAGAGTTGCCAAACTTTGCCGATCACAACATCCAATTGAGTATCCAAAATAAAATGCGTGCTGCAGTCCAGTGCCAGCAACGCGTCCAAGTGTGTCGGCCAATCGAGCTCGGACAGGCTCTTTGCGAAACATCGGGGATCAGGTTCGACGATCATTAAATGTGCAGGATTAAATTCTTTGATGATCTGCGCGAGCTCGGCTTTTGTGGGCACGCCCAGCAGCACCAGAAAAAACGCGTGTGCGTTGGCCGGGGTGTCGATAAACGCCATTTTTTGTGCGTTTGCGCGCAGCAACACGTTGCTTAAAAACGCAAACGTCTGCGCATCGACGGTATCGCGCTGCGGTGGCATGCCGCGAAACTGAAGACACTTGTGCTTTGGTTGTTCGCGCGCAAGCTCGTCCGGCGCATAGGTGCGAAGATAGGGCTTAACAGTCTCAATGATCTTGGGTGAAAGATCATTAAAATACGCCAAATTTTTATCGAAAAGCTCTGACGTCACTGGGCACCCAATTTGAAAGTTGGGCATTTACTTGATCATAACGGGTCGACCCCAGCAACGGATTTTCAGTCCGTTGCTGGGGTCTTGGGTTGGGACGTTGGATAATGACGTGTGCTAAGGCCGGGTCAAAGACCCATGAGCCTTAGTTTATCGCTTGATCCGTACGAGCTCTTCGAGCATTTCGTCGGCCGTTGAAATAATCTTTGTGGCGGCGGAATAGGCCCGCTGAACAACGATCATGCGGGTGAATTCTTCACCTATATCGACGGTCGAAGATTCGAGTGCAGCCTGTTCGATGGAGCCGGCAACACCGTTGTTGGCTTCGCGAAGGGTGTTGTCACCGGACGCCTGAGTTTGGTTCCAGACGTTACCCGAACGTGCGTTCAGACCGTTGACGTTGACGAACGTGGCGAGCGGAATTTTAAAGATCGGTCGCGTTTCACCGTTATCGAACAGTGCCGTCATCAAGCCGGCATTGTCGATGGTGATACCCGCCAAAGTGCCAAACTGCGAGCCGTTTTGTGTGATAAAGCCGGGTGTGAATTCAGCGCCGAACTGGGTGAAACCATTGGCTTCGGCAACCGTGCCTAAATCGAGTGTGATGCGTGATGCGTTAGAGGCATCGTCATCCATATTCGAAGCACCGTTGGCAAAGCCCGTGAATTCCAACTCGGAGACGTTGAAGCCGGACGGCAAACCATCGGAGTCGAATGTCACTCCGTTCAATTTTTCGATACTAAACGCGGTGCCCGCAGTATAGCTGGCGGTGCCGTCTGGCTCCGTTGGCACTGCGCTAAAGCCTGCGGTGAACGTGACGTCGAAAGAACCACTGGAGAGGTTTTCAAGAACCAACGTATCAGCGTTACCGCCGGATGCAGTCGCGTAGACATTGCGGACCCGTACCGTTGCGGCACCGGATGCAAAGCTCGCATCGTTGGTTTCAATCGCGGTTTCCAAGTTGGATAGGAAGGTATTCAACTGCGCTGCCGTCGACGCCGCACCGGTCGTTGCGGATACAGATATGTTGCCTGCAGTTACCGATGCGTCACTGTCGATCTCGTAATTGATCCCGTTAATTGTGACGACGTCGCCATCGGTCAAGGTCATCGCGGTGGTAAAGGTAAACTGATGGAAGTCGCGATAATCTGAACCTTTCTTTTTTACCGTGTAAGACGTTTCCTGGGTGGTTGCGCGTGCGCCCGCCGTCGTCAAAAGACCTGTCGGGTCGATCGTGATGGCGCTGGTGCCGTCATCGGTAAAGTACAGGGTGGTGGAGTCACCGGCGGATACATCGACCCGGGTATTGGTAAAGCCGCCGTGATCGGCAAAGTTTGAGTCCGCGGATTTGATCGCTGTTTCAAGCGCGCTGACATATTGCGCAACGGTCGTTGCCGCGGATACATCGACTTGGACGTTGCCGGCGATGACCGAAGCGTCGCGGTCGAATTCATAGGTCGTGGTGGTTGTTGAGGTGCCCACTGTTTGCGTTATCGTGACCGTGCCCGCGTCGGCGACCAGGCCCGTGAATTGAAGAACGCCCCGGCTTTCATATACGTCTGAGCCAGCCGTATCGGCATAAAGTGTGGCGACTTCCACGCCGGGTGGTGGCGTCAGTTCAACGTCCCACTGATTGTCACGATTGGTCTTCGTGTAAATGAAGCTAGTGGTGTTGGCGTTGCCAAGGCTATCGAAGAACTGTACGTCGGTTTTGTGCGTGGTGCCCTCGGCATCGTTCGACGGCAGGTTAGTGCCAATGCCTATGGTCGTTGTCGCCGTTGCCGTACCACCAACGCGATTTAAGTTCACCGTAGCTAGAAAATCGGTGGAGATGACGTTCTGGTTGGGCACCGTCAGCGACGTGTTGTTGGTCGTTACAATGCCGTCGGCGGTTGTTGGCCAAGCTTGCAGATAGTAACCGGACGTGTTCCGCAAGAAGCCTTCGTCATCCTGGTAGAATGATCCGGCTCGGGAGAACAAGAACTCGTTGGATAGGGTCGGCGCCGACGCTTCGTTGACGACAAAGAAACCGTTACCTGAAATCGCGATGTCGGTTTGTGACGTCGATGACTGCAACAGACCCTGCACGCCTGTGTCTTGGCGTGGTTTGGATTGCACACCACCCGCAGAATAGAAAGTCGACGACGTCTGCACGGTGACCAGGGTTTCGAAGCTGACTTCGGTCCCCTTATAGCCAATCGTGTTGACGTTGGTGATGTTGTCCGAGATGGAGCCCATTGCGCTTGATTGCGCCGTAAGGCCCGAAACGCCGGATGTAAGTGCACCAAAAAGACTCATTGTCTGTCTCCTTTGAAGGTCGACCGTTGTGGCCGAAAAATTACTGTGTTCGTCTCATCAATTCGCTGCAGCGGCAGTCGGCGATTCCTTTACCGACAGCACTTTTGTTTGCGGCACTTCGATGTCACCCATGAAGAGTGACGTCACGCCATTGTCGATGCCGATCCCGGTTACGCGACCAAACGCGGTCTGCGAGATGTTGAGCAATTCGTTCTGGTTCGAAAGGCCGGTGATGATGGCCGAATACTCGCCGTCGGCCACGGTTTGGCCGGCGCTGTTGCGACCGTCCCATTCGAACGTATGCTGGCCTTGATCAAGGTTGGCATCTTGTTCGTAAATCGTCAGGCCCGCCGGGGAGCGGATAATGATGCTCGCCGACTTGGCACCTGCCGGCATGGTGTAGGTGAATTCAGCCTGACCATTTTCCAGCGGGAAGCGTTCGGTATCAACTTCAATGGTTTTATCGATGAAGTTCACCATGCTGGAAATCTGGCTGGTTTCCTGGGCGTTCACGAGTTTTTCCAGGTTCGCGTTCTGATAGATCTGCTGCTCGACGCTGGCGAACTGCACCAATTGCGAGGTGAATTCGTTGCTGTCCATCGGGTCCAGTGGATCTTGGTTTTTCAACTGCGTGACCAACAGGTTCAAGAACCGGTTCAAGTCATCCTGGAGGTTCTCGGCGTCGTCGCCAGACTTTGTTCCGCCTGTTGCGCTTGAAGCGTCGCTGATGCTGCTGAGTATCATTGTACTGTTCCTATTTCACTTACGCGCGCATATCGATGCGGCCGTTCATGAAGATGCCGCTTTCCCAGGCGTTCATGACGCCGTCGTCATTTTGGGCAAGCTGTTCTTCAGCGTCGGCATCACCGTTGGGCTTGGCGCTATCGTTGCCATCTTCCCCTTTGGCGTTTTGTTGCTCTTGGCCTTTGAGGTTGAATTCCATGTCACCGGAATTCAGGCCAGCGTCGGCCAGCGCGCGCTGTAATTCTGAAGAATCACGGCGCAGAAGGTCGAGCGTATCCTGCTTTTCTGCGGTGACGGCCGTCATGCGTCATTTCCATTTTCACATCGACGCGGCCCAATTCAGCCGGACGCAACTGGATCGAAATGCGGTCTGTCCCGGCTTGCAGGGCTTTGGTGATCTTCACCGAAATCTGATCCGCGACCGATGTGCCGGCCATGTTTGATCGCTGTGCTTGTTGCGTTTGTTGCTGCGGCTGGGTGTCGCGGGCTTGCTGGGTTTGCTGCGTGCCGGCGTTGGATTGCGTGTTGTTCATCGCATCTGCGCCGCCGGCATTGTGTGCAGCGCCGCCTGTTGACTGGATGCTGCCTTGGGTGCCGCCGATCTGCGTCGTGCCGCCCTGTGGGCCGCCTTGGGCCGCAGCTTGCCGCTGCGTGACTTGGGCCTGCTGTTGGTTTGCGGCAAGCTGCATCTGCTGCGTCATTTGCCCGGCATTGGCACCCGGGCGCCGGCCGTCCTGCTGCGTGTCGCCGCCTGCATTATTGCTGGTGCCGTCTTTGGCGATAATCGAGCCGCTGGCAAGCGTTGCCGTTGGCTTCGAGGTGAGTTGGTTCTGTTCGCTGTTGATCGAAACCTTCACTTCGGCGCGGGTGTCTTTGTTGAGCATGCCGGCCAAGCGCTGTGCTTGATCTTGAAGCGCATCGGGTTTGGTCTGCTGTTGGATTTCACCGGCTTTTGCGGCAGCGGCTTGGTTCTGATCGATCTGCTTGTTTGCGGTGCTTTGGTGATTGTTGGCGCGGTTCGATTGCTGCCCCTTGGCGGCGGCACCGGCGGCACCGGCGGCGATCTGGGCGGTCACGCCCTGTGCGGCCTCTGTGGCGACTTGGCCCTGCTGGCCATGCTGCGCGTTGCCGCTTTTTGCATTTTCGGAAGCTGCGTTGCCGACAACGCCGGCGGCATAAAGGGCGGCAGCTTGACCGGCAGCGGCAGCGTTTTGCGGCGCGTTTTCAGACGCCGTCGTGGCCGCAGCTTGGCCGTCGGTATTGCTGCCGTCGGCGCTGGTGTCGTTGGTGGCGGTGGTATCGCCAGCATTCTCGTTGCTGTTTTGGCCGTCATCGCCGGTGGACTCTGAAGAGGCGGTATCGGTATTGTTGTTGGCTTGATGCCCACGATCGTTGTCGCCGTCACCACTGCGCGATGTGCGTTCAGCAGCGCCCGTGTCGCTTGATTGCGCCTGATTTGACGTGTCGGTGCGGTCGGCATTGTTGCCAACGGGGGTGGGGGCATCGGAGTCGCCGAAGTTGTCGTCAGACGGGCGTGCGCGGTCTTCGGTCGGCTCGTTACGACGTTCCTCAACACGGGGAGCGGGATCGCGGCGCACGTCGTTGGACGACGTTATGATGCCGCTTGATTTATCTGCTGCCGAGAAAGCGTGGTTCACCCGCGCACCGACACGCTGCAAAAGGTCCTCAAACGAGAACGCAAAGTCAGCCATGTTCGTTGCGACGGTCGCGTTCGACTCTGGTTGCCGGTAGGTTGGCGTTTTATAGAGTTGCTCGACAGTAATTTTTTCCATTTTGCTCAATCTCACATTTGAGGTGACTGTGCCCATTCTATGCAATTGATCGGCCAAAAATTGGCATGGAATTAACTTATTGATAAAAAACATTTTTATTTTAAAGGCCGTAAAAAATGGACGGCATTTTCCGCCCATGTGGCAGATTTTGCCGGGTCGGTGGGAATATTATTTAGTTTTCGATGTGTCTGGACGCGTTGCCGGTTTATGTTGGTCGGGCAGGGATGGTTTTATATTTGGGAACAGCTGATGTCAGATGAACGTGTCGTCGAATTAGACGGTTTCAACGTTATGGTGCGGGGCCGTGACGCCCTATACATCGCCAATAAAAATGATGTGTATGTGGGACGTGCTTTGATCCAATACGGCGAATACGGTCAAAACGAATACGATCTTTTGGAAAAGCTGGTGTTCCCAGGCGCCTGTGTTCTCGAGGTCGGCGCACATATCGGTTCGCATACGGTGCGCCTTGCAAAGAAGATCGGTTTAAAAGGTCGGCTCGTCGCGGTTGAACCGCAACCGCCGTTGTTTCAGGCTATGGCGGGGACGATGGCACTGAACGGCCTGATGAATGTGGATTGTTATCCGTTTGCCTTGGGCGAGACGGCAAAGACCACTCTTTTGCCAGCTGTTGATTATCGTCAGGAAAATAATTTTGGCGGCTTATCGCTGCTGAACCCTCCGTCAAGTGGGATTTTTGTGATGCAGCAACGCTTGGACGATATCTATAACTTCCCCAAGCTGGATATAATCAAGATTGATGTCGAAGGCATGGAGCTTGCAGTTTTGAAGGGCGGTACCGCCATCGTGGAGAAATATCGTCCGATGATATACTTCGAGAACGATCGGCGTGAATTATCAAAGGATATTTTAACTTGGCTGTTTGAGCGTAAATACAAAATGTGGTGGCATTTTCCGGAGCTGTATAATCCGCAGAATTATTTCAGCAATCCGGTGAACATTTATGGCGCGGTCTCGAGCATTAACGTGCTGGCATTGCCCGAAGAAAAACAGGCTAATATTGGTCTGCGGGAAGTCATCAATGCGGACGAATTCCCGGTGACCGATACCGATACGCCGCCTAGTTAAGGGGTGACGTGATAAAAGTTGTAGCCATCGTCTTCACGAACCTTCACGTAGCCGGCACGTTCGAACGCCCGTTGGCTTCGGGGGTTGTCGGTCTTAATCCGGGCCATGAGTCGCGTGATGGCGGGCATGCGTTTTGTGATCTCTGAACTTGCGAGATGCAATAGCGGCGTGGCGAGTTTTTTGTTTCGCGCGTTCGGGGCAATGTTAATGCTGACCTCGGCGGTGTCGCCGTCGTGGGCAACGTCGAACCGTACCATACCGACCGGATCGCTGTTTTGTTCTGCGATAAATATTAGGTGCACATCATTGGATAGGGCATTTTGAAACCAGTTCATATGTGTTTCATGGGTGACAGGCGTGCTGTTTTGCGACATGGCACGTGTCGTCGGATCGTTACGCCAAATTAGCAAAACATCAGCATCTTGGGCGAGTGCCGGCCGTAGTTTGAGGACACTGCCAGCATCGCTCATTTAACCATATCCCAATCCAGCGGCTCGCCCGCCTTGATGTTGCATGCGGCTTTGGCATCCAAAACCGACCAATAATGCTTCGGCGGCAGGCCGGCGGCAGGGCGCACGGAACGAATGTTTTCTGCCGTAAACGGCTCCCCGGCACGGATATCTTGGGTCACATATAGCGAGCGGCGAAAATTACGCGTATCTTTTTGCGCCGTTTCGCCGCTGTCGCTGAGATTTTTGATCGAATGAAAGATCTCTTTGGCATTTGTCACCAATTCGGTGAATTCTTTGGCATCTAATGAAAATGCTGCATCCAGCCCGCCGTCATCGTGGGAAAGAGTGAAGTGTTTTTCGATCACGGTCGCGCCCAATGCTACGGCAGCGGCACTGACGGTGGTGCCCCGTGTGTGATCCGATAAGCCAATGTCGGTATCCAATAATGTACGTAAATGCGCGATGTTGCCGAGATTGCTCGCCGCGACCGGGGTGGGGTAGCCGCTGATGCAGTGAAGTACGACAATTTCCGTCGCGCCATTGTCGCGTGCCGTGGCGACGGCTTCGACGATTTCTTCATCGCTGCCCATGCCGGTCGAGATAATCATCGGTTTGCCAGTCGTTGCCACCTTGGCAATCAGCGGCAAATCGATCAACTCGGGTGATGCTATTTTATAGGCTGGGCAGTTCAAGGTTTCGAGGAAATCCACGGCGGTGTGATCAAACGGTGATGAAAACACGGTGATGCCAAGGGCCCGACCTTTCTCGAAAAGCGCTTCGTGCCATTCCCAAGGTGTATGGGCCTCTTGATAAAGGTCATACAGCTGTCGCCCGTCCCATTCACCGCCGTGAATGGTGAATTCGGGTCGTTGCGAATCAAGGGTGATGGTATCTGGCCGAAATGTTTGCAGTTTAACGGCATCGGCGCCGGTTTTTTGGGCCTCTTCGATAAGCTGGAGGGCGCGATCAATATTGCCGTTATGATTGGCCGAGATTTCGGCAATAATATACGGCGGCGCGTCAGGCCCAATTTCACGTTTGGCTATGGTAATTTTCGGCATCGTTTGCTCCCGACTTTGCTTATCGTTTCACGAAATCGATGATGTCGACAATATCGTATCGATCACCCGTGTAACGCCCTTGCCGTCACACAGTTGATACGCACATTTTGCCATCAATGCGAATGCGGTCGGATCGGCAGTCAAACGCGATACTTCGGCAATGGCCTGAATCGCATCGGCGGCAACGCTGCCGGCCCCGACCGTTGCCAATGCTGCGATTGTCGCTTGTTGGTTCGGCGCGGTCTCGATCAGCACCGTCGGCAGACCTAAACAACAGCGTTCCAAGCTGCTGGTGCCACCCGCACCGATGGCGATATCCACGCCGCCCATCAACGATGCCATGTCGTGTGTGTCCACATGTAACGATGTGTGCGGCATGGATTTTGCGATTTCGGCAACTTTGTGTAAATGCGGTGCGAATGATGAAAGGGCGATATCGACCTTATACATTTCGCCTTTTTCTATGATTGATTTCAATATTTTACTGGTCTCATCGCCGGGGTCGGTTGCGCCAAGCGAGATCAGCAGTCTCGCCTCTGACGGCGTGGCGAAACGCGCTCGAGGGGGCGCTGCTGGGCGTTGGGTCGTGATGTCGTCCCGCAATAATGCGACGTCAGCGCCGAGCATGAGAGTGCAATCGGGTCCGACGATATCGGCATAATCCAGCGCGCTACAGCTGGGGTTTTGATTGAGCAGAAAATCCGCATCAAGAGGGCGGTCGGCCAAATCGTCGATCACCAAAATCTTGTGGCCCCATGCACGGCTAGCCTTCGCGAAGTTAATCGTCGTTGCATAGTTGTCTATGACGACTAAACCCGCATCGGATGTTAAATGTTTCCTGATCTGCGAAGCGAAATCATCGTCAGCGCCGGTGAGGGCGATGATCTCTGACCGAGCGATACCGAGTGCCTGCAATGTCTCAGGCGCTGTCACCGCGCTATCAATGGCGAATTTCCATGACCAACCGCAGTTCGCCAAGCCGTCCGCAAGGGTCTTGCAGCGGCTAAGGTGGCCCAGGCCAAGCTCTGAGCCGCCGTCCGCCCTGAAAACCGCGAGGTTTAATGGCATCGATGTCAGAGGAGGATATTTAGGATGGAGCCCTTATCAGGCTTGTAATCAGTACCCGTTACAAGCATATCGGCAAGGGAGCTGTTTACCTCAAAGAGTAATGAGATAGACCGGATAAGGTTGCCGTAACGGATTTCCAAATCTTCAATGTCACTTTCGCGTCTGGCCAACTCGCCGGCGGTCAAGTTTGCGACATCGGCTTCCACGTCATAAGCGCGGGAGTCCGTATCAATGATCAACTGGTTGATGCTGCCGACGAGCAATGTCGATGACTCTGAATATGTCGACGCCTGGCCCACAAGTTCGTTCAAGTTCGTGAGGAAAGCACGATTGTCATTGGTTGATGCGGCACCTTCGGCATCAACGGTGCCAGCGGTCAGGCTGTATTGTTGCAGATCGGCCAATTGCTGACGTATTTTGTTTGCTAAGTTGCCGTCACTGAATTCAGGGGTCTTATAGGTAAACTTCAAGTTCGAGATTTCAACGGCCAGCAGATCGACCTGTGCGTTGATCGCGCTTACCTGATCTGCGCTAAGTGAGCCATCAATCTCGTTGTCTTGATTGATGTCGGCGTAACCAAGGGCCGACATGCCGATGTCGCGGACTTTTAAAAACCGATAAGAGTTGGTTTCCATATCAAACTGCAGATCTCGCAGTTTGTCCGATTTTTCGACGAGGCCGTTACGCTTTTTCTCCAACCTCTCAACATCGCGGGTAATGCTATCTTTGTTTACTTCGTTAATTTTTTTGTTCATCTGCTTGAGCAGGCCGCGCTCAATAGAGTCAAACGCCACATCGAAGCCAACCTTGTTTAAGGTTTGCTGGACCCGGCCAAAAAGTTGTGCGGCTTTTCTGATCTCCATAGCCTAGAGATCATAACGTAAAGCACAGAAAAAATCGACATAAATCGAAGTCGGTGCAATAGTAGCAGGAAGTATATGTTCGCTGTTCTTGTACCCGGCAAAGAAAAAAGGGCCACCCCTGAGGATGACCCTTTGTTTGCTTTATACTTAAGTGTCGTTTCGATATTAACCGAACAAGGACAAGATCGCAGCTTCGGCCTGAGCTGCCAGAGACAAGGACTGAATGCCCAACTGCTGGCGGGTCTGAAGGGCCAACAGGTTAGCACCTTCTCCGTTGATGTCAGCGAGCGTCAGTTTATCAGAACCAGCTTGCAGGGTGTTGGTATACTGCTCCGTGAAGTTCAAACGTGTGTTCAATAGAGCAACGTTCGAACCCAGTTTCTGAGACTCTGTACGCAGCGTCGTCAAAGCGGTGTCCAACTGGTCGATGACCAAATTGATATTCGTCGTGTCGCCGGCTTTGACGAGGCCGGATCCGGAAAGGTCGGCTGCACCCGAAGCGATCGTAGCCGAAGCGCCGCCGTTGAGGGCAATACCGTAGGTCAGCGTATCGGAAGTAACCCGGCCGGCGGTGTTTGCAACGAATGCGGTGCCGTTGGACGATGCGATTAAAATGTAGAACCCAGTCAACGACTTAGGCGTTGCAACAGCCGAGTTCGCACTACCCGTGACGTCGATCGCAAACACCGCCCCTGCCGTCAAAACGATCGCAGATGTGGTTTGTAGCGACTGCTGCGAGCCATCAAAAGTAAAGGTCAGGCCTTCTGCGGTCGACACCGTAATGGTCTCGGTGCCTTGATACGTAACGGTTAGCTGAGCAAGTGCTGCAGCGCAGCTCACGTCCAGCGTCTGAGAGGAAGCCATCGAAAGGCTCAGGTTCGTGGTTTGCGTTGCCAGAAGGCCAAGCGAGCCGGCGGCAACTGTGCTCAACGCCGTTGTAATGTCAACGGCCACCGTACCGCCCTGTGCAAGGGTCAGTGCTTGCGCCGTGGAGTTCACGAAGCTGAAGGAAGAACCCGTGCCGAAGGTGAACGAAACAGTTTCACCAGCCGAGAACGTCTTCGAAGAACCGTTGTAGGTCAGCGTGAAGTCGTCGTTGGTCTCCAAGAAGCGGTTCTTAAACTCGTTGCCGTCAGCAGTGGCGCCTTTGAGGGTGCCGGTGTTAACGAACGTTGTGGACGTCGTGTAAGCGTTGGATTGAACGTTCATGCCTGCGGTGCCAACGGTCAAGTCGACTGAGCTAATGCTCAGGAGGCTTGCGGTCTGTTCAGAGAATTCAACCGACAACGTTGAGCCTGTACCGGCGATCAAGTTGGTTCCCTGATAGGTGGCATCGGTTGCTAAATAGTCAATCTGGGAACGAATATCGTTGAACTGCGTCACCAAGTCGCTGATTTGTGTATCAGTCGCCGACTTCATCGAGTTCGAGATACCTTTCATCTGTGCGATAAGGTCCTCAATCGCCTCAACACCGTCCAGCGCAGCGGTAACTGTGCTAATGCCTTGGTCGATAGTGTCTTTCTTCTCAAGGAAGTCGCCCGAGCGGTCGGAGAGAGATTTCGCTTGGAAGAAGGAAACCGGATCATCGATGGCTGCTGAAACACGCAAGCCTGTCGAAAGCCGGTTCTGGGTCCGCTCAATAAGATTGGTTGTGTTTTGAAGGGAAAGAAGACTCTGCCGCACGGAGGCTGAAAGTGTTACTTCTGACATTTTATCACTCCATTCTAGAGATATTCACGACAGCCATTTTGGCTGACGTTACACGTGTCAATTCTTTGACACTTAAGAATTATCAAAATTTATTTGGGCATGCAAGCAAAATTATTTTGGAAGAAAATGGGCGATAACCAGCAACAAATTGCGAATCATTTAACTTTTGTTAACCTTATTCCAGCAAGATTAACGCTTATGACCTGAACTCTAACGAAATGTTGAACCCATAACCCTACGAGAGCGACGATAGCATGACACCTTGGCTGGGCATTACCTGGGGCATTTCTAACCGTTATGGTTGGGGGGTGTACGGTTTAAACTTGGTGCGCGAACTGCTGCGGAAGGGAGGAACGTTCCCTGTCTGCTTCGGTGAGATCGCGGCCAATACTCTTAATGCAGAAACCTGCGAGCTGCTTGCACCGGTGATAAAGTTTCAAAAAGACAATCTATCCAGCTTTATGCGCGAGACTAAAGTCGCCAGACTGCGGGATGCGGTTGTTGTGCATGCGCTGGGGAATGATGCCGAATGGAGTATGATCAGCAATGCCGTCGAAGGTGACACGAATGTCGGTGTGATTTTCTTTGAGCACTCAGACATATCTGCTGCGGGCTTAAACCGTTTGTCGAAGTTAAATCAAATCGTTGCCGGTTCTACCTGGAATGCCGACGTTATGAAGGCCGCCGGAGCAAACAATGTAACGACGGTATTTCAGGGCGTAGACACAACATTGTTTAGGCCGATGCCGCGCAATGGAACGTACGACGGAAAATTCGCGGTGTTTTCCGGTGGCAAGTTCGATTACCGAAAAGGCCAGGACATTGTATTGGCAGCCTTCAAGGCATTCGCACAAAATCGTGACGACGTTGTGCTGGTGACGGGGTGGCACAATTTATGGCCGTTGACGGCGGCGCAGTTCCGTTATTCGCCTCACCTGTCCACCTTGCCGTATGTCGGGGCGGATGATCGTTTGAATATCACCCGAATGGCCACCGATAACGGCATCCCTGAATCAAAGTTTGTTGATTTGGGATTGATGCCGAACGAGGAAATGCCGGGTATTTTAAAAGAAATGGATCTTGCCGTATTCCCCAACAGGTGCGAAGGCGGCACAAACCTTGTTGCTATGGAAGCGATGGCCTGTGGTGTGCCTTGTATTATCTCTCGAAATACGGGGCATGAGGATATCATCAACGATGGCGGTTGCTGGGTTCTCGAGCAGCAGGATCGTGTATCGTTTGAAGGTATGGCAACGGAGGGTTGGGGAGAAAGCTCAGTCGACGAATTGGTTGCCCTGATGGAAAACGCCTACAAGGATCGAGCTGAAGGTCGAAAAATCGGCCAAAATGGCGCAGAATTCATGCATGCTTGGTCGTGGCCGAAGCAAATTGATTTGTTATTGTTGAATGTTGAGAAGGCTCTCGTTTGAGTGATGGGAAACCCAATCCACCTGCTCAAATGACGTAACAAATAAGAGGTTTGCACGATGGACGGTAATGAAATCGACGAAATCGTATCCGAAGATGGGAAAGATATTTTCGACACCCTAATCGTAGCCATGAAAAAAAGTAACGAGGGCGATCTCGATGGTGCGTTGACGATCTGTAAGCAGGTCGTTACCGAAGACGAGGAGTGTGCAGAAGCGTTTTTTGTGATGTCGATCATCGCCTTTAATCTGAGCGATCAGGGCCAAGCTTATGATATGGCTAAAAGGGCGCACGACCTGAGTCCTGACACGCGAGAATATACCCAGATGTTGGCGACCATCAGCGCGCGGATCGGTAGGCTTACGGATGCGGTTTATTTTGCGAAGTTATCACATGTGACCGAGCCCGATAAGCGTTTATCGTCGATCATTCCGCCCTCGCTATTGGATTTTGAGAGTGCGATGAAAAGTACATCGCCGTCC
>JAFMCK010000318.1 GCA_017857825.1 Rhodospirillales bacterium
TTGACGTCATCGATCACCGGGGCGCCCTTGGCAAAGCGTCCGGCTCCAGCTTTGCCGTGCCGCGTGTGAGTGCGCTGGCGGTGCGTTTGCTCGCCGCCAATCCGGACTGGCAGGGCCCGGCGCTTCGGGATGCGATCTTGAAGCGCGCCCGGGCTTTGGACGGGCCACAACGCGTGCGCTTTGGGTGGATTCCCGATCCGACCGACGGGCCATAGGAACTCAGCCCGGCGGCCTCATACGAGGCTTCGGCGGTGGGTTATCATAAAACCGCCGGGCCGCCGGCGCCATCTGCGGCATCACATCTTGGATACGCTGCATTGCCAAATCGGCCAGCGCCTGATCGCCGCCCCAAATCCCCGCCTGCAACGCCAAGCGCAGCAACTGTGGTGCCGTCGGTAATATTTCGAGGGCCCGGTATAAGATCGGCACCTCTTCTTCGAAGCGTTGCGCCAAGTGTAACGTCACGGCTAACGAAATGAGCGTGTTCGGGGCATTCGGGTCTTGCGTGTAGGAAGCCCGCAACAGCTCGAGTGCCGGGTCCAGTTTGCGCCGCATGCCGAGCTCGGTTGCCGCGACGTCCATCAATTGACGGTTCTGCGTCGCCAGGCAGGTATCTTTTGTCAGGATAACGTTGTCGTTCGCCAATGTTCCCCGCGCGTTGCGCATATCATCGGTGAATTCAACGCAGCGAACATAGGCACGACCGATGTCCGCAGAAGCCGCCATCTTGTCCGGACCACTTGCATTGATCACCACATCGATGTCAGCCGCAGGAATCGCCTCGTTCCGCCCCTCTCCGCCCGATGCGACGATGCCGACCAAGCGTCCCTCGGCATCCAGCAACGCGCCGCCGGAATTGCCGGGCAGCGAACGCGCGTCGTGGTGCAACCGCGCCAACGACGTGTCCGCTTTTTCGACGAGCAACGCGCCCGGCGCATAGACCCGAACCGCGTCCCGCCCAACGTCGAAGCCTATGACATAGAGCGTGCTTTGCAGGCCGGCTTGGCCCACGGGCAAGATCGGCAGTTCGGGCAAACCGGGCACCATCAGGGTCACCAAGTCGCCGGGATAATCGGTGGCGATCACCGTCCCTTTTAACTTGCGACCATCCGACAACATCACCTCGGCAACAGTGTTATCTGCGAGCATATGGCGGTTCGTAACGATCCGCTCGGGTCCGATCACAACGGCACTGCCGGTGGGCTCGTACGACGATATTTTGACGACCGATTGCGCTGCTGCACATACCACCGGTGGCGCCGCGCAGCTTTGTGCGTGCCCAGATGCCGCCACCACAAATGCGACAAGGAATACGCTGATCAAAACAACATGAGACCGCATCCCTAGAAAATACCCTCACCTCGGGCCCAGACAAGCCCCATGAATAAGCTGGCCGCGCTTAAGGTGCCGATGCCTACATTGCGGCGGAACGCATAGAAAAGAACAAATCCAAATGCCGTTGCGACCAAACGATCGATGGTTTCAGTCTCGGCCAACAAGCCGACGGGCATCACGATGATGCGTGAAATCAGCCCGGCCAACAGGCCATAGGCGACACACGCAATCCATTGAAACAGCCCACTTTCCGGGTCGATGCGGGCCGCAATCGCGGTGCCGAGGCCGCGCCAAAAATATGTCGCGGCAATCGCTAAGCCTAACAATATCCATGGCGCATGCGTGGTATCGAGACTGCTCATCGAATTCGTCGCAGCCAACGGTCGGCATAAAATCCCACAGTGCCGGCGAGCACACCACACAGCGGCAAACTCCAGACGGGCGACAACAGATACAACGGCGGCCCGGTGATCGCGCCGACCAACATTGCGAGCAAGCATGCACGCACACGCATCGCCGAGAAGATGAACGCAAAATAGATCGGGTTGATAAAGACCAGCGTCACAGTGACGAAGAACGGCATCGCTTCGGCCATCAAAAATCCAGCGGCCGTACCGCCCGCACCCGCCGCCATACAGGTCGTCGAAAAACCTGCGTAATAGGGGCCCCGCATATTCGGGCTCAGGTCCGGCGCCTTTTTCAACAGGCCGACCCAGGTGTTCACCGACATCAACTGCACGTAAAAATACCGCAGCCGCCAACCGGACTTGGAGCCCCGAAACATCGGCACCAGCGACAAGCTCATCGGTAAAAAACGCATGTTGGCAAGTGCGACGGCGAGCAGCATCGACAGGATCGGCGCCCCCAAAAGCACGTATTCGATGAACGCAACTTGGCCTGGCAAGCCCCAGATTCCGATCGTCGAGACCACTGCGATGCCGAGGCTCATCCCCGCCGAATGCACCAACGCGCCATAGCCGATCATGCTGCTGGCGACCATGAACGCCGGCAGGCTCAGACCGTCCATCGCGCCTTGGCGAAAGACCGGGCCTATCGGCATATCAACGGGTGGATGGTCGGTATTGTTAATCGGTCGTCTCCCCTGTCGCCATGCTGGCGCAAATGAGGCGCAGCTTCAATGCGCTTTAAAAATGTGCGTAAATTCGATTATCGAGACAAATTTGCGTTTAATATTGAACAAATGAATATCCTTGCTACGCTTTTCAAAACAACAATATCGGGAGAACACATCATCATGTTGGATGGCGCACCGCTTTCGCACATCGTGCCGCCCGATGGCAGCTCTGCCCTCGGCAAGGGAGTGACGGTGTTGTCGGCAATCCTCAACGCGCCCAAGCCGCCCAGTTTGAGCGAGCTTGCCGACGCCACCGACCTGCCACGCCCGACCGTGTTTCGGGTTATTAAACAGTTGGAAGACACGCTGTTGGTGACGCGCACACTAGGCGGAGACAAGTACGTGGTCGGCCCCAACTTGATGGCTTTAGCCACCGATGCGATGTCGTCGTTTGCACGGATCGCACCCGTCCGTGCGATCTTGAATGCCTTGGTCGCAGAAATCGGTGAAACATGTAATCTTGGTGTGTTGGATCGCGACGGCGTGATTTATGTCGAACGCGTCGAATGCGCCTGGCCGTTG
>JAFMCK010000319.1 GCA_017857825.1 Rhodospirillales bacterium
GCTCGACCCCGTTGACGATGTTGCCCCATTGATCGGAGCCGCCCATCTGCAACACACAGTCGTAGCGCTTCGCCAATTCGACGAAGTCATAGGCCTGCAAGATCATGTAGTTGAATTCCAAGAACGTCAGCGGTTGCTCGCGTTCCAGGCGCAGCTTCACGCTGTCGAACGTCATCATTCGGTTGATGGTGAAGTGCGGGCCGAAATCACGCAGGAATTCAATGTAGTTTAGCTTTTCAAGCCAGTCGGCGTTGTTGACCATGACCGCATCGGTCGGCCCGTCGCCGAAGGTCAGGAACTTTTCGAACACGCTCTTGATACCGGCCATGTTGGCGGCAATCGCGGCGTCGTCGAGCATCTTGCGGGACTCGTCCTTGCCCGACGGGTCGCCGACCCGGGTCGTGCCGCCGCCCATCAAGACGATCGGCTTATGTCCGCACTGTTGCATCAAACGGAGCAGCATGATCGACACCAACGAGCCCACGTGCAGGCTCGGCGCCGTACAATCGAAGCCGATGTACGCTGCCATCGGGCGCTTTTCGGCGGCGCGTGCATCTAGGGCTTCCAGATCGGTGCACTGATGCATAAACTGGCGTTCAAGCAAGCGGCTGATGAACTCGGAACGATGCTGGCTCATGTTTTTGGTTTCGTTCTTGTTACGTGAGTTGGACGAATTTCGGACGTCTTGCCGATTTCGACAAGGGCGCGGATGATTAGCACATGCGGACAGATGTAGACAATGCCGACACGATGACCAAGGCGGACAACAAAATACGCACGGCTATCGGCTTGATGAGCGGCACCTCGATGGATGGGATTGATGTGGCGCTGATCGAAACCGACGGTCACGTGGTCGTCCGGCGTGGCGCGTTCGCCACGTATCCCTATGCGGCGGAACTCAAGCTTGCTTTGAAGCCTTTGTGCGGGCGCGCCCCTGACGGCACGCGGGATGTTTCGGGAGTCGTGCAGGCGATTACCGATGCCCATGCCGAAGCGGTCGAAGATTTTTGTGCGCGTGCCGGCATCGATATCGGTACGGTCGACGTGATCGGCTTTCACGGGCAGACCGTTTATCACGATCCGGCCAATGGCATCACCGTGCAATTGGGTGACGGCGATCGGTTGGCGCAACGCTTAAGCCGTCCGGTGGTGGCCGATTTCCGATCTGCAGATGTGGCAGCGGGCGGGCAGGGCGCTCCGTTGGCGCCACTTTATCACGCAGCCCTCGCGAAACCGCTGGAACCGCCGATTGGTGTGCTGAACTTGGGTGGCGTCGGGAATCTCACCTGGATCAGTCCCGATGGCGGAATCGTCGCTTTTGATACGGGCCCTGCGAATGCGCTGCTGGATGACTGGATGCTGCGTCACACCGGCGATGCAATGGATGAAAACGGCGCGCAAGCCCGTGCCGGTAAAATTGATCAAGACGCACTCGACGCTTTGATGGCGGCGCCGTATTTCGATCTGCCGTATCCGAAATCCTTGGATCGGGATCATTTTGATCCTTCACCGGTGCAGAATTTATCGGTGGCTGATGGTGCTGCGACCTTGGTTGCGTTTAGCGCCGAAGCCGTAGCCCGCGCCCAGGCGCAGCTGCCGCAGCCGCCGTCGCGCTGGTTGGTGACCGGCGGCGGGCGTCATAACCCGGTGATGATGGCGGCACTCAGGCGTGTGCTGGATCGTCCGGTTGAACCCGTCGAAGCCGTCGGCTGGAACGGCGATGCCATGGAAGCCCAAGCATTCGCGTTCTTGGCGGTGCGCGCCTTGGATGGCCAAGCGCTGAGCCTTCCGACGACGACCGGGGTTAAAGCACCGACAACGGGCGGTGTGGTGTTTCGGCCCTAGGGGCGCACCTTGCTCTTGCCCAAGTCATTCCTTCGTAGGCAGGAATCCATGGCCGAAGTGGGTCCCCGCCTTCGCGGGGATGACGACAATTAGTACAGCTTACAGGTTTTCGTTCAGATAGTTTTCGACGTGCTTCTCCATCGGATCCAGGTGATCGCGGAAGAAGTGGTCACAGCCTTTGATCACATTGTAATCGATGGTGATGTTCTTCTGCTTGCCGAGCTTGTCCGCGAGCTTGGCGACGGATTCTTCGGGGATGATGTCGTCGGCGTCGCCGTGCACCAACATGCCGCTGGCCGGGCATGGGGCCAAAAAGGTGAAATCGTGGATGCTGGCCGGCGGGGCAATGGCGATGAAGCCGTTGATTTCCGGGCGGCGCATCATCAACTGCATGGCAATCCAGGCACCGAACGAGAAGCCGGCAATCCAGCAGCCACTGGCATTCGGGTTGTGGCTCTGCATCCAATCCAACGCCGATGCGGCGTCTGAAAGTTCGCCCAGGCCGCTGTCGAATTCGCCTTGCGAGCGGCCGACGCCACGGAAATTGAAGCGCAGCGTCGAGAATCCCCGACGCGCGAAGCTGTGATACAAGGAGTAAACGACCTTGTTATTCATGGTGCCGCCATGCTGCGGATGCGGGTGCAAAATCAGGGCAACCGGCGCATCGTCTTTCTTCGCATGCTGATAACGGCCCTCCAGGCGGCCTTCGGGGCCATTGAAAATCACATCTGGCATGGGGCGGAATGTCTCCTTATGACGGCATTGTGTCTGCAAATGAGGTACGTATTGATTGTATACTAAATTTGTCGGTAAATGGGTTTTCGCAAGAGCATTAAGCCCGGTTATTATTCTTTTTTTGCTGCCGCTATACTTGACCAAATTACTCGGGTTTCATATATAAACCTTATGAAAATGTCTCAGCTGCGGCCTGCATGGGCGGGGCGCGAACAATAGATCGTCCGCAAGTTGGGAGAAGATAAAGATTATGCCATGGTTTTCAAGCGATTAAAGGACGACCTCGACGCCTTTCTGGAACGCGATCCTGCCGCGCGCTCCCGTTTTGA
>JAFMCK010000320.1 GCA_017857825.1 Rhodospirillales bacterium
ATGCCGGCCACCGTGCCACGTGACGCCAATCCTTTGAGGATTTCCAACACTTCGTAATACAAAAATCCGCCATGGCTCGGCGTACCGGTGCCGGGCGCGATGGACGGATCGAAACCGTCGATGTCGATGGTGCAGTAATAGCGCACACCTTTCGGCACCCGCGCCAAAACACCTTCGGTCCCAAGCCGACGCACATCTCTCACCGACAAAATGTCCGAGCCGGCCTTCCGCGCCGCATCATAGTCGGCACGGTTCGACGGCGACACGAAGCGAATGCCCAACTGCGTAAAACCGGTGACGTGCCCCATCTCGGACGCGCGCCTTAGCGGATTGCCGTGACCGTAGCGAACGCCGTGCCGCTCATCCACGAAGTCCAGGTGCGCATCAATATGAATGACGTGCACGGGCTCTTGATCATCAAAGGCACGGATGCACGGGATGTGCACCGAATGATCGCCGCCGAGCGTCACCGGCAACGCACCGGCGGTGAGAATTTTGCGCACCGCCATTTCAATATTGGCATGCGAGCGTTCGGTATCGGTGTGGATCATATCAGCATCACCGATGTCTGCGATTTTTACGCCATCGTTCGGCAAATATGTGATGTCGTCTTCAAAGTCATACATGCCGGCGTGACCGAATGAAAACAACGTCGACGCTTCGCGAATTGCGCGTGGCCCAAAACGCGCCCCGGCACGATACTGTGTACCCATATCGAACGGCGCGCCCAGCACACAAACATCTGCATCCAGCGAGTCCCAGTCCAAAACGGCGGGCTGTTTTGCAAATGTACAGTGCCCAACAAACGGCAAATTGAGGCGGCCTTTATCGTAGCCGTGCTCGGCCATGATGATTGTCCTTTTTATAGGGGGCCTTGCGGTTCATCACCTTGATGAGTTCGAACCCAATTGCGCAATTGACGCGAAACACCATCTCGCTCCGCAAAGCTCAAAAAGCCGGTCACCGTTTCGCCATCGTCAGACAATGGCAGCCGCAAGGAATAGACCGGTTCGGCGATATCGTCGTATTCCGTCATAAGCAGTTTCGGCGAACGGGTCTCGATGACACGAGCATACTGATGCTGCAAGAACGTCCTGATCCAAGCGGGTGTCATCGTACTCAGCAATTTTCCGGAATAGTCCGTGCCGTGGTACGATGAATGGCCTCGCCCCCAATATCGATAAACAATATCACCGTCCGGTGTCATATCCGCGACCAAAAGGTACGGCAGTAACGGCGGTGGCAGAGTCATGATATCAATATCTCGCCACGCCGGCGCCCATCTTCCGTCAGCCGCATCGCACCAGTGGGAAAACACCGCCTTGATGATCAGCACATCCGCGTCGTACGGATCACTCTCGAGCGAAGATTTGATTGGGCCCAGGATATCCACCGAAGACACCGCTTTTAGAATTCCACCACGGCGCGAATGCTCTCGCCTTTGTGCATCAAATCAAAACCTTCGTTGATGTCATTCAAACTGAGCTTATGGGTAATCAAGTCATCAATGTTGATTTTGCCATCCATATACCAATCGACGATTTTAGGCACATCGGTCCGCCCCTTGGCGCCACCAAATGCGGTGCCGCGCCAAACCCGTCCGGTCACCAATTGAAACGGTCGGGTTGAGATTTCTTCGCCGGCACCGGCGACACCGATGATCGTGCTCTCACCCCAGCCTTTGTGGCAGCATTCCAGCGCCTGGCGCATGGTCGAGGTCTTGCCGATGCACTCGAACGAATGGTCAGCGCCACCGTTGGTGATGTCGACCAGATACGGCACCAAGTCGCCTTCGACTTCGAGCGGGTTAACGAAATGCGTCATGCCAAATTTTTCGGCGATGGTAACCCGGGACGGATTAATATCCACACCGACGATCATGTTGGCGCCGACAATCCTGGCCCCTTGAATAACGTTCAGGCCGATCCCGCCGAGCCCAAAGACAATCACGTTGTCGCCCGGACGAACTTTGGCGGTGTTGATCACCGCACCGATGCCGGTGGTGACACCGCAGCCGATGTAGCAGATTTTGTCGAACGGCGCGTCTTCGCGAATTTTCGCGAGCGCGATTTCCGGCAATACCGTGTAATTCGAAAACGTCGACGTGCCCATGTAATGATAAATCGGATCTTTGCCGATGCGGAATCGGGACGTGCCGTCCGGCATCACGCCTTGGCCTTGGGTGGTTCGGATCGCTTGGCACAAGTTGGTGCGCCCCGATGTGCAGTAATCGCACTCGCGACACTCCGGCGTGTACAGCGGAATCACATGATCGCCTTTTTTCAGTGACTTCACGCCCGCGCCCACATCAACGACAATGCCCGCACCTTCATGACCGAGAACCGACGGAAAGATTCCTTCAGGGTCAGCGCCGGACCGGGTGAATTCATCGGTGTGACAAATTCCCGTAGCCTTGATCTCTACCAGAACCTCGCCCTCACGCGGGCCATCCAGTTCAATGGTTTCAATACTCAACGGCTTCCCCGCCTCAAAGGCCACAGCAGCGCGCGTTTGCATAAAGTCTCTCCCGATGAATCTTAATAAAATTAAGCGTAACTATGCCCTATGCCGGTAAGATGACGCAATAAAGCAGAAAAATACCTTAAGCGTATTCGTTTGCTTAGAAAAGCTTGCCCCCACGAATAAAATCCCAATATCTCGGAAGGTATTCGGTGGGCCACCCACCCTGCATGAAACGCTGGAGATTTTATGGATTCGATCACGCAATTTGCGCTTGGCGCGGCGGTCAGCGGCGTACTGCTTGGTCCAAAAATTGGCGCACGGAAAGCTGTTTTGCTCGGCGGCGTGCTTGGGACGCTGCCTGATCTGGATACATTTTTGCCAAGCGCAGATGCCGTCCAGGCGTTTGCCGGCCATCGCAGTGCCACACATTCATTGATCATGCAGGCCATCGCGACGCCGATCATTGCCGAACCGTTGGTGCGCGTGGTCC
>JAFMCK010000321.1 GCA_017857825.1 Rhodospirillales bacterium
CATGTTCCGTGACCAGGATTTGCCGCCGAAGCGTCAGGCGGCGTTCGCATCGCGGTTCGGTCCGCTGATCCCGTATCCGATGGTGAAAGGCCTGGACGGCACGGACGAGGTCGTGCCGGTGATTAAAAACCCAGGCGAACGTGTGAATTTCGGTGGCATCTGGCACGCCGACACCACGTATCTGCAAGAACCGCCCATGGGTGCGTTGCTGTATGCGGTGGAACTGCCGCCGTATGGTGGGGATACGCTATTTGCGAACATGCATTTGGCATATGAGACTCTGTCGCCGACGCTGCAGGGATTTTTGGAAAGCCTGACGTTGATCCAGAATTCGGCGAAGGCCGAGGTCACGCGCACCCGCGAGGACCGCGTCAAAGATGATGGCACGAAACCCAAAGCCCTGGTCGCTGAGCATCCTGCCGTGATCACGCATCCGCGCACCGGCCGCAAGGCGCTGTACGTCAATGCGGGCCATACGGAGCGCTTTAAAGAATTGACGATGGAAGAAAGCGAGCCGTTGTTGAAGTTTTTATATGCGCACCAGACGCGCCCGGAATTCACGTGTCGGTTCACCTGGACACCGGGCTCGCTGATTTTCTGGGACAACTATGCGTCCCAACATAATCCGATCAATGATTACCATGGCTTCAAGCGTGTCATGCACCGGGTCACGGTTGCCGGTGGGCGACCAAGCTTGGTGCAGGTGGCAGAGTAGGCAGAGCAAGTCATCCCCAACGTCATTCCCGCGCCGGGGGGGTGACGTCTGTCGGTGGTTGTTGAGACGCCTCAGCGCACCATTCGATATTTCACGATGCGGTCATTGCCGGAGTCGGACAGCCATAAAATATCTCCCCTCACTTCGACACCTTCGGGGGTGGTGAAAAGGCCGGGGCCTTTGCCGCGTTCGGCACCGATGATCTTCAACAACGCACCGTCGGGGCCGATGACCTTTATCTGATGGTTGTTCTTATCGGCAGCGATCAGCGTGCCGTCTGCCAAGACGTCCTGATAGCGGACGCCATTAAAATTATAAGGCGCCCCTTTGAGTTCGCGTTTGATTTCGAGGTCTGGGCTCAAAAGCAGCATTCGATCATTGCCGGCATCGGCCAGCCAAATGTCGCCGTCGGGCGCAAGCTCCAGATCGTGCGGCGACGACAGCCCGGTTAACTCGGCTTTGACGCGGCCTTGGTCATAGGCGACCACGTTGCCGGACCACGCGCCGGCGACATACAACGTCCCGTTAGGATGCGCCAACACACCTTCAGGTCCGCGGATGCGGTCGCTGATTTTTTGAACCAACTTGCCGGTGATGCCGGTCATCTCATACATGGTCACCCGATTGTTGTGGGTGTCGGCCACGTACATAAAGCCGCGCAGATCAAAATCAATGTCGTGTGTGCCGGACTGATGATCGCCACCGAACGAGCCCAAGGCTTCTAAGGTATCAGGGTTTAACGCCAACACACGGTTGTTGCCGACGTCGGACACGAACAGCACGTTCCCGTCAGGCGACAATTTGATGTCGTGTGGGTTTTCCATATCGGTTGTGCTGGCGCCCAGGTATTCGACCTCGAAGGCGAGCGCGGGCGTTACGAGTAAAAGCGATATTGCGGCGGCAAATAGGTGTTTCATCAAAGTCCTCCTCATACAGATGTTGGGAGGATTTTTAGGATGTCCAGGGGTATGACGGTGAGGCGGGGATGCTTTTACGACAACAGGATTTCCATATCCGCATGGTCGAACGGATGCGCACCTTGGCTGATCGCATTAATGCGCTGGCGACGCATGGTAGCGTCTTCAATAGAAGATAAAATGTACGCCTCAAATTCGTGATCGGCCGCAGTGCGTTGGTGCACGTCGGCCTGAACGTCGCGTTGCGTCATGCCAGTCCAACGCCGGTTTTGTGCGGTCACCTCGGCGAGCGGCACCGGGGTGCCGTTTGGTGCATAAGCACCCGCGTTGGAGCGATAAAACTGCACGCTGTCCATCTCTAAGCCGAGTTCGGTCACCAGACGGATACCGTTGAGACGGGCGTAAACATAGTTCGCGTGGCCAAGCTCAGTTTTGTGCATATGTCCGAGTTGGGCGTCGTCCAACCAATTAACGTACAACGTCACGGACGTACCGGGGCAGGGGTGCAAGGCGGCGGGGACCGAACCGTACGCTTTAATGTGCGCAGAAAAAACAGTATCGAAGTCATGGATCACGCACCGCTCGCAAGGAATCTCCGACCAACTGGGGTCAGGGAACTTGCGGGCGATCTGTTGGGGCGACTGATTAGAGCCAACCGCCAGCACCGGTGTGCGGCCTTCGCGCCGGCGAGGCGCATCGTCTGCATGCAGCGGAAACACCTCGCCTTTATCGATCACAAAGGATGCGTTTGGCAGCGGGTAGGGATAACCGAGAGCACGGTCCAACAGGTCTTGGCTCATGCAGCCGCGCTTTCTTCGATGCCACGCCCAACAAAGTGACCGGTGCAGGCACCCAATACCGCCCAAAACATCGCCGTTGTGACCAGCGATGCGGTGACGAACTGGGCTGCCATTTCAGCGGGCACGTCATTGGTATAGTCATACGGGGGCGGTGCGCCGATGGCATGCGGCATCAGCAAGACGATGAGCCCGAGTACACGCAGCGCCCAGTTGGGAGAAAATGCAATGAGAGCCAAGCCCGCCGCCGACCCGCTGACGGCTGTCAGCCACCAGGTTTGACGGGCGCCGAGATCACCCGCAGACATCCCCGGCAGTTCGGGCGGCAAGCCTAGTGATGGCAGCAACGAAAACGCGAGGTAGCCACCAATGCCCCAGATCACGCCTTCTCGCCACGTCGTGCGGAGACCCCGAAACGCGATGGCGGCGGCTAACAACAGGCCAAATCCGGCGCCGGTCACGATGTTGGTGAGAACGGTAAGTCCTAACCGCCCATATCCGTCTTCAGGCATCCAA
>JAFMCK010000054.1 GCA_017857825.1 Rhodospirillales bacterium
CAATGTGGTTACCTCAATTGATGATCGTCCAGCCCTTGAGGTCTTGAGCGAAGACATCGGCGAGATTTTGGCCCGCGACCTGCAACGGGTCGCAGGGTATGTGCACGTCGCATTCCCGGTCAGTGGCGCGGATACCGCAGATTACCTGGTGCGCAACCTGATGGCCGTGGACCGCGAAAACGGTTGGATCGGCGTCGGTACAGATGTCACGCTGGGCGAGCGTATCATGTTCGTTCGGCGTGACCCGATGACGGCACAGGCTGATTTGGCGCGCATGTTGCGTGACGTCAAAAGCCGTATGCCGGGCCCGGCGCGAGGCGCCGTTTACGTGTCGTGCGTGGCGCGCGGTCCCTATATGTTTGGCGATGAGTCTGCCGAAGCTGAAGCGGTCGCCGCGTCGTTGGGCGACGTGCCGCTGATCGGTTTTTACGCTGCCGGTGAAATTTCAAACAACCGCTTGTATGGCTACACCGGTGTGCTGATGGTGTTCGGCTGAGCGATCTTGCCTGTTTTCTTGACAGGTCGATGATGAAAACGGCGCAAACAATTACCGCCCTCCGAAAGGACTTCCCATGCAGATGAATACCCTTGGCCGCACCGATATCCGTGTGAGTCGGATCAGCCTCGGCACCATGACGTTCGGGTGCCAAAATACCGAAGCCGAAGCATTTCGCATGATGGATGTCGCTTGGGAGCACGGCGTCAACTTTTTCGATTCCGCCGAGATGTACGCATTTCCCGCCGATCCCGAAACTCAGGGGTTGAGCGAGCAATACTTGGGGGCATGGATCAATGCACGCGGGCGGCAATCGGATGAGGTCGTTGCCACAAAGATTACCGGCCCCGGCGGGCGGTTTCAGCACATCCGGGGCGGGGATCTGAAATTCACGCGCGCGCAAATTGCCGATGCTGTCGACAACAGTTTGGCGCGCATGGGCATTGATCACATCGATCTGTATCAAACCCATTGGCCGGAGCGGAACGCTAACTATTTTGGCAAGCTCGGCTATACGCATGACCCGGCGGACACGGACTGGACGCCCATAGATGAAGTTGTGCGCGGCATGGAGGACGTCATTCAGGCCGGGAAAGTACGCGCATTCGGGCTCTCGAACGAAACGTCATGGGGCGTGATGAAACATCTTGAGGCCGCCGGTGACGGCCCAGCCCGGGTCGTGACTATTCAAAATCCGTACAATCTTTTGAACCGCACGTTTGAGGTTGGCTTGGCCGAGGTGGCGATTCGCGAAAATGTCGGTTTGTTCGCGTATTCGCCGCTGGGATTCGGCGCGTTAACCGGAAAATATCTCGACGGCTTGGCGCCAACCAACAGCCGCTTGGACTTGTTCCCGGATTTTCTGCGCCACTTTAAGCCACGCGGGGTTGAGGCGACACGCCGGTATGTGGATTTGGCGCGCAGATACGACCTGGACCCCGCCGTGATGGCGATTGCGTTCGTCAATTCCAGACCGTTCTTGACGTCGAACATTATCGGTGCGACCACGGAACAGCAGCTTTTGACGAATTTGAGTGCAGAAGCCGTAACGTTGGAAGACGATATCCTGAGTGAGATTGATGAGATCCACGCAGATATTCCGAACCCGGCCCCGTAAGGCCGCAGGAAAGACCGCACGCGGTCTTTGACGAGGGTCCGATGAGACTGTTTGTCGCCATACCCGTCCCTGAAAATATTCGTGCGCCGTTGTTGTCGATCTCGTCAGGGATCCGGGGCGCGCGCTGGGTGCGCCCAGAAGGTATGCATATCACGTTATTCTTCGCGGGGGAGGTCGATCGTGCGCAGGCAAACGACTTGGATGCCGAGCTTGAGTCCGTGCACATGCTGCCGTTTGAACTCGAGTGTCGCTCGCTTGGATATTTTGAGCGAGGCCAGCGAATCAAATCGGTGTGGGCGGGTATCGAGCCTTCAGACGCGCTGATCTATCTGCAAGACAGGGTTGAAGCGGCCGCGGTGCGGGCAGGGCTCGCGCGTGAAACCCGTAAGTATAAGCCGCACATTACGCTGGCGCGCCTAAAACATGGCCGCGCCGAAGATGTCGGGCCTTGGATCGGTGCGCACGATCCGGTGCTGCTGCCCCCGTTTTCGGTTGATGCCTTCACGCTGTATCAGTCACATCTCGCCCGTGAAGGCGCAATGTATGAGCCGATGGTTGATTATCTCCTGCGTTAGATCGGTCGGGCTTAAGCAGATTTCAGCACACTCGGTAATTGCGTCATGTCGTCAATGACGATGTCTGCCCCTGCTTTGCGCAGCGGTCCGGCATCTGCTGGTGAGCGATGCGACGCGCCGATGTAGGCAATCGCCCGCATACCGGCGCGTTTCGCAGCTTCGATGCCGAGCGCGGTATCTTCAATGACGACGCACGCGCTCGGCGCGACGTTCATGCGCGCGGCCGCCAAGAAGAATAAATCCGGTGCCGGCTTCGGTTTATCGACATCGACCGCTGAAAACATGCGGCCATCAAAATGTTGGATCAGCCCGGTGGTCTGAAGGTTGCTTCTGATCTTGTCGGGGCTGCCTGACGATGCCACGCATTTTTCGATGTCTTGCAGGTGAATCAAAGTCTCGGCGATGCCGGGGACGGGTTTTAGGTCATTTTTAAATGCTTCAACGTCGCGTGCGCGGAGCGTCGCTTCAAAATCTTCAGGTAACTCGACGCCGGCGTCTTGGACCATTTTGATGACACCCGGAATCGTGCGGCCCAAAAACTGCGCGCGGCTTTCCGCCGCCGTGACAGGATAGCCAAATCGGCTGAGGTGCGCGGCGAGCACGCGATTGGCGATGATCTCGCTGTCCACCAAGACGCCATCGCAGTCGAAAATGATCAGCATTTAAATTGTCTTTGTGTTTGGACGGACGACGCAGGTGTGGGGTGGGATAAACGGTCGGTCATCTGTCGATGTTTGGATGGTGATAGCGAATGTGCCCAAGCAGACCTTCTGCGCCAGCGGTCACCAGATCGAAAACATCGCTAAAACCGGTGGGGCCGCCATAGTATGGATCGGGCACTTCGATTCGTCCGTCTTCGGTCGAAAATTTAAGGAAAAGATGCAGTTTGTCCAAATACGGCGCCGGGCACATCCGCTGTAAATCCGCCAGATTCTGTTTGTCCATGGCGAGGATGTAGTCGAACGTCGTGAAATCATCGGGATCAATCGCGCGGCCACGCAAGTCTTCTAGAACGATACCGCGGCGCGTTGCTTCAGAGCGCGCGCGGCTGTCGGGTGGTTTGCCAATATGCCAACTGCCGGTACCACATGAATCGGTTTCGATTAGCTCACTCAGACCTTCTCGCTGCACCATATCGCGAAAAATACCTTCGGCAGTTGGCGAGCGACAAATATTGCCAAGGCAAACGAACAACACGCGGATCATCGAGCTTTCCTTGATAGACTGCGAGATTTTGTAAATTCCTTAGGATATTGATTATCATGACCCCAAGGCCAAGGGGCAAGTGGCGAAGCGAAAAGGAACGAATTGATGCAGGATATCGACACAACAAAGCCGATTGTGGTGTTGACCGGTGCCGGCATTTCTAAAGAATCCGGGTTGGATACGTTTCGCGATGCCGATGGGATCTGGTCGAAGGTCCGCATCGAAGATGTGGCAACGCCCGAAGCTTTCGCCCGGGACCCGGATCGAGTTCAGGCATTTTATAACGCCAGGCGACAGGGTCTTTTAGGCGCCAACGTGGCGCCGAACCCGGCGCACAAAGCGTTGGCTAAATTGGAACAGCATTGGCCGGCTGGCGTGTTGTTGGTGACACAGAACATCGATGATCTGCACGAACGTGCCGGCAGCCGCTTTCTCATTCACATGCATGGCGAGCTGTTGAAGGCGCGCTGTAGCGCGTGCGGTGACATTACAACATGCCAGGGGGATCTTTCGCGCGCGGATCGCTGTATTGCATGCGGCGTATCTGGGCAGGTGCGCCCGCACGTGGTTTGGTTCGGCGAGATGCCGTTAGAGATGGAGCGCATCGAAGATGCGCTGATGGCGTGCGGGTTGTTTATCTCCATCGGCACGTCAGGGAATGTCTATCCGGCGGCGGGCTTTGTTGAAACGGTGCGTCAATTCGGCACTGGTCACAGTATTGAATTGAACTTGGAACCGTCGTTGGGCGCCAGCGCGTTTGATGACGCTAAGTATGGCCCTGCGAGCGAAGTCGTCACCGCGTATGTGGACGACTTGGTGGCTCAGCTATAGGCGCTACGACGCTAAGCGCACACCGTCATACCGGCTGAGACCGTTTTGATCGATCATCGCGCGCAAACGTTTTTCGTATTTTCCGGGAATTTCCGAATACGATGTGAGATAATGGGTCAGTGGCCTGCCTGCAGGGGCCTCGCCGTCTGCGCGCATTTTCGCACGCGCCTCGCGGAGCTTCTTATAAGCGCCGTGGGTGTTTAAATTGGCAATGTAGACGCGTACGCCATGGCTGAGGTTTTTAAAGGTCATCACTTTGAAGCCCTCGGCATGCGTTGGCTCAATGCCCGGGACATCAGGATCATATGTACGCATGCCGAAGTAGTTGTTTCCTCGACGCGCAAATCGCGACGAACCCCAACCGCTTTCGAGGGCGGCCTGCGCCAGGATCAACGAGGCTGGCACAATATCTACGTGCTTTAGAAGTGTGTCGACGTCACCGACTTCAACGTCATATTTTTCATAGAGCGACGCTGAGATTGCTTCCGGGTCCTTGATGATTTCTTCACGCTCTGCCCGAATGCGGTCATTCTCGCGTGCGATGATTGGCAATAAAATTTTAAAGAACGTTGCTTTTTTTTCGTCGACGTCCCGAATACGCCCAAGGTCGACGCGCACCGATTTAACGAAAACGCGGGGGGCCAGTTTTTGGTCCGCGACTTCCGCCAACGAATAATCCAGGCCGCTGTGAATTTCCTTTGCCGCGAGTGGCGGCAAAGATGCGGTCTCAATCGACGCATTGGTGGTTTCAACGCCATTGCCACCGATCAATGAAAAATAAAGGGCGATCGCGACAACAACCGCGCCGGTGATACCAATCACCGTATATGTGCGTTTGACGCGTGATCCGTCATCATGAGACTCCATGAGCACGAAATTCCAGTTTATTGTTTCGTGTTGTGACAACTGCATATATGGGGATGTGGGCCAGTGATTCAAACCGCTGAGACTTTACCAGCTTTGTTGGCGCGGGTCCGGCAATGCGATGTATGCGTGCAGCATCTGCCGTTAGGGCCGCGCCCTGTGGTCCGTGCCGCGACCTCAGCAAAGTTGCTCATTGTCGGCCAGGCGCCCGGCACCAAGGTGCATGAAACGGGTATTCCTTGGAACGACCCGTCCGGCGAGCGCTTGCGGGATTGGTTGGGCTTGAGCCCTGAGGCATTTTACGACACGTCCAATATTGCCATTATCCCCACCGGGTTTTGTTATCCGGGACGTGATCCGAAGGGGGGTGATCTGCCGCCCCGGTCGGAATGCGCACCTTTATGGCATGCACAGATCTTTTCTCATCTTAAGAACGTTGAATTGACCTTATTGGTCGGCATGTATGCGCAAAAGGCCGTGCTCGGTCCCAAAATGCTTCGCACCATGACAGAAACAATCCGCGCGTGGCGGTCGTTCCAGCCAAATATTCTGCCATTACCGCATCCAAGTTGGCGGACCCTGCATTGGGCTCGCAAGAATCCGTGGTTTGAGGCTGAGGTGCTGCCAGAGCTGAAAACCCGCGTATATGCCACGTTATCTGCCGGTAATACTTGACAGCGACACGGTTCAGCCCGAAAGTCACGACAAATAAGCTCATGCGAATGATCATGATGTTTTTATGGCTTGTTGGGTCAGAGGTTTTGAGCATCGGGCGCGGGTCAACTGTGCTTAGAGAGTGTGGTCGTTGGCGGGTATGAAAATTAGGAAAAGGACCCAATTTTGACGGGGGTGCCATGCATACCATTACGGACAATGATCTTTTTCACCGCCTCGCTTTTGATAATCCATGGTGGGAGTTTAAGGAGACGACGCGTGTCGCCTTCAAAAACCCGCCGAAACGGGTATTTTTTCCAGCCTTTTTTTCCCGCGTCATGGGCACAGGGCTCAGAAATGTACTGGTGCTCGCGGGGCCGCTTCGGGCTGGCAAGACCGTTATGCTGCGGCAAATGGTCGCACAGCTTGTTGAGCGTGGGGTGAAGCCCACCAACGTGCTGTATTGCTCGTTGACCACGCCCAGCTACACCGCTGCAGATCTATCGACGTTGTTCGAGATGTTCTGCCGTCGCTATCGGCATGGCGCGGATGCTGAGCTTTACGTTTTTTTCGACGAAGTGCAGTACGCCCGTGACTGGGAAAAACAGCTATTGGCGCTGGCAAAGATGCGGCCGAACGCAAAGATCGTCGGCGCCGTGTCGTCATCGGCCCCGTCTATCACCAGCGGCGGAAAAACCATGGACGGCAAGATCGAAACATTCGTGCTGCCGCCGCTGACGTTTTTGGAATTTCTGCGCTTTCGCGGCTCCGAAGAAAAACTGTTTGGTGTGCCGGGCGAAGACATCAAAAAAGGCGGCATGACCTTGCAGCAAGGCGCGTTGCCGGCGCTCAATCAGGAATTTCAGCGTTATGTGAACTTCGGTGGGTTCTTGGAAGGTATCTTGTCCGGTAAGGACGGCGTGCCAGCCCCGGCATTCGTGCGCGATGGCGTTGCAGACCGAGTATTGCATAAAGATTTAGCCTCGCTTGCGGGCGTTAATGATTCCCAAGAACTGAACCGGCTGTTCAGCTTGCTGGCATTCAACACGGCACGTGAGCTGTCGATGGACGAGCTCGCCAAAGCTACCAACATTGCGAAGAACACGCTGCGGAAATATCTCGATTATCTTGAACAGGCATTTTTGATTCGGCGCATCAATCGTGTTGATCGGGATGGACAACGGTTCCAGCGGCAAGTGTTCTTCAAAGCATATTTGACCAGCCCGTGTTTGTACGCCGCGTTGTTTGCGCCGGTACCGCCGTCTGATCAGTTCTTTCAGCGTTTGGCCGAAACCGCGTTGGTGTCGCAGTGGCTGGGTTCGCGGTCGATTGACGACCTATATTACGCGAGCTGGCGCAACGGGACGGTGGATTTGCTCAGCTTGCATCCGGAAACAGGCAAGCCTGATCACGTGTATGATTTGGATTGGCAAAACGCGTACGTCCGCACCGACAAGCGCCCAGATCAAATGGTCAATTTTGTGAAGGAAAATAATCCGACGGCGACGGCCTACGTTTTGACCGGCAGTTCAGCCAGAACGGCGACGATGAAAGGCGTCAACATGACCTTGGCACCGATCGCGCTTTACACATACTGGATTGAACGCGACCCAACGCTGCGTGCATTCCACAAGTCCGTCGCGTAATTGCAATCGATTTTTAAAGCGGAATTAAGCGGCGCGACCGCGCCCTGCGTTGGACCGCGGCTTGAACAACGCAAAGATTTGGTCGGCATTGATGCCGAGCACAAATCCGGCAACCCCGAAACAAAGAAACATCAAAGCGCCACCCGCAGCGGCGACGCTGGCGTCCAATGAAAAAAGTACGGCGCAGATAATGGCACCGATCAGCAACAGCCCAGATACGAAGTATACGATACCTTTAAAAATGGCCATCACCCGTTCCCACCTTTTTGACGACCAAAAGCATGGTGCAGATAGGTTTGGCGGTCAATATCCGGGTACCGTGTTGTTTAGGAACGCTTTTTGTAATTTTATCCGGGGCTGAATGGCTGGTTTTTACTTTTCGCGCCCAAGCAGTCTGAGCCGCAAGGCGTTCAAGCGGATGAAGCCGGCGGCGTCGCGCTGGTCATAGACATCGTCTTCTTCGAACGTCACCATGGCTTCGTCATATAACGAATGCGGCGATTTCCGACCGGTGATGATGACGTTACCTTTATACAGCTTGAGCCGGACCGTGCCGGTTACGCGCTCAGACGCATGGTCAATGGCGGCTTGAAGCATTTCACGCTCAGGCGCGAACCAAAACCCGTTGTAGATCAGCTCGGCATAGCGCGGCATTAATTCATCTTTGGTGTGCATGGCGCCACGCTCCAGCGTGATGCTCTCCATGGCGCGGTGCGCATGAAACAGCACGGTGCCGCCGGGGGTTTCATAGACGCCGCGCGACTTCATGCCGATGAAACGGTTCTCGACGATGTCGATACAGCCAACGCCGTTGCGCCCACCCAATTCGTTGAGTTTTTCCAACAACGTGGCAGGGCTCATCTTTTCGCCGTTCACGGCGACCGGATTGCCGTGTTCGAAATCAATGGTGATCTCTTCGGGGGTGTCGGGTGCCGCCATCGGCGTCACCATCCGCGTCAAGATCAGGTCATAGTCCGGCTCTACCCAAGGGTCTTCCAGGATTTTGCCTTCGGACGAGATATGCAACAAGTTGGCGTCCTGACTGAACGGCGCCTCGCCACGTTTGTCTTTGGGCACAGGGATTTGATGCTGCTCAGCATAGGCGATAAGCTTGGTTCGGGAATTCAAATCCCACTCCCGCCAAGGTGCGATGATTTTAATGTTTGGCTCCAGCGCATAATACGCGAGCTCGAAGCGGACCTGATCATTGCCTTTGCCCGTGGCGCCGTGGGCGACCGCATCGGCACCGGTTTCCCGTGCAATCTCGATCTGGCGTTTTGAAATCAGCGGTCGTGCAACCGACGTGCCCAGCAAGTAGGTGCCTTCATAAATTGCGCCGGCGCGGAACACCGGGAAAACATAATCGCGCACAAATTCTTCGCGGAGATCTTCGACATAGATGTCTTTGATTCCCATCATCTCGGCTTTTTTACGGGCCGGCTCTAACTCTTCGCCTTGCCCCAAGTCCGCGGTAAACGTCACTACTTCGCAGTCGTAGGCATCTTGCAGCCAACGCAGAATGACGGACGTATCCAATCCACCGGAATAGGCGAGGACGACTTTATTGATTTTTTTGCTCATGGGTGCGCGCTTTCATCGATAAGGGAGCCAAAGCGCGGGCAGTATAGGCATACGCTCCGTAACGTAAAGCGATGAGCGATATTCTGCGTTAAGCGGACGCGGGGTGCTTTGCAGGATTGCGCTCGGCATCGGCCAAAACGTCTTTGACCATTTGGCGTTGGCGCGCGCCCATGAAGGCGAGATCGAATTCGGTGAGACCCATGTCCAACAAAAGCTGACGGCGCCGATCACTGAGCACCGGTGGCGCGGATTTCGGGGTGCCGCCGATATGAACCGAAGTGGGCATTCCAGGCTCCAAATCCCAGTTAATGGAGCTTAATTGAGCCTGACGGCGGTTTATACCCGGTTAATGCGCCGGCGCCCTCATGACACGGGGCTCGTCCGTACAGTTCAAAACGCGGCAAACATTACCCAGCTTCGTCATCTTTTTGCCGAGCAGCGGTCGGTACGGCATCGGTCTGTTCGGACGCTTGATCCAACGCCTGAATCAATACCACACCCTCGCCAAGGCCGCCTGGCATGGCACGCATCAGACCCGCCAAGCCGTTCGGATTGGCGCCCGAGAGCCCGCCATTCGCGTGCTCAGCGGTGTCTATTGCATCTTCCGCGGCAAGGCGTTTTTGGATCTCCTGGGCGATCATTTTTTCAATACGCTGGCGTTGATCAGGCGGCATGTTGGACAGGTCATCTTCGCTAAGTCCCATTGCTGCAAGGATTTTTTCGCGAAGCTCTTCCATCTTCTTGGCATGTATCTCTTCCGCGTAAGCACCGAAGCCCAGTTCGTTGATCTCGTCCAAAGTTTTACGAAAGTCACTTTTCCAGGCGGGTTCTTCATCCATTTTGACCGATGGCCCGGCGAGCGTATGTGATGCCGCGGTCGGCATCGATTTTTGTGCGAATTGACCGGCCGTGGGAACTGGCGGTGCCATCGTGCCGCCGAATTTATTGTCCATCATGACGCCTCCTGCTTTGATGTCTGAATACATCCGAGCAAAAACCACACCAATTTGGACTTATTCGATTTTGATGGGACGCGGGAAGCGTGACGCCTCAGTCGTCGACGCTGACGCTGAGCTTTTCTTCATAAAACGCGATATGGCCGGAAATTTCGATCACGCCGTCAATCGGTTCGGGATATGACCAGGCTATATCGGTTAGGGTTTTGTCGTCGACTTCGGCATGAAAATATTCGGCATGGCCTTTGAACGGGCAATAGGTTTCCGTCTCGGATGCCTGTAAGCGTTCAATCCGCACATCGGCGGCCGGAAAATACGTGCGCGGCGGATAGCCTTGTTCGTGCAAGATCACGGCGTTTGCGCTTGTCGCCAGCACGGTGTCACCTGCGGCAATGGTGACTGTGCCCGGGTGACGCTGGATCGAGATGCGGGTTTCCATAATCATGCTTCAATCGCCTTATTCTCGGCCTTATCGGAATACTTGCGTGCCCGCTCACTTGCCGATTTCAGCTGACCGCATGCGGCCATGATGTCGCGCCCGCGCGGCGTGCGGACCGGCGATGAATAGCCGGCATCGTTGACGATCTCGGCAAATTTGCGGATCCGGTTGTTCGACGAGCACTCATAAATAGCGCCCGGCCAAGGGTTGAAGGGGATCAGGTTGATCTTTGCCGGGATGCCTTTGACGAGCCGCACCAGTTCGTGCGCTTCGGCGTCGGAATCATTAATGCCCGCCAGCATGACGTATTCAAACGTGATACGCCGGGCGTTCGACGACGACGGATAGTTGCGGCACGCTTCTAGCAATTCGTGGATCGGCCACTTTTTGTTGATCGGTACCAGTTCGTCGCGCAAATCGTCGCGCACCGCATGCAGGCTGATCGCCAGGTTGACGCCGAGCTCTTCGCCGCAACGTTCAATCTCAGGCACGATCCCGGACGTCGACAGTGTGATCCGCCGTTTCGATAGCGCGATGCCTTCATGGTCCATGACGATTTTCAGCGCTTTGGCGACATTCTCGTAGTTAAACAGCGGCTCGCCCATGCCCATCATGACGATGTTCGACAGCATCCGTCCGCCGTCGATCGGCGTTGGCCATTCGCCATAGCTGTCGCGGGCCGCCATAAACTGGCCGACGATCTCGCCGGGCGTCAGGTTACGCACCATCGGCTGCGTGCCGGTGTGGCAAAAACTGCATGTCAGCGTGCAGCCGACCTGACTGGACACACACACTGCGCCCCGATCGGATTCAGGAATATAGACGGTCTCGACTTCCTTGCCGTCCGGCAGTCGAAACAACCATTTCCGTGTGCCGTCTTCGGACGTCTGCTCCGTGGCGACGCCGGGGCGGGTCACTTTGTGCGTTTCAGCAAGCCGCGCGCGGAAGTCTTTGGCCAGCGTCGTCATTTCGGCAAAGTCGGTGGCACCTTGGTGGTAAATCCAATGCCATAGCTGTTTGGCACGGAACGGCTTTTCGTCCATGCGCACAAGCTCGGCCGCCAGCTCTTCGCGGGTGAGGCCGCACAGCTCGACACGATTATCCGGCTCGTTGAAAAACATCTCGTTCATGGCCGCGGGGTGTACACCTAAACGGTGCCGACGCCAAGGGGGCTGTCGCTTATGTGGACTTTTCAAGACCTGCCGTGTAAGGCCTAAAGATGGATATCCGTGCACAGAAATGGTTCAACGTCGGCCTGCTCGGGTTGGCGCAGGTTTTTGCGCTGTCGGTTTGGTTTTCAGCCAGCGCCGTGGTGCCGAACCTTAAAGTCGCCTATGGCCTGAGCGAAGCTCACGCTGCGTTGTTCACCAGCGCGGTTTCTGTGGGGTTCGTGGTCGGCACGTTGATCAGCGCCATTCTGACATTGGCCGACCGAATCGCGCCCACCCGGCTTTTCGCCATCTGTGCTGTGGCTGGGGCGGCGGCAAATGCATTGATTTTAGCGGTCGAGCCAACCTCGTCTGCGGTCGTGGTGTTGCGTTTTATCACCGGGGCTTCTTTGGCGGGGGTGTATCCGGTTGGTATGAAGCTGGCGTCCAGTTGGGCCAAAGGTGACATGGGGTTTTTGGTCGGTCTGCTGGTCGCTGCGTTGACGTTCGGCTCAGCGCTGCCGCATTTGTTTAATGTTTTGGGGGGCATTGATTGGCGTTTCACCATCGCGGCGGCGTCAGGGGCTGAGCTGCTGGCGGCCGGCTTTGTGCTGTTCATGCGGCCAGGCCCAAACCTGGCGCCGGCGGCGCCGTTCCGCCCGCAAGCTGCGCTTGAAGCGTTTCGCAACAAACCGCTTAGGCTGGCGAACTTCGGTTACCTCGGCCACATGTGGGAGCTTTATGCGATGTGGGCCTGGATCGGCGTTTTCTTGACGCAAAGCTTTACCGTTGCCGGTTCGGGTGAGCCTGCATTGTGGGCCGGGCTCGCAACGTTTGCAGTGATCGCGTCCGGAGGCGTCGGCTCGTTGTTCGGCGGCATTTTTGCCGACCGACTGGGCCGCACCACGTTGACCATGCTGGCGATGGGCATCAGTGGTTTGTGCGCCGCGACCAGCGGGTTTTATTTCGGCGTAGCGCCCGCGCTGGTGATCGTGATGTGTCTGATTTGGGGCGTCAGTGTGGTTGCGGACTCGGCGCAATTTTCATCGTGCATAATCGAACTATCCGACCCCAATTACGTCGGTACCATGTTGACCATCCAAACGTCGACCGGGTTTTTGTTGACGTTGCTGACGATCCATTTGGTGCCGGCGTTCGCCGCCGAGGTCGGTTGGCAGTGGGCATTGGTCCCGCTAGCCGTCGGCCCGTTTTTGGGCGTGCTGGCTATGGCGCGGCTGCGGGCACATCCAGCGAGTCTAAAGCTCGCGAACGGCCATCGTTGATGCTTATCCTGTCGCCAGCATCGCGACCCCGCTCATGATGACGACGGCCCAGCCGAGCCTGCGTTTCAGATCGCCCTCGCCCAAAATGATGCTGCCCATCAGCACGGTCAGCAGAACGCTGCTTTCGCGCAAAGGCGCGATATAAACGACCGGGGTAAACGTCATCGCGTACAACACCAAGATATAGGCGAGCGGGCTGAGTGCGGCGACGATGAAGACAGGAAAGCGGTGATCCCGCCAGTGCATCTTAACCTGATCGACACGTTTGATTGCGACTGGGGTCATGATGATCATGCGAACCAAAATCGACGCGTAATCCAACAACAGCGGTGGAATCATGACGGTGGCGACGGCGTGTGCATCCCACACCGTATAGGCGCCGATGAACGTCCCTGACCCCAAGCCGAACGCCAGCGAACTTTTCAGATTGCTGGCGCGTTTCGAAAAACCTCCGGTCAGGCTTACCACGCCGAAGATGATCAACGCCGCGCCCAAGGCAACCTGTAGGGTGATGACTTCGCCTAAAAAGATAACGGCGAATGAAACCGACAGCACCGGCCCGGTGGCGCGGGCGGTCGGATAAACCAAAGATAAATCACCGTTGCGGTAACCTGCTTGTAACAGCAAAAAATAGCCGATGTGCAGAACCGAGCTGCCGACAATAAAGACCAGCTCAATCCAGCCGAAGCTGGGAGCTTCTTGAATGAAAACATAGATTGCGGCGGGCAGATACAGCACGCAGGCCACAAGCGAGAATAGCCAGACAAGCTCTGGCCCACCGTTGATTTTTTTGACGTAGAAATTCCATGTCGCGTGACAGAACGCGGCCGTGAGTACGAGCATGAACGCAAGAAGAGACACAGATGATCCGCCGGCTAAGTGCCAAAGATGGCGCTACGTATAGATATGTTTTACCGGAATTGTGACGCTGCCAGCGGGATGCTGCAAACCGATTAAATATCCGGCGCGTCGATGTCGTTTTGCAGGCACGCAGCAACCAAGGTGTTCCGTAGCAAGCAGGCGATGGTCATCGGGCCGACGCCACCCGGTACCGGCGTGATCGCACCGGCGACCGCTTTCGCTTCGGCAAAGTCGACATCGCCGACCAGCTTGGTTTTGCCCTCACCCTTTTCAGGGGCCGGTACTCGGTTGATGCCGACATCGATGACGACGGCACCCGGCTTGATCCAGTCGCCCTTGACCATTTCCGGTCTGCCAACGGCGGCAACCAGGATGTCGGCTTCGCTGCACCGCTGCGCCAAATCTTCGGTGCGGGAATGGGCAATGCTGACGGTACAGCTTTCAGCCAACAGCAACGCCGCCATCGGCTTGCCGACGATGTTTGAGCGCCCCAGTACCAGTGCCCGCTTGCCAGACAGCGAGCCCAAATAATCTTTCAGCATCAAAATGCAGCCGTACGGCGTGCACGGCACCAGCGCGGTTTGGCCGGTCCAAAGTCGGCCGACATTGATCACGTGAAACCCATCGACGTCTTTGTCCGGATTGATCGTGGCCAGCACTTTGCTTTCGTCGATATGGTTCGGCAGGGGTAACTGCACCAAAATGCCGTTGCAGGCGGGGTCTGCGTTCAGGCTTTCGATCAGCGTCAAAAGCTCGGCCTCGGGCGTGTCCGCGTCTAAGCGGTGGGTGACCGAATTCATACCGGCTTCTTTGGTCTGGGTGCCTTTGTTGCGGACATAAACTTGGCTCGCCGGGTCCTCGCCAACTAAGATGACGGTTAGCGTCGGCGTCAGGCCGTGCGCCGCTTTGATGCGGGCGACTTCTGCGCCGACCCGGGCGCGAAGGCCGGCTGCGAAGGCTTTGCCGTCAATGATGTGTGCTTCGCTCATGCCGCTCACTCCCCATTATTTTTGCGTCAACATTTTGCCCAAGCGGGTCGCTAAGTCTTGATCGCCGCCGCGGATCAGGATCGTTTTAGTGCGCTGTGTCGCGCCCCGCACGACCTCGATATCCGTTTTGCGGAGCTTCCATGATTTTGCCAAAAGCGCAATCACCGCAGCGTTGGCATTACCTTTCTCGGGAACGACGGTGACTGCCACCTTGAGGACGCCGCATCCTTGTCCGTCAGCGACCACATCGCCGATCGCGTTCTTGGCAGCTTTCGGGGTAACGCGCAGGTTCAGGTGGAGACCGTCGTCGCAGAGCGAAAACGGACCCGTTCGTTTAGCCAAGCCGAATAGCGAGGCGTGCGATCACATCTTTCACGAACCACAACAGCAAAATCAGAATTACCGGCGATATATCGACACCGCCAAGATCCGGCAAAATGCGGCGAATCGGCCCCAACAGTGGTTCCGTCAAACGTGTGACGACCTCATAGATCATACGCACGAATTGATTGGACAGATTGACCACGTTAAACGCGATCAACCAACTCATGATGACCCCGATGATCAGCACCCAGGTGTAAAGATCGATCAGATGGTAAATCAGCACCAGCGCCGGACCGGCAACAACGTCCATGATAACTCCTAAAACGACACGCGTGCCCGGCACGCAGAAATGCAACGTTAACTTAGCTTCAAAGTAATTGCCTGCGGCGTCGTGCGCAAGCGTCGGCGACGTGAATGCTCACCTGCAATTATTATGACAGCGCAAGGTCAAATAGAGAATTTCTGCGGCATGGGCAGCCGCGTTTCAAATTAATCATCGTGCTCGCGTTTTTAGATTATTTCGTCTTCATCGAACATGGGTGCGGCATTGCTGTGCGCGGTCAGGTTTCTTTCTGCGGCAAGATTGGAGGCGACATCAGGGACGGCGATATGAAATAGTGCGTCGCCCTCGTTGACGACGGGCAAATTGGTACGCCCGATGATGACACCTGAGTGATTTACGGTAACATCCATTTCTGCGTCGCCGAACGGATCCGCGACGATGCCCAAAACGTCGCCAATGTCGACCGCTTCGCCGACTCCCTTAAAGGTGCGAAGCAAGCCCCCTGCCGGGGCGCGC
>JAFMCK010000322.1 GCA_017857825.1 Rhodospirillales bacterium
GGCTTGATCGATAAATTGCCCGACGTTCAGCGGGAGGCTGCGACCGCTGCATGGCGGGATTACGGCGAGATCGTTTTCTGCGATACCGACGAGGAAGCTGCCACGGTCAGTGATCAATATGCACCCGAGCACCTTGAAGTGCAGACGCAGAATTTGGATTGGTACGTCGACCGATTGAAGAGCTACGGATCGCTGTTTGTGGGTGAAGAAACCACGGTGGCATTTGGTGACAAGTGCTCTGGTACCAACCACATTTTGCCGACCAAGGGGGCGGGCCATTACACGGGCGGTCTATCGGTGCATAAATTTATCAAGGTGGTGACGACACAACGCATGACACGTGAAGCCAACCGTGATGTGGCGCAAGTGACGGCCCGGATATCCCGTCTTGAAGGCATGGAAGCGCATGCGCGCACGGGCGACGTGCGCCTCAACAAGTATTTCCCCGATGAGACATTTGATCTTAACCGATGAGTGACCACAAAGTGGGTGACGCATTTGATCTGACCGGACGGGTCGCTCTTGTGACGGGGGCGTCATCGGGAATCGGGCGACGCATGGCTGGTGCCCTTGCGGGTGCCGGTGCTGCGGTGATTTTGGTGGCCAGAAATGTCGCGCGCCTGTCACAAGCCGTCGCAGAGATCGACTCGAATGGCGGTCGTGCGGCAGCCGTCCAGGCTGATCTCGGCAATAGGGCGACAATTCCGGATTTGGTTGCAGAAGCGACCGCAGCGTTTGGTCCGCCGGCCATTGTCGTCAATGCGGCCGGCGTCAATCTACGCGAGCCTTGGGATGAGATCACGATCGAGTCCTGGGATCAGACCATGCATTTGAATTTGAGCGTCCCGTTCTTTCTTGCCCGCGCATGTGTGCCCGCGATGATCGAAAGCGGCTACGGTCGCATCATCAATATTGCGTCCCTGCAGAGTTATCGTGCTTTTGCCAATAGTGTCCCCTATGGCGCATCGAAAGGCGGGGTTGTGCAGTTGACCCGTGCGATGGCCGAAGCATGGTCGAAGCACGGCGTCACGGCGAACGCGATTGCGCCTGGATTCTTCCCGACCGAGCTCACCGCGCCGGTGTTTGCCGACCCTGAAAAAGCCGGACACAATGCCGCCATGACGGCGATCGGTCGCAATGGTGAGCTTGCGGACTTGGACGGCATCACGATTTTTCTCGCAGTAAAAGCATCGGCGTATATCACTGGTCAGACCATCCCGGTCGACGGCGGTTTCACTGCCAAGTAGGAGAGTTTCAGATGAAAGCCTTGGTCTATACGGGTCCGGAAAGCATCTCATTTCAAGATGTCCCAGACCCCGAACCGGTTTCGGACGAGGTGATCGTCAATGTCGGCTCGGTCGGCATTTGCGGATCCGATATGCATGCCTATCTTGGCCACGATGATCGCCGGCCGGCGCCGCTGATTTTAGGGCATGAAGCGGCAGGCGTTGTCGCAAACGGCGCCGGTGCTGGGCGCCGTGTGGTGATCAACCCGCTGGTCACGTGTGGGCGCTGCCGAGATTGCCTGGGCGGGCGTAGCAATTTATGTGCATCTCGCGAAATTATCTCAATGCCGCCACGGCCTGGTGCGTTTGCTGAAAAAATCGTTGTGCCCGAGCGCAATTTGATCGACATCCCAGACAATTTAGACTTCACCCATGCCGCCTTGGCTGAACCTTTGGCGACGTCTTGGCATGCCGTGATGCTCGCAGACCGGCATTCGGCGCGCCCAACTGCGGAAGGACGCGCGTTGGTGATGGGCGGCGGTGCGGTCGGCCTCGGCGCCGCTCTGGCGCTGCGTGCGCTCGGCTGTATGGATGTGAGCGTGGCTGAAACCAATCCGCTGCGCCGCGCGACGGCGCTTAAAGCCGGTTTCACAAATGTTGTTGATCCAACCGATGTCGACGCCATTAATCCAGGTTTCGCCGACATCATCATCGACGCGGTCGGCATCAAGCCGACTCGCCAAGCCGCTGTCCGTGCGGCGCGCCCAGATGGGGTTATCGTGCACGTGGGACTTGGCGATGGCGTGGATGGCTTCGATGCCCGTCGCCTGACCTTGCAGGAAATCGCTATGGTCGGTGCCTATACTTACACCATGAACGATTTCCGAGCGACTGTGGCGGCGATGGCGTCGGGGGCGCTTGGGACGCTCGATTGGATTGAAGTCCGCCCCTTGGCCGAGGGCCCCCTTGCGTTCGCAGACCTGCTCGCTGGACGTACCGCTGCGGCAAAGATCGTTCTGCATCCACCCAGCTGATCAATTACAGCTCAAGGCTTGTCAATTGGGCGCGGCCTGCGTAGGGGTAACGGTCTTTGAGCGGGGTCAACTTCGCTCTGTCGAAACCCTTAACGTGCAGCGCGGGGACACTGATCATGACAACGAAAACAGACGCAACCCAAGGTGCGATTGAGCCGCCGGCGGGTATAGGCTTTTTCGAAAAATGGCTGTCGGTTTGGGTAGCGCTGTGCATTTTGACCGGGCTCGTCCTCGGAAATCTGTTTCCGGGCGTGTTCGAGGTTTTGGCCAGCTGGCAATATGCCTCAGTCAATTTGGTCGTCGCGGTGCTAATCTGGGCGATGGTTTACCCGATGATGGTGGCGGTTGATTTTGCTAGCCTCAGTCATATCGGTGACAAGCCGAAAGGCTTGATTTTGACGCTTGTGGTTAATTGGCTGATCAAGCCGTTTACCATGGCTGCACTCGGCGTTTTGTTTTTCGAGTACCTTTTTGCCGATCTGATTGCGCCCGCGGACGCGCAGCAATATATCGCCGGATTGATTTTGTTGGGCGCGGCGCCGTGTACGGCGATGGTTTTTGTATGGTCTCAACTGACCCGAGGCGATGCGACCTACACGCTGGTGCAGGTCTCAGTGAACGATGTGATCATGGTGTTTGCCTTCGCGCC
>JAFMCK010000323.1 GCA_017857825.1 Rhodospirillales bacterium
GTCGAATGGGTAAAAATATGAATACTTCGAGCTTATCTATGTCAGCCCCAAAATTTAAGTGTTCGGCGACCGTCGAACAGTGTTAGTCTTGTGGCAACAGGGAGGACTGTTTTGGGAGCTATTCAGGCCGCTTTCGGCGCCTTGAAAATTGCGCCGTTACGGGGCGATCCTAACGCACACCTCCTGGTTTCGTGCCACACTGACACCCTCGGGAGGACCTTTCATGCAAAAATCACTCAACATCGATCCGGATAAATGTACCGGCTGCCTGCAGTGCGAATTGGCGTGTTCGTACGATAACGAAGATGTCTTCAATCCGGCGAAATCACGGATCAAGGTTTTCTCGTTCCACGATAAAGGCCGCTTTGTACCTTATACATGCACCCAGTGCGATGAAGCCTGGTGCATGCACGCGTGTCCGGTCGATGCGATCACGCTCGACAAGGCAACCGGAGCGAAAATTGTTCACGATAATCTGTGCGTCGGCTGCAAGGTCTGCACCATTGCCTGTCCGTTCGGCACAGTGAACTACAACGCAGACACCGGCAAAGTGATCAAATGCGATCTTTGTGAAGGTGAGCCGGAGTGCGCCAAAGCGTGCCCGACCGATGCCATCACTTATGTCGATGCGAACTGGACCGGGCTCGATAAAATGCGCGCTTGGGCGGAAAAAACAGACGTCGGTCAGGCGTCGGCTTAAGGGAGGATAGGAAATGTCTTGGGCAAAAAAAGTCCTCCGCGTCAATCTGACAGCGGGGACGTGTAAAGACGAACCACTGAATATGGAGTGGGCCAACAAGTACCTCGGCCAGCGAGGCTTGGCGACGAAATATTTCGTTGAAGAAGTCGATCCAAAGGTCGATCCGCTCAGCCCCGACAATAAGATGATCATGGCGACCGGGCCGTTGACCGGCACCAGTGCATCCACCGCCGGGCGTTATTCGGTGATCACCAAGGGTGCGCTGACGGGTGCGATTGCGTGCTCGAACTCGGGCGGGTTCTTCGGTAACGAAATGAAGAACGCCGGCTACGATATGATCATTTTCGAAGGCAAGTCGAAGACGCCAGTCTATCTGATGCTCGACAATGGCCATGCCGAACTGATTGATGCGTCCGATATGTGGGGCACCAGCGTTTGGGATACCGAAGATGCGATCAAGAAGAAGCACGGCGATCCGCAAATCCGTGTGGCGTCTATCGGCATCTCGGGCGAAAAGGGTGTGAAGTACGCCTGTGTCGTTAACGACTATCACCGTGCCGCCGGGCGTTCCGGCGTCGGCGCCGTGATGGGGTCGAAGAATCTGAAGGCCGTTGCCATTCGCGGCACCTTGGGGGTCTCGGTCAAAGATCCGAAGCGCTTCTTTGAAGCCGCTGCTGCCGGCAAGGCGGTTTTGGCCGGCAACGCCGTGACAGGCGAAGGTTTGCCGGCGTTCGGTACGCAAGTGTTGATGAACGTGATCAACGAAACCGGTGCTTTGCCGACTCATAACCACCGCGATGTCCAGTTCGCCGGTGCGCATTCGATTTCCGCCGAAGCGATGGCGGAGCCGCGGGAATCCGACGGCAAGCCGAACTTGGTGCGCAATGCGGCGTGTTTCGGGTGCACCATCGCATGCGGGCGTATTTCGACAATCGACCGCACCCATTACACGGTCGCGGAACGTCCGCAGTATCAAATTGCCTCGGGTGGCCTGGAATACGAAGCCGCTTGGGCGCTTGGCGCCGCGACGGGCGTCGATGACCTTGATGCGCTGACGTTCGCCAACTTCATCTGCAACGAACAGGGCATTGATCCGATTTCGTTCGGTGCCACCGTCGGCGCGGCGATGGAGATGTACGAAGACGGCATCCTCACCGACAAGGAAACCGGCGGGATTGAGCTTAAGTTCGGCAACGCCAAGGCGTTGACGGATTTGGCCGAGTTGACCGGCAAGGGTGAAGGCTTCGGTGCTGAAATTGGCCTTGGCTCGAAACTGTTGTGTGAAAAATACGGTCATGCCGATTTGTCGATGTCGGTCAAAGGTCAGGAATTCCCGGCGTATGACTCGCGCGGCATTCAGGGCATGGGGCTGGCCTACGCCACATCGAACCGGGGTGCCTGTCACCTGCGGGGCTACACCGTTGCGTCCGAAGTTTTGGGCATTCCGGAAAAAACTGATCCGCTGGTGTCCGAAGGCAAGGCCGGCTTGGTCAAGGCGTTCCAGGACGCCACGGCGGTGTTCGACAGTGCCGGTATCTGCGTCTTCACCTCGTTTGCGTGGTCGCTCGAAGACGTGGCACCGCAGATCGATGCATCGTGTGAAGGTGACTGGTCGGTGGATCGGTTGCTTGAAGTGGGCGAGCGGATATGGAATTTGGAGCGGAACTTCAACAACGCAGCGGGCTTCACGGCGAAGGACGATAATTTGCCGGCACGCTTGCTGAAGGATGCCGCAAAGACCGGCCCGGCCGAAGGTCTGACCAACCATCTTGAGACCATGTTGCCGGAGTACTACCAACTCCGCGGCTGGACGACAGAAGGCGTGCCGACCAACGATACGCTAAACCGCCTCGGTCTTTAGAAGAGCACATGTGTGATGAGGGAGGGGAAACCCTCCCTCAGAAACACGTATTTTTACGGAGAGAAACCATGACGTATGTCATCATCGGTGCCGGCCCTGCTGGCGTGACCGCCGCAGATACCTTGCGAAAGGCGGACCCCGACGCAGAAGTGGTGATGATCGGCTCCGAGCCCGAGCCGCCGTATTCTCGGATGGCGATCCCTTACGTTTTAACCGGCATCATTGAAGAAGCTGGAACCTATTTGCGCAAAGACGATGGTCATTATGAAAATCATGCCATTCAATATCGCCAAGGCGTGGTCGAAAGCGTCGATACCACGGCGCATACGATAAAACTGGACGA
>JAFMCK010000324.1 GCA_017857825.1 Rhodospirillales bacterium
GGCGTCAGCGCTGAGGATTGCAAGGTAATCAAGGCGATGCTGACGACCTACAATCGCATGAATCCGATCAACCTCGGCCTGATGACGACAGTGCGAGAAATTCTTGCAGGCACGGCGTCTGCGGCGGAGAGCACAGCCGCATTGCCACGTCGCGATCCGGTTGCCGCGCCGGCGGCCATCAAACTACCGGCGCCGCTGAACCTGGACGAAATGCAGCCCGATGTCCGCGCCGCCGTGCTTATGCTCAGCGCCGGCATCCCGAACAACGGCGGACAAGTTATTCCGACGCTCTATCGACATCTCGCGATTTGGCCAAAGCTGTTGTTGGCGATCGCCCCTGGGATCGGCGATGCGATGCAACGCGGCGAGATTGCTTCACGCATGGATGATTTGATATCGGCAATGGCACCGGTGACGGCCGACGTTCAAGGCCGCGCGCTGTCACGCGGCCTTGCACCCGCACCGCTCGAAGACCCAGCGGCTATGGTGCGGACATTGGATTCGTTCCTGTACACGATTCCACAATTGGTTATCGTAGGCACGGCCCTCGACGCAGCAATGGACCTCAATTAATCCGCCGCCGCGCTCCCGGTATGATCCAACCGATGAAACGATTCCGCGTACGCGACACGCCAGTGCATGGCGTATTCCTCGGGGCAATCGGCGCGGTCCAACTGGCCGGGTTCTAGGTGCACCAAAGACGTCCCGCTCAGATGGGGTTCGCGAAAATTGATCATGTTAAACGTGATCTCGTGGGGCGATGTCAGGCCCATGGCTCCGACCATCTCGGCAAAACCGGTCATGGTATTGCGGTGGAAATTCGCGACTCGTTGCGCTTTATCGCCGACGTGCAGACCAGACTGACGCAGCGGATCTTGTGTCGCAACCCCAGTCGGGCAACGATTGGTGTGACACGCCCGCGCCTGTATACAGCCGATTGAGAACATAAACCCACGGGCCGAATTACACCAATCCGCGCCCAATCCCATGGCGCGCGCCATGTCCGCACCGGAAACAATCTTGCCGCTGGCCCCGAGCTTAATCCGATCACGGATTCCAGCCCCGACAAGCGCCATATTGACGAAGTGCAAGCCGTCGCGTAGCGGCAACCCGACGGAATTCGCGAACTCCAACGGCGCCGCACCGGTGCCGCCTTCTTTTCCATCGATGACGATAAAGTCGGGATACACATCGCGCTTCAACATCGCCTTGATGACAGCCATAAATTCGCGTCGGTGGCCGACGCACAGCTTAAAGCCGACCGGCTTGCCGCCCGAAAGCTCGCGCAGCTTTGAAATAAAATCGATCAACCCCAACGGCGTTGAAAACTCCGAATGCGCCGCCGGTGAAATGCAGTCCGTACCAATCGGCACGCCCCGCGCATCGGCAATTTCCTGAGTCACCTTGGCGCCCGGCAACATGCCACCGTGACCGGGCTTGGCACCTTGCGACAGTTTAATCTCGATCATCTTGATCTGCGGGTGCTTGGCCTTTTCGGCGAAGATATCCGCATCGAAGCCGCCTTCGTTATTGCGACAGCCAAAATAGCCTGAGCCCAATTCCCAAATGATATCGCCGCCCTGTGCCCAGTGATATTTCGATATTCCCCCTTCGCCGGTGTCGTGCGCAAAGCCGCCGATCTTGGCGCCCCGATTGAGTGCAGCAATGGCGTTGCCGCTGAGCGCACCGAAACTCATCGCCGAAACATTCAGCAACGAACAACTGTAGGGCTGCTTGCAATCCGGACCACCGACCGTAATGCGCAGGGACGCTGGATCGACATGCTCGGGCTTAAATGAATGGCTAAAAAACGTATAGCCAGATGCATAGACATCTTGCTGGGTGCCGAACGGTATAGTCTGCAGCTCGTTTTTGGCGCGTTGATACACCAACGAGCGTTGCTCGCGATTGAACGGAAACGCGTCGGCGTCGCTTTCAATCAGATACTGCCTAATCTCAGGTCGGATGCCTTCGAAAACCCAGCGCATATGCGAGATAATCGGATAGTTGCGCCACAGCGTATGTCGCGCTTGCAGGACGTCATAAATGCCCAGCAAAGTAAACGGTACCGCGACCATCAAGACCCAAGGTCCGGCTGCAAATCCGACCATGGTGAGAATGATGCCGACCCCGACACCCAACGCCATACCAATTAATGCGAAATAGCGCCCCATCCGTTCGCTCCCTATTATACGTCAGGATTCTATCGATCCCATTCCGCGATGATAGGCAGATGATCGGACCTGTCCAGCGCAGAAAGGCCTAGAACGCGGCCACAGCCCCGTCGCTTCGCGGATCGGTTGCGCCCTCAAAAACGCCGTTCGGCCGCAATGCGACGGCGCCGGCATGACCCATAGTCGAGGTAAACAGCTCCATCATGTCTATGGTGTGGCCGGCGTCCCGCAGCTGTTGCACCAACGCTGAATCAAATCGGCTTTCCAATTTTAAGGTCGTGCTTTCCTCGCCCCACGTGCGGCCTAAAAGCCAACGCGGTGCGGTGACGGATTCCTGCAGTCTTTGTTGGAAAAAGGCATACCGCGCAAACACGGCAGCCTGGGTCTGCGGCTGCCCTTCGCCGCCCATAGTGCCGTAGCTCAGCACCGTGCCGTCATTGAGGGTCGCCATCGCCGGGTTCAGCGTGTGGAACGGTCGCTTGCCCGGCGCCAAGACGTTCGGATGCGCGGCGTCCAACGTGAAGCCGTGGCCGCGGTTTTGGAACAACACACCGGTCTCCGGCACGACAACGCCAGAGCCATATTCCCAAAAAATGCTTTGAATAAACGAGACCGCGCGACCTTCCGCATCGATCGCGCCCATCCAGATGGTGTCACCCGGCTTCGTCGGCACCGGCCATGCGAGGGCTTTGCGCATATCAATGTTGGCAGCCAG
>JAFMCK010000055.1 GCA_017857825.1 Rhodospirillales bacterium
GGCATCGGCCCGTGCCTCGGCGGAAAGCACGTTCGAGCAAGGCGGCATTGGTGACACTCTGCCGACCATTGAAATCCCGCGCGCGTCTATTGACGCCGGGGTCGGCATTTTGACGTTGCTTGTCGATGCAGGTCTCGCCGGATCCAACGGCGATGCCAGACGCTTAATTAAAGGCGGCGGCGCGAAACTCAACGACGTACAAATCTCTGACGAACGCGCAATCATCGACGCCAGCGCCGTCAACGCGGACGGTGTGATCAAGTTATCGGCGGGCAAAAAACGCCACGCGCTGGTGCGCCCGGTTTAAGGAAGCTTTCTCGCGCCGCCCCCGCGTAGGCGGTGCCCACCGCAGGTATGGTTTCCCGCCCGCGCGGGAATGACGGGGGATGCGTGTTATTGAATAAGTGCGTCGCTGTTCGGCAGCGGGTCGGAGAGAGGATCCAAATTGCCGCCACCGCCGATGACACCGAAAAGACTTCTGAGAATCCCTGGCGTCAGCGCAGACAGCGGATTGACGGACGTTATCGGATCTTCAATCGGGCCGGTGACGTTAAAGTTGGCGGCAAAGATCCCCCCGCCTTCTTCGTTGCCTGTCAGAATGTTGCCAAGAAGTGGGATTTTGCCTAAGAACGAATTCACCGCATACACCGGCACCACGGTGCCTTGCAGGTTTACAACATCCGCATGGGTGTAGATTGTGCCCGACGCGGTGAAGCCAATAGAAGTGCCGGTTGCTTTCGCTTCTTGGATGCGAAGCTCGCCATCCAACGCAGTGAACGGCACATCAAGCTCGTTGAAATTCAAGCCTTCACCCGTCATTGCATCGACGATCCCGGTCAAGGCCATGACCGATAGAATGCGCGTCATCAAAGGCGCTTTACGGACCCGATAATCGACCACACGAAGCTTACCTTGAAGCGGCCGGGCCGGCGCGGCATCGTCGTATTGCCCACGAATTTCCAGCAGCCCGCCGTACATGTTTTCAAACAAATCAAAGAACCGAAGTGCATCGCCGGCATTTTCCGCGGTGACACCCAATATACGGTTGCCCGATGCATCGGGGGCCATATCGATATCCAATTGGCTTTGGCCGTTAATCTTGCTGTCCAACAAGACGGTGCGCCAGATATCGCGGTTGTGCACGAAAGTGCCGGAAACCTGGCCCAAAAAGCGTTGTTTATCGGTCCACAACTTGTCGATTTCAACGACGATGGTCATATCGGGAATGTCGGTTTTTTTACCGGGTCGGTCGTTCATCACCTGATCCCAGAGCGGTGCAAAGTCCAGTTCAGGCCCCTGCAAACCAACTTCCCAACTGCCGTCAGCACGTGCAATGACAGCCCCCGATACATCGGTGCGGCCGAACAGCACATGCTTGAGATTGACCCGCTCCAACCCCAATCCGCCGGCGCTGTAAACGATGTCACCCTGCACCGACAAGTCGCGTGACGCGACTTCGAACTTGGGCACGCTTTTTATCAAGCCGTTTTCCAGCAAGATGGTGACATCGGCATGCCCGCTGTCACCGCCGTCCTTGCGCCAATCCAATGCCGGCACGCGGATTTCTGCACGCGTTATATCGGCGCCGATTTCAAGGCGTGCCGTGCGTTTATCGAATACCGTGTAGCCGACTTCGGCATCAATCCCACCCGAAATCATGTCGCTTGCGAGTACGCCCGGATCGACGCCCAGGTCCCGCACATCTGCGACATCATCAATGCGCGCCGTCATCAAATATCGGCTGTCATAAGGGGCGCCGTCTTCGAAGCGATCTTCCCATACCAAATTGACCGGGATCGCGCCCATCTGCACGCTGCCTTCGACCTTCATCCGTTGTTTGTTTACATCAAGGTGGAGATTACCGTCGCGAATGCCGCGCCCAAGCACCACATTATCAACGGCAACACCGGTCAGGTTTGCCTGTGCGGCCACCTTAACGTCATCCATGGCGAGGTCTTTCGCCAACAGCAAATATAGGCTGAGATCAATCGACGCCGCGCCCTCGGTCTTGGCCGGATCAATACCGACGGCTTTGGCGAAACCAAGTGGCTCATGATCAATGATCTGCAGGCCGTCACGCACCGGCGTGTCGATGGTAATCGCCACATCGAGATACTGATCGACTTCATCCAAACCGGTGATGTGGATCGTCCCGCCATTGATTTTGACGGCGCCGGTCTCGCCCTTTTCGACCAGGACATTAAAGGTCTTCTCGTCGAACGTCATTTGCCCGGCCGCACCGGTGACCGCAGGCATGCCTTGCAGATAAATGACCTCGACACCATCCGCCGCCATGGTCCCGTTCAGACTGTTGAGCACGTAACGCCCGTCGGGCTGCACGGTGACGTCCAAAGCGACCGTCGCTGTCTGCATGACGCCCTCAGTGATATGCTCGGTAACCCAAGTATACGCATCGCTGCCGAGACTAGCCGGCCAATAGGTTTTTAATTCCGGCACGGGGACGTTGTTAAGCGTCGCTTCGGCCTTCACCGTCATCGGTGTCTCGTTGGCATTTATGCCAGCCACTGTTCCCTTCACAGCAAACCGAGGGCCGTCCAAGCCGATGGTCATATCCTTAATCTCGGCGATACCGGACTCAGTGTTATAGGTTGCTTTCAGCGCGGCATCGGTGATCGGAAAAGTATGCGAAATCGGTGCCGGCAGGGTCAAAGCCGCACCCTCGGCAAATACCACGTCAACTCGATCCAACGACACCATACCGCTATCACCATTGAAGAAGCCGCGCATCGCTAACCGCTCGACACCAATAGGCACCGCGAACGGGTCAGGCAGATTCAAGGTGCCCGCAGCACCTTGAACGTTGAAGCCGACGGTCTCGACCGCACCGCCAAGTGTCGTGCCAACAACAAACGTCCCGCTGAGCGGCAGGTCGATGGCACGAAACGGCGCGAACGCCTCATCCAAAGCGGCAAAAGATGCCGGCGCCATGTCATTAAACGTCGCCGTCACATCTAAGCGCTGATTATCACTGTGGAACGACCCGTTGAGGGCGATATCCGCAACCCGCCCTTCGACATCAATCAGCACCGAGCCCTCGGCGATCAGACCATGCGGTGCCCGGTCCAAGCGAAAATAACCGACCGGCGCCTCCCACGCGCGCGCGGTGACCCGGTCGTCATAAGTCATCGTCGCACCGCTGATGCGCACGGTCTGCAGATAGCTCATCGGCGAGCCCGGATCAGGCTTTTTCATCAGCCAGCCCAGCAAGCCCTCGGCAATATTGGGTTCGATCGGGGCATTGTTACTGGCGACTTCTATATCGAGCGTACCGTCTTCGGCACGGTTGATGCGCAGCGCCAAACCCAAAAGTTCAATATTCTTAGGGGCCAGTTGACCGCGTAACAATGCAGCCCCGCTAAGGGATATGGATAACTCGGGAATGCGCGCCACGGCCCCGCCACTTTCGCCGATAGCGCGTACATTTTTAACGCGAAGCTCGACCGCACGCTCCCAACCGGCCCAGGTCAGCGTGGTATCATCTATGGCGAGCTTAAAGCTGCGATGCCCGCTGTTCAGCGCTTGCTCGACGTAAGGCGTCAGGAACGACAGCGACACGGGGCCTTTGTGCAATTGCCAGGCGATCAGCAATGCAATGATGGCGACCCCTGCACCAAGGCCGCTAAGCAACTGAATACATCCGCTGACCGTACGTCTGACCAAATACTCTGATCCATCCTGGCGGCGGCGGTGCGCTGTTGGCGATCCTCCGCACGCGATAACGCGATACACCCGCCCGAATCGGACGTATACGTATATATAGTATCCATAACCTTCACTTAACGACCAGTAAACCGTGCATTGACCCACATAGAAAGAATACACGTCGTTCACCAAAGTGCCGAAATACTTTACGCGGCGCCGGGGCGGGCGTAGTTCAAATGGATGCAAAGTGCCTTGCCCTTGGATGATGAAAACGCAGCCCGGATGCCCAGCCCCAGTGACCTGGAGGCGGCGGAACGCGGTTGGGAAGATTTTACGGCATACTGCGCAGAAGACGGTGATGATTTAGCCGCCTTTGCGACGGCGCTTCGCCAAAACGTGGGTGCGGCTAAGTTGTTGAACGATGTATTCGGCAACAGCCCGTTTTTAACCCAATGCATCTTACGTGAGCCTTCTTGGCTGCAGCGTATCATCGCCGACGGACCCGATGTGCTCAGCAACGAGGTCATCGACAGCGTGCAAGCCCTCGTCACTAGTAGTGACGACGAGAGAAACCAAGACGAAGCCGCATTGATGCGGGCGCTGAGGATTGCCAAACGGCGCATATCCCTGACCATCGCCATCGCCGACATCAGCGGCGCCTGGGATCTGAACAAAGTGACAACCGCGCTATCCGGTTTTGCGGACGCAGCGACGGCAGCCGCCGCCCGATTTGTCATCCGCAGGGCAGCGGCGCGCGGTGCCTTTACCCTGAAGAACCCAGACGATCCCGAGATCGGCTCGGGGTTCATCGTTTTGGGCATGGGCAAGCTGGGTGCGCGCGAGTTGAACTATTCCAGCGACATCGATCTGATCTGCCTGTTCGACATCGCGCAGATGACCCACGAAGACGAAGACGCGGATGCCGACGAATTGCAGCCACATGTGATCCGTATGACGCGCACACTGGCCAAGCTTTTGGACGAACGCACAACGGATGGTTATGTGTTTCGGGTCGACCTTAGGCTTCGCCCCGACCCGGGCTCGACGCCACTCGCCATCTCGGTGCTGGCGGCTGAGACGTATTATGAAAGCTTGGGCCAAAACTGGGAGCGTGCGGCGATGATCAAAGCGCGCCCGATCGCCGGCGATCTGGCCGCAGGTCAGGCGTTTTTGGATCGGCTGCGGCCTTTTGTCTGGCGCAAAAGTTTGGACTTCGCAGCGATCCAGGACATCCACTCGATCAAACGGCAAATCCACGCGCACCGCGGCGGCGGCGAGGTTGCCGTCAACGGCCACAACATCAAGATTGGGCGTGGCGGCATCCGCGAAATCGAATTTTTTGCGCAAACCCAGCAGCTAATCTGGGGCGGGCGTGAACCTTCGGTGCGGGCGCCAAAAACCCTGAATGCCATTGATGCCTTGGTGGCCTTGGATCAAGTCTCGCCAAACACCGCCAACGAACTGCGCGAGGCCTATATCTTTCTCCGCAACCTTGAGCATCGCCTGCAGATGCAGAATGACGAGCAAACGCAAACCATGCCCGAAGATGATGCCGGCATCACGCGTTTGGCGGCGTTTTTTGGCTATGACGACGGCCAAGCTCTTCACGACGCCTTGCTGCACCACCTTGAGATCGTGCAAGGTCACTACAGCGCGCTGTTCGACGATCAACCCACCCTGACCGATGATGCCGACGGGGCTGGTGAACTCGGCAATCTGGCTTTTACCGGCGTCGAGGCCGATCCGCAGACCTTGGCAACGATTGCGCGCATCGGCTTTCAGAGCCCGGCCACCGTGGATGCCACGATCCGGGGTTGGCACCATGGCCGTGTGCGCGCGACACGGTCAACCCGGGCGCGGCAATTGCTGACCGAGTTGACGCCGGTGATCCTGCGCGCCATCGGTCGTCAACCGGACCCGGATGCGACGTTCCTGCGCTTTGAAGCGTTCGTCGCCGCCCTGCCCGCCGGCATACAGTTGTTCACGATGTTTCATGCGTTCCCCGATCTTTTAAACCTGCTGGCCGAAATTATGGGCGAAGCGCCGCGTTTGGCCGCACATCTTGGCCGCCGACCGAGCCTGTTGGAAAGCGTGCTGAGTTCAGACTTTTACGCACCGCTTGGCGATGTCGACACATTGGTCACAGACTGCCGGGAATCGCTGACCGATTGCATGTTCTATGAAGACAATCTGGATGCCACACGGCGCTGGAATGCCGACAAGCGTTTTCAAGTCGGCGTGCAACTGCTGCGGGGCGTGATCCGCCCAGACACCGCCGCCCGCCATTTTTCCGATATCGCGGACGCCGTGCTGCGCACATTGTTCCCGTTGGTCATCACCGAGTTTGAGACCCGGCACGGGCGCATCAAGGATGCCGGATTTTGCGTATTGGCACTGGGCAAACTGGGGTCGCGCGAATTGACGCCATCCAGCGACTTAGACCTCGTGTTCGTCTACGACGGCGGAGACTTGGACCGCGAGTCCGATGGCGAGCGACCGCTGGCGGTGTCGCAATATTTTTCCAGGCTGGGCCAGCGCATGATCACCGCCGTCATGTCGATGACTGCGGAAGGGGCGCTCTATGAGATCGATATGCGGCTGCGCCCCAGCGGCAATAAAGGCCCGGTGTCGAGCGCGCTTGAGGGGTTTGCGCGATATTATGCCGAAGATGCATGGGTATGGGAATTCATGGCCCTGGTGCGCGCCCGCGTGGTGTTCGAGACCCAGGACTTAGGCCCCCGCGTGCGCGCCATCATCGACGACGCCCTCACGCGGCCCCGTGACATCGAAGCCACCAAAGCCGCCGTCGCCGAAATGCGCGGCCGCATTGAAAAGACCCATGGTACGAAATGCATATGGGCGATCAAACAAGTTGCAGGCGGTCAGGTCGATATCGATTTTATCTCTCAATACTTGGTGCTGGCGCACACCCATGCGCACCCGGACATCCAAAGCACCGACGCGGTGCACGTGTTCGAAACGGCGGCGCGCCGCGGTCTGATTGATGCCGCCGACGCAACAGAACTTAAGCGGGCAAAAATTTTATATCGGAACTTACAGACATTTTTAAGCCTGACCATTGAGGGCGACCTTAATGACGACAAAGTCGCGCAATTCTCGGCACCGTTGGCCGAAGACCTTGCAGAAATCGCCGACACCGATGATCTCGAAAGTTTGGCGGCAATGCTGCAAAACATCGAAATGCGCGTGCGCGAGATTTTCACACGGATCATCGGCGATCCACAAGGCGAACCGCCCAAGACTTGAAATCACCGATCCATTGACGATTTAAATGGGCGTTCTGCGATGCTGAGAAAAATAGAGGAGTTCAACAATGTTAAAAGCCGGCGATAAAGCCCCTGATTTCGATTTGCCGACCAATGCCGGCGATACGCTTTCCATGAAGACGCTAAAAGGCAAGACCGTCGTATTGTATTTCTATCCGAAAGACATGACGCCGGGTTGCACCACCGAGGCCCAAGAGTTTCGCGACCACATCAAAGATTTCGAAAAAGCCGGTGCCGTTGTCGTCGGCGTGTCCAAAGACAGCGTTAAGCGCCATGATAATTTCGTCGCCAAGCATGACTTACCGTTTCAATTGGTGTCCGACGAAGACGGCCACTTGTGCGAAGACTACGGCGTTTGGCTGGAAAAGAGCATGTACGGCAAAAAATTCATGGGCATCCAGCGCGCCACATTCATCATCGACGGCAAGGGCGTAATTCAGCACGTTTGGCCGAAGGTAAAAGTTAAAGGTCACGTCGCCAAGGTGTTGGCTACCGTCCAAGCACTTTAATCGCTAACGCATACATGGCATGAGGCTTTCGCGTTCCTGTGTTAATGTGCGACAATATAAGTCTTAAAATGCGCTATGATGTCGCAAGGGCCAGCATGATCGAGCGGCAATGAAAAAAACCAGTCCCGGAGCTTGTCGACCGAGCCCCGTGTCGTCGGCGGTGTCGCCGTCTTATTGGCGCTGGCATTTTCCGCTTTTCTCTACGTCACCTATGACCGTGTCAGTAACATCAACGATGTGTGGCAAGCGCAGGGGGCCCAAACGCGCCAAGACACGACGTTGCTGTCCGCGCTGCAAAAGCACATGGGCTATGACGGGTTCATTCACCTGTTTAAAAACTTTGTGTTGCGGCAAGACCAAAGATATCTGGATGCCGCCGACGTCGAGTTATCATTATCTTTGGACATCATCGAAAAGTTGCGCGCAAACAAACCCAGCGCCGATGAAGCCCAGGCACTCGGCAAGATCGAAAACGTACTCAACACCTATGCCGCGAAACTGCGCATCGCCCAAGAAGCCGCCGACAACGGCCTGAGCGCAGAACAAATCGACGCCTTGGTGCGCGTCCGTGATACTGAGGCTGTACGGGGCCTAACGCTGTTACAAGAACTCAGCTTGATACGCGCCAAAGATGTCTCGGCCAAAACAGATATGGCCATTGCCGAAACCTTAAAAATCATTTTGGCCGGTCTGATCGGCCTGCCCATGATCTTTTTGGCAGCGTTTTGGCTGATCCGCTATATTTATCGCATCAATGATCTCAGCCAGGAAATGACGCGCCAGCAATTGCGGCTGGAGTTGACCCTCGAGACCATGGATCAAGGTATTGCAATGGTCGACGCGAACCTTAATCTGGTGGTGATGAATGACCGCTTTCGCGAATTGCTCGAGTTTCCAGATGACGTCATCAAACCCGGTGTATCGCTGTCGGAAGCGTTTCGTATCAATGCCGAGCGCGGTGAATACGGCCCGGGCGACGCCGAAGAACAGATTGCCGAGCGCATGGCACTGTCCGGAAAATTTGAAGCGCATCGCTTCACCCGTACGCGACCTGACGGCACAGTCTTGGAAATTCGCGGTGAGCCCATCCCATCAGGTGGATTTGTCACCACTTATTCCGACATCACCGAACGCGTGCGCGCCGAAGAAGAGGCCCGCACAGCGCGCAATCAACTGATTGATGCGATCGCCGTGATGGACGAGGGCTTTGTCTATTTCGACGCTGAAGATCGATTGGTTCTATGCAACGATAAATATCGTGAATTTTATCCAAAGTCGTCAGACCTATTCTATCCGGGCATCAAGTTTGAACAGATCATCCGTATCGGCGCTGAACGCGGCGAATATAAGATTCCCAATGGCGACATTGATGCCTGGGTTGCTGAGCGATTGGACAATCATCAACATGCCAATGAAAACCTAGAACAACAACTGACCAATGGCCGATGGCTGAAGATCGCAGAACGCCGCACGCCCGACGGCGGCATCGTTGGTTTTCGCGTCGACATTACCGCCTTGAAACAAGCGCAAGAGTCTGCCGAAGCCGCCAACCAGGCGAAGTCTGCGTTTCTCGCCAATATGAGCCACGAAATCCGTACGCCGATGAACGCGATTATCGGCCTCAGTCGATTGGCCCTGAAGACCGATGCATCGCCAAAAACCCACGACTACATTCAAAAAGTTTACGATTCTGCGCACTCTTTGCTCGGCATTATCAATGACATCTTAGATTTTTCAAAATTGGAAGCGGGCCGCATCGAGTTCGAGCCCGTGCCCTTCGACTTAGATGACGTGCTGCAAAACGTCGCCACCAACGTCACTGACATGGCAGCGGACAAAGACCTGGAAGTGCTGTTCTGGACCGCGCCTGAAGTGCCACGTGCCTTGATCGGCGACCCGCTTCGAGTCGGCCAAATTCTGACCAATTTGGCCAGCAACGCGATCAAGTTTACAAAGCAAGGCGAGGTTGTCATCCGCATAGAATGCAAACAGCGTTCACAGGGAAATTGTCGACTCCAAATTGCGGTCAAAGACACCGGTATCGGCATGACGCCGGAACAAACAGACAAATTATTTCGCCCGTTCTCTCAAGCCGATACGTCCACCACGCGCGAATTCGGCGGCACCGGCCTTGGCCTCGCGATTACCAAAGAACTGGTCGAAATGATGCATGGAGCCATCAACGTCGAGAGCAAAGTCGGCGAAGGCAGTACCTTCTTTGCCGAAATCCCGATGGGAGAACAGATAAACGCGGCGGCGCGACCACGGCTCGACAACATAGATACATCTAAGCTGCGCGTGCTCGCCGTCGACGACAATGTAACAGCATTGGATGTCCTGACGGACACCCTTAAAAGCCTGAAATTCAAGCACATCGATACCACCGAAGACCCAAACCAAGCGTTAAAGATGGCAGAGTCGGCGATCGCAGCAGGCACCCCTTATAATTTGGCCATTGTCGACTGGCGGATGCCGCTCATGGATGGGGTCGAATTGAGTAGCCACCTCGCACAGTTGGCCGAGCAAATGAAAAGCCCTGCGCCTGCGATGTTCCTGGTCACGGCGTATGGGCACGACGATGTCAAAAAAAGTGCTGAGTCCTTAGATTTGGCGGCGCTATTAATAAAGCCCGTCAACACGTCCTTGTTGATTGATGCGTTGGTTAAACATTTCGCGGTGCCCACCCCTGATACCGGGGATGCCGTCGAAGCAAAACAGTCATCTGAAACCCTACCACAAGACGCCATTGAGCTATCACTTAAGGGCATGCGTGTCCTGTTGGTTGAAGATAACGAGCTTAATCAACAGGTCGCATGCGGGGTGCTTGATGAAGTCGGCATCATTACCGAGGTCTGCGACAACGGTGCAGCGGTGGTCGCGCGTCTAAAGGCCGGCAAGGACGGTGTAGATGCCGTGCTGATGGACTTGCAAATGCCGGAAATGGATGGCTTTGAAGCAACCCGCGCGATTCGTGCGGTGCCGGCCCTTAAAGACCTACCGATCATTGCGATGACCGCGCACGCCATGGATGAAGAACGTGACGCGTGCTTCGAAGCCGGGATGAACGACCATATCTCGAAGCCCATTGATGCACGGTTGTTATTTGAAACCTTAGCTCGCTGGCGTTCGCAAAACGGTGACGCTCTGGTCCACTCGATCTCGACCGCAAAACAAACGGCCGCCTCGCCCGCCCCAGCCCATGCGCCGGGCGCTCCCTCAGACGATAACGCGGCGTTTCAATTCAATGCCGCAAAACAACGCCTGGGGCTGGACAATGCATTCTTTTTCAAAATACTCGGCGATTTTGACACCAAATACGCAGACCTTGGCGACACGATTAACGGCCACTTGGCCGCCGGCAAATATGACGAAGCTATGCGTCTTGCGCACACGGTGGCAGGCCTTGCGGGCACCATTGGCGCCGTGCAACTTCAAGATCAGGCACACGCGGTCGAAGGCGCCCTTCACGCGGGCGAAACCAAAATTAATACCGAGGCGTTAATCTCGGCGCATCATGCAACACACCAGCGTGTCCAGCGCCTGCTGGCAGAAAATCTCCCCTCGGCTGCCGCCGTGGAAACGGGGCCGACAGAAGAGATTGATATTGCGCACGTGACGCCACTATTGATCGAACTCAAAAAAGAACTCAAAGCCAACCGAATGTCGGCGCGCCGACGCATACCGGATATTATCGAGGCCCTCGGCGGCCATGCCGCAAAGCCGACGGAAGACCTTAAGCGAGCAGCCGACAAGCTCGACTATGTGAAAGCACTTGAGTCCTTGAACCGGATCGCGCAAGACATCGATGTCGATCTCGGAGATAACGCATGAAACTACCAGACGCACCATCGAAAATTCTCATCGTCGATGATGAACCATTGAACATCGAAGTCCTCAGCGAAACCCTCGAAGACATGGGCGATATCTCTTTCGCGACGGATGGCGAAACGGCCTTAAAGCTCGCCGTCGAAATTCGCCCGGATTCATTCTTCTGGATGTGATGATGCCCGGGATGGATGGCTATGAGGTCTGTCGCCGCCTCAAAGAATCCCCGGAAACCAAAAGAATACCTGTGATTTTCGTGACCGCGCTTACCGATGAAACAGATGAGGCCAAGGGCATCGAAATCGGCGCCATTGATTACGTCACCAAACCCGTCAACGCGACCATCGTCATCGCACGTACGCGCAACCACTTGGAGCTCAAGCGCTACCGCGATTACCTGACCGAGATCGCGTTTGTCGATGGCCTGACCGAGATTGCCAACACACGTCGCTTTGACGAAAACATTGAAATGGAATGGCAGCGCGCACGGCGATCCGGCGATTGGTTGTCGGTGGTGTTGCTGGACATTGATCACTTTAAACAGTTCAACGACACTTATGGCCATCAAGCAGGTGACGACTGCTTAAAGAAAGTCGCAAAGGCGCTCAAAAAAGCACTCAATCGCCCTGCAGACGTGATCGCACGCTATGGCGGCGAAGAATTCGTCGGCATCCTACCGCAAACCGATGCCGCCGGCGCCGAAGCGCTTGGCAATACGCTGCGTCAAACAGTTGCTGCCTTGAATATTCCACATAAAGCGTCAAGCGCAGCAGACCACGTGACCATTAGTGTCGGCACCGCCAGCGTTGAAGTGCCGAAAGACGGCGACTACAGCGCATTGATCGAAGCTGCCGATAAAAACTTGTATAAGGCAAAAGAAAGCGGGCGCAATTGCGTCGTCGCCGGCTAAATGACCCAAGCCAGACCGCCGCAATGACATCAAGCATTCTTTAAAAAAGGATACGCGCCGATATGGGTAAAATTCTGGTCGTTGAAGACGAAGAAATTCTAGCTGAGATCCTGAGCATGGGTCTTGGCGCGGATGGTCACACGGTCATCACGGCCAGTGACGGCGTTGCCGGGTTCGACGCTGTACGCACCGAAAATCCTGATCTGATCGTCACCGATATGAGCCTGCCAAAAATGACCGGTTGGGAATTGATTGAAAAGCTCCGCGCAGAGCCTTCAACCGCAGCCTTGCCGATCATCGCCATGACCGGTCACACGACGGCAGAAGACCGATCAGCTGCCTTTGCGGCGGGCGTGTCTGCGTATCAACAAAAGCCCATTGATATGGGACTGCTAAAAGCCAAAATCACCGAGCTGCTGGGCACCTAAAGCCCCCAAATATCGTCGGGAGAGGAAACCGTTATGGCCGAGGAAGCCCCCACACCACCCGCCAAGAAGAAGCGTAAAAAAGGCGGTAAAGCAGGTAAAATTATCATTATTTGCAGCGCACTCATCGTCGCTATCTCGCTGCTGGGCGGGCTCTCGTATTACTTGGGCGTCGTGCACATGGTGATGGGCTGGGAACAGCCGCAAAGCCACGCCGAGTTAGAGATTGGCAAACCGGTTTTCACAGCCTGCCGCAAATCCGCACCGATTTGAAAACCAACGAATGCCGCGCACCGTTTATTCGCGCCACGGTGGACGTACAACTCGCCCCCGGAGATGTTGATCGTTTAATAGAAGCGCAAGACCAGGTCATGGACGCGATCTTAACCCACCTTCGTGGTCAGGAACGTCAACATGTGGTCGGCAAAGCCGGTTCGGAGCGATTGCGTTTCGAATTGGTGCAAATCATCGAAAACGTCATCCAGCCGGCGAAGGTTCAAACCATCTTATTTAAAGAATTGGTGCTACAGTAAGGCGGGCATAATGATGATAGAGAACGTTCCCTAGCCGACATCTTGCTGGGTATCTTGAATTTTTGAAGCCAGCGCAGCTTCCAGGAACATGTCGATATCACCGTCAAGAACACCGGCGGTGTTCGACGTCTCGACCTCAGTGCGCAGGTCTTTGACCATCTGATACGGCTGCAGCACGTAAGACCTGATCTGATGCCCCCAGCCGATATCGGTCTTGGTGTCATTGGCCGCTTGCGCTTCGTCTTCGCGCTTTTTCAGCTCCATCTCGTAAAGCCGCGCACGCAGCATCGACATCGCTTGGGCGCGGTTTTTGTGTTGCGAACGATCATTCTGACACTGCACGACGATGCCTGACGGCTGGTGCGTGATGCGGATCGCGCTTTCGGTTTTGTTGACGTGCTGCCCACCGGCGCCCGACGCACGGTAAGTGTCGATCCGCAGGTCTTTCTCGTCGATATCGATGTCGATGTTGTCGTCGATCATCGGGGTCACATAAGCCGATGCAAAACTGGTGTGCCGACGCGCCGACGAATCATACGGCGAGATCCGCACCAAGCGATGCACGCCACTCTCCGTCTTGAGCCAACCATAGGCATTCTCGCCGCTGATTTTGACCGTCGTAGACTTGATGCCGGCTTCTTCGCCTGGGCTTTCTTCGAGCCATTCAGTGGTATAGCCGTGCTGGTCCGCCCAGCGCGTGTACATCCGTAATAGAATTTCCGCCCAGTCTTGCGCCTCGGTACCGCCGGCGCCGGCCTGAATCAATAAGTAGCAGTCGTTGGCGTCCGCTTCGCCCGAAAGCAGGGTTTTCAGTTGTGCCTTTTGCGCCCGCGCCAACAAGTCGTTCATGGCGTCTTCGGCTTCCGCCAAAACATCTTTATCGTCCTCGGCTTCGGCGAGTTCGATCAGGTCCAGGGTATCGCGCAGGTCATTGAATAAGCCGTCGACTTCTTTGATACCGCTCTCAAGTTGAGTGCGTTCACGCATTAAGGCCTGTGCCTTGTCTGGGTCGTTCCACAGATCAGGGCTTTCTGCCAGAGCGTTCAGTTCTTCGAGGCGGAGCTTGGCTTGATCGTAGTCAAAGATGCCTCCTTAGCAGTCCTGCGGACTGCTCGATCTCGTCGGCCATGGATTGAAATTCGGCACGCATCTGAATTCCCTCAAATTGTGTTGCGCCCTTTTAGCGCCCCGGCGCGCAGCGCTCAAGACTTGTTGCTGCGTGCGTGTGTGCGGTGTAACTGGCGCATGCCCAACACAAGCACCCGTCAGTAAAGCCCGCCGGTCCCCGTCGACGGGGTTCCCGAAAACGCCGGGTCACTGGCCGTGTCGCTCCAGCCTTGGCCTTCAATCACACCGGCCTGGGCAGTCGGCGAGGTGCCATCTTTGTAGGCTTCTAAGATTACGTCCTTGTCGCCGGGGCGAGCCGGTTCGCCGGTGCGGGCGTCGATGCGAACCAGACGAATACCAGGGGGCGTGCGGAACGGAGTCGCCGGCTGATCTTTCAGCGCGATTTCCATGAAATCTTTAAACACCGGTGCAGCGACCGAAGACCCCGTTTCGTGCCGACCCAACGGGGTCGGTTCGTCAAACCCGATGAACACACCAACCGCCAAGTCGGGCGAAAAGCCGACAAACCAGGTATCGCGTTCTTCGTTGGTGGTACCGGTTTTGCCGGCGAGCGGCTTACCGACGGCGCTGATACGACGCCCGGTGCCACGCTGCACAACGCCCTGCAGCATTCCGACGATCTGATAGGCACTGGCCGGCTCCGTCATCTGTTGGCGCGTGTCCGGCACTTCGGGCACGCGTTGATTATCCCACTCATCAACCCGACACGCTTCGCACGCTCGCGTGTCGTGGCGAAACACGGTGCGGCCCAAGCGGTCCTGCACCCGGTCAATTAGCGTCGGCGTGACGCGCTTGCCACCATTGACCAGCATAGCATAGGCGGTCGTCAATCGCTCCAAGGTCGTCTCAGCCGAACCCAACGACATCGCCAAGGTTTGCGGCATGTTATCGACGATATTAAAGCGTTCGGCATATTCGGCGATCTTATCCATGCCGATGGCCTGCGCGAGGCGCACGGTCATCAGGTTGCGGGACTTTTCAATACCGAGCCGCATCGTCGAGATGCCGTAAAACTTGTTACCATAGTTGGCCGGGCGCCATTTCGGCAGCCCCGGGCCTTGGTCGATCACAAACGGCGCATCCAAGATCTTCGTCGACGGCGTGTAGCCTTGATCCAGCGCCGCCAGATACACGAACGGCTTAAACGCCGACCCCGGCTGACGAGCGGCTTGCGTGGCACGATTGAACTGACTGCGCGCGTAATCATAGCCGCCGGCCATCGCCAGGACGCGTCCCGTATGCGGGTCAATCGCA